>NZ_JAWPON010000004.1:0-315971 GCF_033344315.1 Vibrio sp. 2132-1 | reverse complement strand
CTACAGTGAGTTTAAAAGCGAGGGAGTAATCGCGCTGAGTTCTTTTAGTTGTTGATTTCATAACACTCTCCAATTTTGGGGGGAGAAAGTGTCAACCTTATTTAGGACGGCACATAATCTGCTGAAAAGGCTTGGTTTTGACCAAGCCTTTTTTTTTCGCCGATTGATCGCGTGCGAACTTCATCACGTACTACTTACAGAAATAAAGTTATACAAAATTATTTTTGTACAACTTTGGTGGAATGAACTATCTTGTACATATAATAATTTTGTACAACTTAATGGGCGTGTAGGAGTAAAAAATGGACATACAGTCTGTTGGCAATATCTATCAAAAGCTCAACAAAGCGAACTTACATCTGCTTAAGGATATATATCACCAAGATGTAGTATTTGAGGACGCAGCGCATCGTTTAGAAGGATGGCCAGCACTTTCGGATTATTTCACCTCATTATATGCCAACGTCATCAGTTGTGATTTTGTAATCCATGAGCATCAACAAGTCGGAGATACAGGCTTCCTAACTTGGACAATGGACCTTCAGCATCCCAAACTTCAGAAGGGTGCGCCTATTCTCGTCAATGGTGTTTCGCACCTCAAATTTAGCGAAGGTCAGGTCATTTATCACCGAGACTATTTTGATCTCGGAGAGATGCTCTATGAGCATTTACCGTTACTTGGTTCAGTCGTTAAAACCATCAAGCAGAGGTTAGGACAATGAACAACACCATCTTAATCACAGGCGCCACCTCCGGAATAGGAAGACAGCTTGCCCTAGATTACGCGAACTCAGAATGGAATGTGATTGCTTGTGGTCGGAATCAAGATGTTCTTGCAGAACTGGAGGCAGTTTCCTCCAAAATTCATACATTGCAGTTTGATGTGACAAATTATGAGGAAACTCAGCAGGCGCTCTCTAATTTGCCCTTTACGCCAAACACATGGGTTTTTAACGCAGGCGATTGTGAGTACATGGATGAGGGAGTGGTCGACGCGAAACTCATGGCGCGTGTGATGAACGTAAATGTTGTCGGTGTTGCCAACTGCGTTGAAGGCTGCCAAGTGCATTTAGAGAGAGGGCACCGCATTGTTATTGTTGGCTCTATCGCATCAGAAGTGGCACTGCCTCGTGCTGAAGCTTACGGCGCATCCAAAGCGGCAGTCAGTTATTTTGCACGCACGCTCGCCGTCGACTTGAAAAAGAAAGGGATCAATGTGGTAACGGTGTTTCCTGGTTTTGTTGAAACGCCGTTGACTGACAAAAACGACTTCGAAATGCCAATGATCATTTCTACTCAGCAAGCGTCGGACTCTATCAGGAAGCAGTTAGCCGCCAACAAGACCTATATCTATTTCCCAGCGAGATTTACCAGTATTTTACGTTTTATCTCGTTACTTCCATACAGTTGGCAAGCTCGCCTAACTGCTAAACTCGTATCATAAGAAGGAATAAAAATGAAAACAGCAGGAAGAAAGAAGATAGCGATTGTGGGAACGGGAATCTCTGGCCTTACTTGTGGTTATTACTTGCATAAAGAACATGATGTAACGCTGTTTGAAGCGAACGATTACATCGGTGGCCATACTGCAACCGTTGATGTGAGCCTTGACGGTAAAGAATACGCGATAGATACTGGGTTCATCGTCTATAACGACCGTACGTACCCTAATTTCATTAAAATGATGAGCGAGATTGGCGTTGAAGGTCTGCCTACTCAAATGAGCTTCAGTGTCAGAAACGATGGGAACGGACTAGAGTACAACGGCCACACAGTGTCGACATTGTTTGCTCAAAAACGCAACTGGGCAAACCCCAAATTTTATCGATTTATCTTCGAGATACTTCGTTTCAATAAACTTGCCAAGCGCTTCGCTAGCGAGCAATCCTCGCACTCTCAGACGTTAGGTGAGTTCCTTGACGAACACAAATTCAGTGCTTTCTTTACCGATAACTACATTTTACCGATGGGTGCTGCGATTTGGTCGTCGACTTTAGCTGACATGCGCGCATTCCCTCTTATGTTCTTCTTACGTTTCTTCCTCAACCACGGTCTGCTAGATGTGACTAACCGACCGCAATGGTATGTGATTAAAGGTGGTTCACGTTCATACATTCCACCATTGACCAAAGGCTTTGCCGAGAATATTCGTCTTAATAGTCCTGTCGAAAAAGTGGTTCGCAACGAAAAAGGGGTTGGCGTTCAAGTTCGCGGAGAAACGCATTGGTTTGATGACGTTATCTTTGCTTGTCACAGTGATCAAGCAATGAGAATGCTAGAGGATATCAGCCCAATTGAGCAGGAAATCTTGGGGGATATGACATACCAAGCAAATGAAGTTGTTCTTCATACCGACTCTGCCGTATTACCAAAACGTAAGGCAGCATGGGCATCATGGAACTACCTATTGGAAGGCAGTGAAGAGGAACAGCAACGCCTCCCTTCGCTCACTTATAACATGAACATTCTTCAGCATATTCAATCAGAACATACGTTTTGTGTAACGTTGAACAGTACTGAGCAAATTAACTCAAATAAAGTCTTGCGTTCGTTCACTTATTATCATCCAGTATTCACCACTGAGTCTATTGCAGCGCAGCAGCGCAAAGATGAGATACAGGGCAAACAAAGTACCTGGTTCTGCGGCGCTTATTGGTACAACGGTTTTCATGAAGATGGCGTGCGTAGCGCGCTTGATGTTGTGAAAGAACTAGAAGAAAAGTACCGCGAACAAAATGTGGTTCCTTTCGAAAAAGGCGCAGCGTGATATGGATAGCCAAATGAACAGCCGATTGTTTATAGGCAACGTTCGTCACCGTCGATTCACGCCTGTGAATCATGAGTTGAACTACTCTTTATTTATGCCCGCCATCGATGTAGACGAGCTCGATGCTTTAGAGAAAAAAGTATGGGGTTTTGGTTCGCGTTGGTGGCATTGGGCTCGCTTCAAGCGCAGTGATTACATTGGTGAAGGTAGCGTCAAGGCGGCAGTGCACAGCAAAATTGAAGAACTGACAGGTGTTCGCTGTACCGGCAAGGTAATCGCAGTCTGTCACTTGCGTTATCTAGGACTTTATTTCAGTCCCGTTAATTTCTACTACGTTTATAACACGGAAGGAGAATGGAAGTATCTCCTCGCAGAGGTGAGTAACACTCCTTGGAATGAACGACATTACTACGTGGTGTCAGCAGATAAAGAAGAAGAAAAGTTTGGTTGGGAACAAGATAAAGCATTCCATGTTTCACCATTCAACCCGATTGACCAACTCTACCGCTGGAGAATTAAGCCTTTGACAGACAAGTTGAATATTCATCTTGAATGTCACAAAGGAGAGAAACACTTTGATGCCACCATGGTTATGAAAGCTAAGCCACTTTCAAGCAAAACCTTATTGAGGTGTTTGATCGTTACACCAATACAAACGGTAAAAGTAATGGTTGGTATTTATTGGCACGCATTAAAACTTTGGGTGAAAGGCGCACCTTTTTATTCTCATCCTAAATATTCAACGCATGAAGAAATAGAAGCCGATATTGAAAAAACAGACAAAAAAAATAAAAAGCACAAGGAGAATTCTGCATGTTAAATACTAGTTCTATGACATTGCCGCGTAAATTGACGACAACGCAAAAAGCGGCTCGCGGAGTTATTTTTCAATGTCTGCAAAAAATGGAAATCGGCTGCTTAACAGTTATTGAAAGTTTTAAGACGGAAACGACAGAGCGAAGCGAGCGTCTTAGTGCGCCAAATGGGGAGTACAGTGGTCAACCTGTTGTCGCTACTATAGAGGTAAAACATCCAGGCTTTTATTCACGGATCTTGCAGGGCGGCAGTATTGCTGCTGGTGAGGCTTATATGGATGGGTGGTGGGATAGCCCCGATTTAACCTCATTAATGAAACTGATGGCCCTTAACATGCGTGCTCTAGATAAACTCGAAGAGCAAGGCAGTTGGTTGACTAAAATACTGTACAAGTTCAGTCATTGGTCAAACAGAAACTCTGAAGAGAACTCACGTAAAAATATCCATGCGCATTACGACTTGGGTAACAACCTATACGAAGCGTTCCTTGACACCAATATGCTGTACTCGTCGGCGCTTTACAATCATGCGGACGACTCTCTAGAGCAGGCTCAAATCAACAAAATGGATCGTCTATGTCAGCAACTTGAGCTGAAGCCCACTGATCATGTTGTTGAAATTGGCACTGGGTGGGGCGCTATGGCGATTTACATGGCCGAACAATACGGCTGTCAGGTCACCACAACAACGATATCTGAAGAGCAACACGCGTACGCGGAGCAAAAAATCAAAGAGCGTGGCTTAGAAGATAAAATCACACTACTCAAAGAAGATTACCGTAACTTAACCGGCACTTATGACAAGCTCGTTTCTATTGAAATGATTGAAGCTGTGGGCAAACAATTCCTGCCTTCGTACATTAAGGTCTGTGAGTCTTTATTGAAGTCTGGTGGCTTGATGGCGATTCAAGCGATTACGATTGCCGATCAGCGTTACGATTACTACAGTAACAACGTCGACTTTATCCAAAAGTACATTTTCCCGGGTGGTTTTTTACCGTCGGTAACCTCACTAACCCAAGCAACAACAAAGTACAGTGACTTAGTGACGCGAGACTTGTTCGATATTGGTTTGGACTACGCCAAGACGCTGAACGAATGGCACTTACGTTTTAATCGAGCAGAGAATGAAGTGCGCTCGTTTGGCTACGACGACCGCTTTGTGCGTATGTGGCGCTACTATTTGAGCTACTGTGAAGGTGGCTTTTTGGCTCGCACGATCAGTGCCGTTCACATGACGTTTCAACGCCCGTAGTTCGTTATGAAGGTGTTTCTTGCTTCGACATGGTTCCAACTCTGCTGGTTTGCAGCGGTGCTTGGAACCTATCAATGGCAATGGGTGACGTTATTCCTTACTTTGGCAACCCTACTATATTGTTTGAAAACTGACGCATCTTCGCTCAACAGTATTGGTGTTATCGCCACGATTGGTCTCGTGCTTGATACATTAAATCAGCAATTTTCAATTTTCATGTTTGCCACTCAATGGTTACCCCTTTGGCTTTTGTGCCTTTGGATTCTGTTCGCCTGGTATGCCTATCAACTCAAGTCAATTTTGTACCGTTTCCCAAAAACCTACGTATCAATAGTAGGCGGACTCGGAGGAACAGCGAGCTACTTTGCTGGCTATAAGCTCCAAGCCGTTGAATTTGGATTTAGCACTGGCGCTACACTGGCAATGTTGTTTGTCGAATGGTGCGTCATGATGCTCTTGATACTCAAGGTGTACGGAAATGAAAAGCTTGAAGAGAGACTTAACTCAGAGACTGACTAGGCTGCTTGCGTTGGTAATAGTAACTGGCTCTTTTGCTCTGCAAGCTCAACCTGTTGGAAACAGCGAAGCTGCTAGCAACATTGCGAATTGGAAGGGGTGGAAAACTGTTGGAGAAGCCCAACTTACTTGGTTCATCTTCGATATTTATCACTCAAGATTAAAAGCGCCTGATGGAAAGTTCATCGTAAGCGATGACGTATCGCCACATCCCCTTGCATTGGAAATTAATTACAAGAGAGACATCAGTAAGCAACAGCTGCTTGATGTGACGGATGAGCAGTGGGCGAAATTGGGTTTTACTGACTCATATCGAAAAGATTGGATTAGCGAGCTCGATCGTATGTTTCCTGATATTCAAAAAGGTGACGAGCTTACTTATCTAACAGATGGAAAATCTGGTCAGCTTTTTTATAAGCAGGTTGGGGACGTGCAAGTAAAGAACGTTGGTATCATTGAAGACGAACGAATGAACGATGCATTTTTGGCTATATGGTTATCACCCAACACAGAATTTCCGAAACTCCGAAAACAATTGATAGGGCAGGTTAGATAGTGTTTAAACGAATTTTTAAATCAGCGACTTTAGTGGCAGCTGTTTTTCTTTCGGCATGTTCCGCAGACATTGATAATTACCGCTCTTCTACACCGACTTTTGACGTATTCGGTTATTTCGAAGGCGACATAAAGGCGTGGGGGATGGTGCAAGATTATACCGGACAGCAAACGCGTCGCTTTGAAGTCGATATAGTGGGTACTGTAGCGGGTGATACGCTGACGCTGGTGGAAGACTTCGTGTTTGATGACGGAGAGGTGGACCAGCGAATTTGGGTTATCACTAGATTAGAAGACGGTCGTTATGAAGGTAAGGCAGACGATATTATAGGTGTAGCAACAGGGGAAGAGCAGGGCAATGCGTTACAGTGGCAATATGACTTTGAGCTACAAATGGAGGATTCATCAGTGACGGTTGCTTTTGATGATTGGCTTTATCGTCAGGATGACAGACACGTTTTCAATCTAACGAAAATAAAAAAGTTTGGTGTGGAAGTAGGAACAATAACCTTGTTCTTCCAAAAGCAGCCATAACAAATGGGGCTGATCTTCAATTAATAATCCATTCCATATAACTAAAATTATTTTCTCCCGACCTAACTCTCCTAACTAAAAAAGGTTGACGCTTTCGCGTCAACCTTTTAGGTATCTGGTCGTTACACGAGGATTACAGCTTATCTGTCAGCTCGATTGCTTGACCGATATAGTTCGCTGGCGTCATCTCTTTCAGACGTGCTTTCTCGTGCTCAGGAAGCTCAAGACCGTCGATGAAGTTACGCATTGCTTCGCCGTCTACACGCTTACCACGAGTTAGCTCTTTCAGCTTCTCGTATGGCTTCTCGATGCCGTAACGACGCATAACTGTTTGTACTGGCTCAGCTAGTACTTCCCAGTTCTTGTCTAGTTCAGCAAGAAGCGCTTCACGGTTTACTTCTAGCTTGCTGATGCCTTTAAGCGTAGAAGTGTAAGCGATGATAGCGTAGCCAACACCAACACCAAGGTTACGTAGAACCGTTGAGTCAGTTAGGTCACGTTGCCAACGAGAGATAGGCAGTTTCTGTGCTAGGTGGCCGAATACAGCGTTCGCAAGACCTAGGTTACCTTCTGAGTTTTCAAAGTCGATTGGGTTAACTTTGTGAGGCATTGTTGAAGAACCGATCTCACCAGCAATAGTTTTTTGCTTGAAGTGGCCTAGTGCAATGTAACCCCAAACGTCGCGGTCGAAGTCAATCAGGATAGTGTTGAAACGAGCGATAGCGTCGAACAGCTCAGCGATGTAATCGTGCGGTTCGATTTGAGTTGTGTAAGGGTTCCAAGTTACGCCTAGAGACTCTGTGATGAACTCTTCAGAGAACTTGTGCCAATCTAGCTCTGGGTAAGCAGAAAGGTGTGCGTTGTAGTTACCTACTGCACCGTTGATTTTCGCTAGGATCTCAACGTTTTCGATTTGCTTGAATTGACGCTCCATACGGTACGCCACGTTTGCCATTTCTTTACCCATAGTAGATGGAGAAGCAGGCTGACCGTGTGTACGAGATAGAAGAGGAATGTCGCGGTATTCCACTGCTAGTGCTTTGATAGCGTCGATTAGGTTACGGATTTCTGGAAGAATCACGTTCTCACGCGCTTCTTTAAGCATTAGAGCGTGTGATGTGTTGTTGATGTCTTCAGAAGTACATGCGAAGTGGAAGAACTCGTTTACTGCGTGCAGTTCAGGAACGTCTGCTACTTTCTCTTTTAGGAAGTACTCAACCGCTTTTACGTCGTGGTTAGTTGTACGCTCGATCTCTTTGATACGGCGTGCATCTTCTTCAGAGAAGTTTGCAGCAAGGTCGTCTAGGAATTGGTTTGCTTCTGCGCTAAACGCTGGCACTTCTGCAATTTCAGCAGTAGCAGCAAGCTTTTGTAGCCAGCGGATTTCAACGATAGTACGGTACTTTAGTAGACCGTATTCACTGAAAATTTCGCGTAACGCAATTGTCTTGCTTCCGTAACGGCCGTCTACTGGTGAAACAGCAGTCAATGCTGACAGTTCCATGATGTTCTCCTGAATTGGGTTTCTAAATTTCGTGAGCTTTATACCAATAACTGTGGCAATTGTCACGAATATTGCGCAAACGTTTGCGCGAGATTTGTTTTAGTCGAAAAAAATGAGCTCGCGATAAACGCGAGCTGCTTATTTGATATTTTACTACAGACGAGCAAGAAGGATTTGTGCTTGCTCTACCATCTTCTTGCGCCCGAAGATTAGGTGGCGACGCTTACCACCAACTTGACGCCAAAGAACTGCACTACGAATGCCAGATAACAACAGCGCACGAACTTTGTGTTGGCTTGCCGTCTGCTGCAGTACAGATGGCGTGCCCGTTACTTGAATGCGTGGGCCAATAGGGCTAACGACATCCAGATAGATGCTCGCTAAATTGCTGATCATTTGATCGTCTAGTAGCTCAAAGTGCTCTGACTGACGCTTGGCCATTTGAATACGATCGCCAAGCTGAGACATAGCATCGTTACGAGAGCTTAACTTACGTTCTAACGCCATTAAACTAATAATGTAACGAGTAATTTCACTGCCTGATGGTGTGCTATCAATCCCTTTAACCAAGCATTCTAGGCCGAGCTTTAGATCGGCTTCGCGACCGAATACGCCAACTGTGTTAGCAGGGTTCGTGCTCAAAATAGCGTTGATTGATGTTTCAAAAGCATCTTGATCACAATGTCCGTTTCTCGCTACCTGTTGAACTAAAGCAACAGCTTGGCAAATCCCAGCGAAAGCGATAGTACGGTCATAAAGTGTATTCGCCACGTAACGACTCCTAAGCTTGAGAATATTTAATGCGTTGCTCGATGATGCCGCCACCTAGGCACACGTCACCTTTGTAGAACACTGCTGATTGACCTGGAGTTACAGCAATTTGTGGCTCGTCAAAGATAACTTTAATGTTTTCATCATCGATAGGGATGATTGTACAAGGAATATCTTCCTGACGGTAACGAGTTTTCACTGTGCACTTCATAACATCGCGAATTGGCTCACGATCTACCCAGTGAAGTTGTGATGCAAGTAGACCTTCTGATTTTAACATTGGATGGTCTTTACCTTGAACGGCAATCAAAACGTTACGTTCTAGATCTTTCTCACCAACGAACCATGGGTCCTCGTTACCACCGCCGCCTTTACGGCCACCGATGTGTAGACCTTTACGCTGACCAAGCGTGTGGTACATCAGGCCTTGATGTTGACCAATCACTTCGCCTTCAGGTGTTTCGATGTTGCCTGGTTGAGCTGGAAGGTAGCGACCTAGGAATTCAGTAAACTTGCGTTCGCCGATGAAACAAATACCCGTAGAGTCTTTCTTCTTCGCCGTGATTAGATCTTGCTCTTCCGCGATGCGGCGTACTTCTGGCTTCTCTAGGTCACCAACAGGGAATAGGCTACGTGCGATTTGCTCGTTGCTTAATGTGTACAGGAAGTAGCTTTGATCTTTGTTGCCATCTAGACCACGTAACATTTGTGTTTTTTCACCGTTTTCTGGGAAAGAGCGACGCACATAGTGGCCCATTGCAATGTAATCAGCATCAAGTACTTCATCAGCGAATTCTAGGAATGCTTTGAACTTGATTTCTTTGTTACAAAGAATGTCAGGGTTCGGAGTACGGCCCGCTTTGTATTCAGCAAGGAAGTACTCAAATACGTTATCCCAGTATTCGGCAGCAAAGTTGATAGTGTGTAGGTGGATGCCTAGCTTGTCACATACTGCCTGAGCGTCAGCAAGATCTTCTGCCGCTGTACAATATTCTTCGTTGTCATCTTCTTCCCAGTTCTTCATGAAAAGGCCTTCTACTTGGTAGCCTTGCTGCTTTAGAAGATACGCGGAAACAGATGAATCAACGCCGCCGGACATACCGACGATGACTTTCTTTTGGCTGTTATCAGACATTACTAAACACCACTTAAATAAACGGGATGCAGATTCTATCAGAATCCACAGACCGGTGACAGATCCGAGATCGAAATCACAATTCGTTTCGCTGGATTTTTCTTCAACAAAGATTCGAACGAGTAATTTCGCAAGTATAGAAGAGGTATATATGGCATAGTTGGCCAAAATCCAAGAGGAAACATCAAATGACAGAAGAAAACCAATTTATGCAAGAAAGTGAGTTGATTGAAATTGTTGAAAATCAGCTCGAAGATGGTAACCCGCTTAAAGTAAAAGAAACCCTTATGCGTTTAATGATGACTGGCACACCACGTGAAGATGCGGTTGCGATGATGGCATGTGCGATGTCAATTGAGATTTTTGATGTAATGAAGAATGAGGGTGAGTTCAACCTAAAGCGTTATAGCGAGAACCTTGAGCAACTACCAGATCTCAGCTTTATGGAAGGTGAATAAGCCACCTAAAAGAAAAAAGTAGTCAGCAAACGTTTGCTATAATCGCTTTTATTGCTGCTTTATTATTAGCGGTATAGAATCCGCTCTCCTTTTCATCCCCTTACTCAGACTGACAATATGAAATTTCCTGGACAACGCAAATCGAAGCACTATTTTCCTGTTCATGCTCGTGACCCGCTGGTGAGCCAAGCACAAGAAAGCAAGAAGATGACGCGCACTCACATCATTGGTATTGACCAAACCTTGGTTGATATTGAAGCAAAAGTTACAACGGATGTGATTGAAAAGTACGGTCTGAGTAAAGGTCACTCTCTGGTTATCGATGACGAAAGAGCAGAAGAGTTATACCAGCAACTGAAAGAAGAGAACTTGATTACCAATGAGTATGCGGGCGGTACAATTGGTAACACGCTACATAACTACTCCGTGCTAGCGGATGACCGCTCCACACTACTTGGAGTGATGAGCCAGGATATTAAGATTGGCAGCTACGGTTACCGTTATCTTTGTAATACATCAAGCCGCATGGACTTGAACTACCTACAAGGTGTAGATGGTGCAATTGGCCGTTGTTTTGCTCTTATCACAGAAGACGGTGAACGTACTTTTGCTATCAGCGAAGGGCAAATGAACCAACTCCATCCTGATAGCATTCCAGAGAAAATCTTTAAAAATGCATCAGCACTTGTACTGACGTCATATCTAGTACGTTGCAAAGACGGCGACCCAATGCCGGAAGCAACAATGAAAGCAATTGAGTACGCGAAAAAGAATGATGTGCCTGTTGTTCTGACTTTAGGCACAAAGTTTGTTATTCAAGATGACCCTAAATATTGGCAAGAATTCATTCGAGATAACGTTTCAGTCGTTGCGATGAATGAAGATGAAGCAGAAGCACTGACGGGGGAATCTGATCCACTTGCTGCGTCTGATAAAACATTGGAGTGGGCTGATCTAGTATTGTGCACGGCGGGTCCTGTAGGTCTATTTATGGCTGGGTATACGGAGGATAGCGCGAAGCGCGAAACTTCTTTGCCATTACTTCCAGGGTCAATTGCTGAATTTAATCGTTATGAATTCAGTCGTCCGGCGAAAAAAGACTCATGCGAGACGCCAATAAAAGTGTACTCGCATATCTCGCCATATATGGGTGGCCCAGAAAAAATTAAGAATACAAATGGCGCAGGTGATGCTGCGTTATCTGCTGTTCTTCATGATATGGCAGCAAATAAATACCATAAAGAAAATGTGCCTAATTCAAGCAAGCACAGTAACGAGTATTTAACTTACTCTTCTTTTTCTCAAGTCTGCAAATACGCAAACCGTGCTAGCTACGAAGTTCTCGTGCAACATTCACCACGATTGTCGCGCGGACTTCCTGAGCGAGAAGATAGCCTAGAAGAAGCATACTGGGAACGTTAATACGAAGCGGTTTAATTAACTATTCTGTAACTAAAGTAAAAGGCACATTAAGAAATGTGCCTTTTTTATTTGTAATGGTTTAAATAAAAAAGGCTCCCTATGGGAGCCTTTTAAAAATAGCACGGATCTAGATTAGGAACTCATCCAGAGATTTACCTGCATCAAGTTGCTCTTGAATCGCCGAAGGTGTACGACCTTGGCCAGTCCAAGTTTTCTCATTACCGTTTGAATCTGTGTATTTGTATTTAGCAGGGCGAGGTGCGCGCTTCGCTTTGCCTTTCGTCTTAGTTTCGCCAGATAGCGCAGTAATAAGTGCTTCTACGTCAATACCGTCTTGAGCGATTTTCTCAGCAATCTCTGCAAGCTTAGCTTCTTGCTCTGCTTGTGCTGCGCGTTCTGCTTCTTCTGCTTCACGACGCTCATCTACGACAGTAGTGAGTTTATCTAGAGCTTCTTCCAATTGTTCTAGAGTCAGCTCACGAGAAAATGCACGAAGGCTACGGATATTTAGAAGGGTTTTAGTCAGCTCTGACATAACGATTCCTATTAAAAGGTTAATGTGTTGGGCACTTTTTATCGTTACGATTAAATAATGCCAATCTATAAATAAACAAAGAGTCCTTATATTTAACTTTATCTTTTCCTTATGTGCAAATGCTAAATCAAGATTTTGTTTAAATTTGACTATTTTTTAAAGCAATTAATATTATTACACTCGAAATAAATCATTATTAGATGAGAACTAAAATCAACAATCATTATTGTATAGAGAGAGTGATAGCTTGGTTTTTTATAAAAAAATTTGAGTTATTACTTAAAAATATGAAGCATCCATCTTTAATGCTGTGTCATATATCCTTAATTTATTGATATAAGATAAACCATGATATTTCTAAGGTAGTAATAATGTTTCATAAATAACATGATTGATGTGATTTCAGTTGCACAAAACTTATGGAAGTAGGCAAGGTTTATAAATTATCTCAGTCATTATTTATTTGTTTAATTTAGTTTGATGTGTTGCATTGACTCTCATCATAAGTACAATGGCTGCCACCTGATGCAATATTGCAGACAATTTGTTGTTAATTTGTACAGTTAGTGGTTAATTGTTTGTTGTTGCCGTAGAGGCGCGGTCTCGAAGAGTAGCTATTATTGGGGTGATGCCAATGAATAATAGTGGAAGGCGAAGATTGCCGAAGTAAGTAACTCATCAAAGTTACTTGCTGGGGTTGTATCTGAAAGGAACAACACTGCCATAGTATATATTCACATTAAACTATGGAGCGCTACTGTAGGGTTGGGTGGAGTGTTCGCTTCCCTGTCGCTAAGTTCAACATGAGCACGTATCGTATGCTACGTGACTTGTCTGCAGTAGATCTCTAGCCAAACTTTGGTTTTTGAAGATCATGAATTTAATAGATTTTTCTAGTTCTCCTGTTTCATTATTGCCACCTATTGTCGCTTTGACTTTGGCGATTTTGACTCGACGTGTATTAGTTTCCTTGGGTGTAGGTATCGTGCTAGGTGCGGTGCTACTTAATAGCTGGTCTATCAGCGACACCGCAGGTTACGTCAGTTCTCAAGTTTCTTCTGTCTTTATTGAAGATGGCGGAATTAACACTTGGAACATGAGCATTGTTGGCTTCCTAATCTTATTAGGTATGACAACAGCTTTATTAACGCTATCTGGCGGTACTCGTGCTTTTGCTGAATGGGCACAATCTCGAGTGAAGAGTAAACGCGGCTCCAAACTTCTTGCCGCCTTTTTAGGCGTATTCATTTTTGTCGATGATTACTTTAATAGCCTTGCTGTTGGTGCGATCTCTCGCCCAGTAACCGATCGCTTTTATGTGTCTCGCGCTAAGCTTGCGTACATTCTAGACTCAACCGCTGCTCCAATGTGTGTAATTATGCCTGCTTCTAGCTGGGGTGCTTACATTATTACTATTATTGGCGGGATCTTAGTCTCACATGGGGTCACAGAGTATTCTGCTCTTGGCGCATATGTTCGTCTTATTCCAATGAACTTCTACGCCGTTTTTGCGCTGCTAATGGTGTTCGCTGTTGCGTGGTTTGGTCTTGATATTGGTAAAATGCGTGAGCATGAGATCTCTGCATCGCAAGGTCGTGGCTTTGATAAAGACAAAGAAAATGACTCGCAAGAAGCGCATGACCTAAACGAAGAGCTAGATATCCGTGAAAGTGAAAAGGGTAAAGTGTCAGATTTGATACTTCCTATCGTGACGCTGATTATCGCGACTATCGCTTCAATGCTTTACACGGGTGGCCAAGCATTGGCTGCTGATGGTAAGGAGTTTGCGCTTCTTGGTGCTTTTGAAAATACAGATGTAGGTACATCACTAATCTACGGTAGCTTGCTTGGCTTAGCAGTTGCACTGTTTACTGTTGTGAAGCAAGGTCTACCAATGGCTGAGATCGCACGTACACTTTGGATTGGTGCTAAGTCTATGTTTGGTGCGATTCTAATCTTAGTATTTGCCTGGACCATTGGTTCTGTTATCGGTGATATGAAGACTGGTACTTACCTTTCGACAATGGCGCAGGGCAATATCAACCCTCATTGGCTCCCAGTTATCCTATTCTTGTTGTCTGGCCTGATGGCGTTCTCAACAGGTACTTCATGGGGTACGTTCGGCATCATGCTACCAATCGCGGGTGATATGGCTGGCGCAACAGATGTAGCGCTAATGCTACCGATGCTAAGTGCGGTTCTTGCTGGTGCTGTATTCGGTGACCACTGTTCGCCAATCTCAGATACGACGATCTTGTCATCGACGGGTGCACGTTGTAACCATATCGATCACGTATCAACACAGTTACCTTATGCATTATCAGTCGCGCTTGTTTCATGCGTGGGCTTTATTGCTCTTGGTATGACAGCTTCAATTGCGTTCTCTTTCATCGCAGCGTCGATTACATTCGTTATCGTTTGCGCGATTTTGTCATGGCTTTCAAAGTCAAAAATGGCATCTTGCCAGAGTGCGTAATTCACTGATTTAAAAGGTGAAATTGTAGGAGGCTTCGGCCTCCTTTTTTATTTGTATTATACAATTCGAATTTTTTTAAAATTAAGGGTTGAAAAAAGTAATCAGCTTGGTTAGTGTGGTTGGTAACAAAGCAAATGAGAAGAGCCTTGAAATAAGTATGCGTAATTTTGTAATGAACATTCATCACCATCATCACCCAATCTAGTCTTTCGGGCGATGTACGCATACCCGGGAGGCAGGAAACTCCCGGAGGTAAAATCAAAGTAAAAGCAGATTTTAAACCCTCGGGAGACTTCAATCTCCCGAGGGTTTTTTAGTTTTATTAGTTTGAAAAATACTTAGATATCAAAATCTTGCATAGGGACAAAGCAATGCAAACACAACGTTTAAGAATCGCAATTCAGAAAAAAGGTCGTCTTAGCAAAGAGAGTCAAGCTCTACTAAAACAGTGCGGCGTAAAGTTCAACGTAATGGGCGAGCGTTTAGTTGTCCATTCTGAAAATATGCCAATTGATTTACTCTTGGTTCGTGACGACGACATCCCAGGTTTAATTATGGATGGCGTGGTTGACCTTGGCTTTATTGGCGAAAATGAACTAGAAGAAGTTCGCCTTGACCGCAAAGCATTAGGTGAACCCTGCGAGTTTGTTCAGCTTCGTCGACTTGATTTTGGTGGCTGTCGTTTATCTATCGCAATCGACAAGGACGAAGAGTACAACGGTCCACAAGACTTAGCTGGCAAGCGTATTGCTACAACGTATCCTCAACTTCTAAAAGCGTACATGGATGAAGCCGGCGTTCCATTCTCTACATGTATGCTGACAGGCTCTGTAGAAGTTGCCCCTCGCGCGGGTCTCGCTGATGCTATCGCTGATTTGGTTTCTACAGGTGCAACACTGGAAGCGAACGGCCTTAAAGAAGCTGAAATTATCTTTAAATCAAAAGCGACATTGATTCAACGCACAGGTGAGTTCGACGCAGACAAAGTGGCGCTAATCGAAAAGCTGTTAACTCGCATGCAAGGCGTGCAGCAAGCGAAAGAATCTAAGTACATTATGCTTCACGCCCCAGCAGAGAAGTTAGATCAAATTAAAGCACTACTGCCAGGTGCTGAAGACCCAACTGTTCTTCCTCTTTCTGCAGATAAGCAGAAAATGGCTGTTCACTTAGTGAGTTCTGAAAACCTATTCTGGGAAACAATGGAACAGCTGAAAGAGTTGGGCGCAAGTTCAATTCTCGTTCTACCAATTGAAAAAATGATGGAGTAAGCATCATGAGAACAGTCGTTTGGCAATCATTAAGTGAGAATCAGCAAGACTCTATTTTGGAGCGCCCTGCTATTGCAGAAGGTGCCAATATCACCACTGCTGTGGCCGAAGTTATTGCTAAAGTTCGAGAAGAAGGTGACTCTGCTCTTATTGAGCTGACAGAAAAGTTTGACCGTGTTAAGCCTGAATCCATTCGTGTTTCTTCTCAGGAAATTAAGGCAGCGTCAGAGCGTTTGTCAGAGTCAATGAAGAGCGCACTAGAGCAAGCTTACGCCAATATTTCTAAGTTCCACAAAGCGCAAAAGCCGCAACCGCTCAAGGTGGAAACGCAGCCAGGTGTTCTTTGTGAACAAGTAACACGTCCAATTCAAAAAGTGGGTTTGTACATTCCTGGTGGCAGTGCGCCTTTGCCATCGACTGTTTTGATGCTCGGCGTTCCTGCAAAAATTGCAGGTTGTCGTAAAGTCGTTCTTTGTTCTCCACCGCCAATCGCTGATGAGATCCTTTATGTCGCGAAGCTGTGTGGCATTGATGAAGTGTACAACGTCGGTGGTGGCCAAGCAGTTGCTGCAATGGCTTATGGCACCGAGACTGTATCGAAAGTAGATAAGATCTTTGGTCCGGGCAACGCTTACGTGACCGAAGCAAAACGACAGGTTAGCAATGATTTCCGCGGTGCTGCGATTGATATGCCAGCAGGGCCATCAGAAGTGCTAGTGATTGCAGATGAAACCGCAGATGCAGACTTTATCGCTGCGGATCTTTTGAGCCAAGCGGAACACGGTCCTGATTCTCAAGTGGTATTGGTGACTCCTTCTCCTGTGATTGCTGATCAAGTGACGGATGCGGTTCAACGTCAGCTTAAGGAGCTATCTCGTGCAGACATCGCAGAAAAGGCTCTGGCATCAAGCTTGATCATTATTTCCGAGTCGATGACGCAGTCAGTTTCTATTTCCAATTACTACGGTCCTGAGCACTTGATTGTTCAGACTAAGAACCCTCGTGAGCTTCTACCTCTATTAGATAACGCAGGTTCTATCTTCCTTGGGGATTGGTCTCCTGAATCTGCGGGAGATTACGCATCGGGGACTAACCACGTCCTTCCTACTTACGGTTACACACGTACTTATTCAAGCTTAGGTTTGGCGGATTTCTCTAAACGAATGACGGTTCAGGAGCTTTCTGCTGATGGTTTAAAGAACCTTGCACCAACGGTAGTCACGATGGCTGAAGCAGAAGGTCTGGACGCTCACAAACGTGCTGTTACTATCCGCGTAGAAAAATTAGCAAGTAAGTAAGAATAAGAGAGTAATGAGATGGAAAAGCTAGCGCGTAAACAAGTCCAACAGCTTACCCCTTATATGTCGGCTCGCCGAATCGGTGGTACGGGTGACGTATGGCTAAATGCCAACGAATCACCATTTAACAATGAATACAAAACAGACTTTGCTCGTCTTAATCGTTACAGCGAATGTCAGCCTAAAGAACTGATTTCTGCTTACGCAGCCTATGCGGGTGTGAAACCAGAGCAAACATTAACATCTCGTGGTGCGGATGAAGGTATTGAACTACTGATTCGTGCATTCTGTGAGCCGGGTGAAGATGCGATTCTTTACTGCCCACCGACTTACGGTATGTACGCCATCAGTGCAGAAAGCATCGGTGTAGAGTGCAAAACCGTGCCGCTAACGTCAGATTGGCAACTAGACCTTGCAGGCATCGAAGCTAATCTGGATAACGTGAAACTGGTTTTTGTATGTTCGCCAAACAACCCAACAGGTAACTTGGTTAAGCGTGAGGACATTGTGTCTCTGCTTGAGATGACAAAAGACCGTGCAATCGTGGTGATGGATGAAGCGTACATCGATTTTTGTCCAGAAGCGTCAACGGTAGACCTACTGGCGCAATACCCGAACCTTGCAATTCTGCGTACTCTGTCGAAAGCTTTTGCGCTTGCAGGTCTACGTTGTGGATTTACGCTTGCGAACGAAGAGCTGATTAATGTACTTCTTAAAGTTATCGCACCTTACCCAGTCCCAGTTCCAGTGGCAGAAATTGCGACTCAGGCGCTTTCGGAAGCTGGTTTAGCGCGAGCGAAGTTTCAAGTTCTCGATTTGAATGCAAACCGTGCTTACTTGCAAGTTGGCCTTTCAATGATTCCGGGCTTGGAAGTGTTTGAAGGGTGGGGGAACTACCTATTGGTGAAATTCCCAGATGGCGATGACCTTTTCAAAGCGGCTTGGGATACGGGCATTATTTTGCGTAACTCGCCAATTGAAAACTGTGTGCGTATCAGTGTGGGTAACCGTGACGAGTGCGAAAAAACGCTTGGATTTATCAGAAACTACTACGCATAAATAGAGACAGAATTTATCGCTCTCGCTAAATAGCGGGAGCGCCAAAAGAATAGCAATAAGGAAGTTCGAGTGAGCAAACAACAAAAAATCCTTTTTATCGACCGTGATGGCACCTTAATTGTTGAGCCGCCGATTGATTTTCAAGTAGACCGTTTAGATAAGCTAAAACTAGAACCATTTGTTATCCCAAGCCTGCTGTCGTTGCAGGATGCAGGATACCGTCTAGTGATGGTCACGAACCAAGATGGTTTGGGTACCGACAGCTACCCACAAGCTGATTTTGATGCACCACACAACATGATGATGGAGATCTTTGAATCTCAAGGTGTGAAGTTTGATGATGTGCTGATTTGTCCTCACTTCGATGAAGATAACTGCTCTTGCCGTAAGCCTAAATTGGGCTTGGTAAAAGAGTACCTTCAAGGTGGCAAAGTGGATTTTCAAAACTCTGTTGTGATTGGCGATCGTCAAACCGATCTTCAACTTGCAGAAAACATGGCAATTCGTGGCATTCAATACAACCCAGAAACCATGGGTTGGAAACAGATCCTAAAAGATCTCACGGTGAAGGCTCGCGTTGCTGAAGTGGTTCGCACCACAAAAGAAACAGACATTAAAGTATTCGTTAATCTTGACGAGCAAGGCGGTAACGATATTTCTACAGGTCTTGGCTTTTTTGACCACATGCTGGATCAAATTGCGACGCACGGTGGATTCCAAATGGTGTGCAAAGTGGAAGGTGACCTGCACATTGATGATCACCACACAGTAGAAGATACCGCTCTTGCGTTGGGTCAAGCGTTGAAAGAAGCACTGGGTGACAAGCGTGGTATTGGTCGCTTTGGCTTTAGCTTGCCAATGGATGAGTGTTTGGCGCAATGCGCACTAGACCTATCAGGTCGTCCTTACCTTAAGTTCGACGCGCAGTTTAGTCGTGAGCAAGTGGGTGATCTTTCAACAGAGATGGTGGTTCACTTCTTCCGCTCTCTGACTGACACATTAGCGTGTACGTTGCACCTTTCTTCTGCGGGCAACAATGATCACCACATCATTGAAAGTCTATTTAAAGCGTTTGGTCGTACGTTACGCCAAGCAATCAAAGTAGAAGGCACTGAGCTACCAAGTAGTAAAGGCGTGCTTTAAGGCTAACGTTAGCAAGGAGAAAAACAGTGACAGAACAGAAAGTTGTCATTATCGATACTGGCTGTGCCAACGTTTCTTCGGTGAAGTTTGCCATTGAACGCCTAGGCTATGACGTAACGATTTCAAAAGATCCGCAAGTCGTATTGTCGGCAGATAAGCTATTCCTACCGGGGGTGGGAACCGCCAGCGAAGCGATGAAAAACCTAGAAGAGCGCGATCTGATCAGCTTGGTAAAACAAGTAGAAAAGCCGCTGTTAGGTATCTGTTTAGGCATGCAACTGTTGGGCAAAGTGTCTCAAGAGAAAGGGCAGAAAGCCGACGAGTTGGTTGAGTGTCTTGGGCTTTGTGATGGCGAAGTGAAGCTACTACAAACTGGCGATTTGCCGCTGCCGCACATGGGTTGGAACACGGTCTCTGCAAAAGCAGGTAATCCACTTTTCAAAGGTATTGAAGAAGGAGAGTATTTCTACTTCGTGCACAGCTTTGCGATGCCAGTTGGGGATTACACGATTGCGGAATGCGAGTACGGCAACCCGTTCACAGCAGCAGTACAAAGCGGTAACTACTACGGCGTGCAATTCCACCCTGAGCGTTCTTCAAAAGCGGGCGCGAAGCTTATTCAAAACTTCTTAGAATTATAAAAGGGATTTAGTGTGATTATTCCAGCTCTTGATTTAATTGAAGGACAGGTGGTTCGCCTTTATCAAGGTGATTACGGCCAAGTAACCGAGTACAAAGTCGACCCAGCAGAGCAATTCAACTTGTATCACCAAGCGGGTGCTAACTGGCTGCACTTGGTGGATTTAACTGGCGCGAAAGACACGACAGCACGCCAACTTGATTTGATTGCAACGCTACTAGCAAGCACGCCAGCGAACATCCAAATCGGTGGCGGAGTGCGTACCGAGCAAGACGTGATTGATCTGCTAGAAGCGGGTGCTCAGCGCGTTGTGGTTGGCTCTACAGCAGTAAAACAGCCAGAGCTTGTGAAAGGTTGGATGGAAAAATACGGCTCGGAGAAAATCGTTCTCGCGCTAGACATCAACATCGACCAAGACGGCACACGTAAAGTAGCGATCTCTGGTTGGCAAGAGGATTCAGGCGTGACTATCGAAGCTCTGATCAACGATTACCTGACGGTAGGTTTGCAGCGTGTGCTTTGTACAGACATTTCTCGTGACGGTACGCTAGAAGGCTCAAACGTAGAGCTTTATGTCGACCTATGTAAACAGTACCCACAAGTGCAGTTCCAATCTTCAGGCGGCATCGGCTCATTAGCGGATATCGAAGCACTAAAAGGCAGCGGTGTGGCTGGCGTGATTGTTGGTCGCGCGCTGTTAGATGGTAAGTTCACAGCAGAGGAGGCATTTGCATGCTGGCAAAGCGAATAATTCCATGTCTTGATGTCCGTGATGGACAAGTGGTAAAGGGCGTTCAGTTCCGCAACCACGAAATCATTGGCGACATCGTTCCTCTGGCACAGCGTTATGCGGAAGAAGGCGCTGACGAGCTTGTGTTCTACGATATTACCGCTTCAAGTGATGGGCGTGTCGTTGACAAAAGTTGGGTCGCTCGCGTTGCTGAAGTGATTGATATTCCCTTCTGTGTCGCTGGTGGTATTAAATCAGCGGAAGATGCAGCGCGCATTCTTGAGTTTGGTGCAGACAAAGTGTCTATTAACTCACCTGCATTGGCTAACCCGCAACTGATTACTGACCTTGCTGATAAGTTTGGTGTGCAATGTATCGTCGTTGGTATCGATTCATACTACGACAAAGAGACAGGCAAGTATCAGGTTTACCAGTTTACTGGCGATGAAGAACGCACCAAAGCAACTCAATGGGAAACACGTGATTGGGTGCAAGAAGTACAAAAGCGTGGCGCTGGTGAAATCGTACTGAACATGATGAACCAAGACGGCGTACGTAACGGCTACGATATTGAACAACTTAACATGGTGCGTGAAGTGTGTAACGTGCCATTGATTGCATCGGGTGGGGCAGGTGCTATGGAGCATTTCGCAGAAGCCTACCAAAAAGCAAATGTGGATGGCGCGCTTGCCGCATCGGTATTCCACAAACAAGTCATCAATATTGGTGAACTAAAGCAGTATTTGAAACAACAAGGCATTGAGGTACGACTATGAGTGTGAAAGCCGCCGAAGTAAGTTCGCTAGCTGAGCGAATCAACTGGGAAAAGGTGGATGGTCTGGTACCTGCCATCGTACAAGATTTCCAATCAAGCCAAGTGCTGATGATGGGTTACATGAACCAAGATGCGTTGGCAAAAACGGGCGAAACAGGTCAAGTGACGTTTTTCTCTCGTACCAAGCAGCGTCTTTGGACGAAAGGTGAGACCTCCGGCAACGTATTGCAACTAGTGAACATGCAGCTCGATTGCGACAACGATACGCTACTGGTGAAAGTGAATCCCATTGGTCCTACGTGTCACTTGGGTAACACAACTTGCTGGGATGTGGACCCTCAAGAGGAGTCACAAATGGTGTGGCTTCATCAACTTGAGCAGCTATTGGCTGCCCGCAAGAGTGCCGACCCAGATTCCTCTTATACTGCCAGTCTTTATGCCCGTGGCACCAAGCGTATTTCGCAAAAAGTGGGCGAAGAAGGCGTTGAAGTCGCGCTTGCGGCGACGTCGGGCGATAAGGCGGAGTTAGTGTGTGAATCTGCAGATTTGATTTATCACTTAATGGTATTGCTTCAAGACCAAGGCTTATCGATGAATGACGTAGTGAATAAACTGAAAGAGCGTCATAAGTAAGCTTGCGATAAGTGAAAGCCCCTATGCTCTCGAGCCTAGGGGCTTTTTACTTTAGTGTTCTTGATTCGGGGCAAAAACCGGCAATAGTGCTGGTGGCGATTAGATTCTGAATCACGCTCGTCCCTCGCTGTTCAGAATGACGGTATATTTTCTAATGGTACTTGCAGTAGAGTTATTTACTTCAAATAGGTACATATATTCACGTCACTCCAACGAACCTAGGCGAAGTCAAGAATCCAATTAAATCGAGCTCAATAAGCTAGGAGTGGATGATCTTACCCACAACACTTCTTAAATTTCTTACCACTTCCACAGATACACGGGTCGTTACGACCTACTTTTAGGCTACTCACTGGTTGGTTTAGGCGAGGATCTTGTTCTGGTTCTTCTTCTAGCTCTTCTTCTGGAAACGTGCCGTCAATGTAGTACCAAAGCCCATTTTCTTTTACAAAGCGAGAACGCTCTGTCATGCAGTAGCGTTTGCCGTCTTCGTCAAAGTAAGCGTTGAATTCAACAAAACCTTCATTCTCGTTACAACCCGCTTCAGCTTTCACTACCTCAAGCTTGCACCAATCGCTGTCGATAGATTGGGCAATGCCTTCACGTTGCTCTTCTGCATTACAGCTTGGGTGGTATGTGTTCACCACGTAATCCACTAGACCTAACACATGCGCGCTGTAACGAGAGCGCATTAGCTGCTCCGGAGTGGTGACGTCAGCGTGGTTATTGTGGGCAATTTCACAACACTGTTGGTAGGTGCGGTTAGAGCCGCAAGGACAAGAAGAAGCCATAAAATGAAATCTCGATTAATTAAGCGGTAAAAACAAACAACCCCACATAAGTGAGGTCGCAGGTATTCTTTGGGGCATTATAGCCATTTAGGGCGTTTGAGACAGCAGTTCTTGAGCCCATTCCGTCGATTGATTAAAAGCGTCTGCTAATTGAGGTTCGGTTAATTTAAGAACGGTGCAATATCGCTCGGCTAACTCCCAGTCCGCTTGTTCGTAGGCGATCGTCATCGAAAGTAAGTGACCAAGTACGCCTTTTCGACTGGTTAATGCGAGTTTTATATCTTCGTCAACGGGGATATCTTCAATGACATCCGAGAGCGGTTGATCGAGCAAAGATCCGAGCAAAGAAAACATGCCTGTCAAAAAAGCCTGCCCAGGGTCATACCTAGTGTTCATTTGACTAAGTAGCAGTTCACACATTCGTGCACGCTGAATCGCTAAAGAGTAAAGAGAGTCAGGTTTATCTTCTTGAACGGAGGCAATTGCAACTAAGGAAATAAAGCGTCGTAGTCGCTCTTCACCCAGATAAATAAGCGCCTGTCTGAACGATTTGATCTTAGTCGTTAATGTATATCCTGAATTTACGTAAGTAAGCAGCTTGTATGACAGCGTCACATCAATCGAAAACAGACGTTCAACCTCATTGAAGTCGATGGGCTTATCTGCAATCTCTTTACAAAGTTGGATGACGGTAAGAAACGCGGGGTTCAACCGTTTTTTCTGGATCATCTCAGGTTTGCTAAAAAAATACCCTTGAAAATAGTTAAAACCGGCTTCTAGAGCTTGCTCAAACTCTTCATAGGTCTCTACCTTTTCCGCAAGAAAGTCGATTTTAAATGGGCTCAACGCCTGAATAAAAATGGCAGCTTTCTTGATCGGCACAAGTCTAATATCAAACTTGATCATGGAAACGTATGGAAGAAAGCGCTTCCAAGCTTTCGTCGGAACAAAATCATCCAGAGCAATTTTGTATCCGCACTCATGAAGGTGCTTGATGGCTTCTAACAGTTCTTCTGTCGGTTCGCAGTCTTCAAGGACTTCAATGACGAGAGATTCTTTAGGAAACAAAGTTGGGACCAAGTTCACCAAGCTTTGATGCGGAAAGTTAACAAAGCCAAGTTTGTTTCCTAATGTGTTGTAATGCGTCGATAAAAAATGATCGGATAGCAGTCGACTAGTAGCCAGCTCTGGTTCTACTTCAGGGAAGGTATTTTTAGGGCCGTCTCGAAAGAGGAGTTCGTAACCTATGGTTCGTTTTTCTCTATCCAGAATCGGTTGGCGAGCTACGTAAGAATACTTCAATTAGGTACTTCGTTCTGTTTAACTTAGTATTATGATAATAGCGATTTTTTACAAAATATCTACGACTTGAGCGTGAATCTTCTACACGCTCTACATGCTTAACGCAAATTCTGTATGAACGGTCTCGTTTGTAGGTCAAAACTATCAGAATTTACTTTTAAAACTGAGCCTTGCGTATACCAATCCCCTAAAACAATTCGGGTCTTTTTAACGCCATCAACGTCAAAAAAATGTGTGTTCGGGCGATGTGTGTGACCATGAATCATTAAGTTGACGCAGTTCTGAGACATTACTTTCTCGACCTCATTTTGGTTGACGTCCATGATATCTAATGACTTGCTCATTTTATCATCACGAATATCGGATTGAACTTTTGAGACAATTTTCTTCTTAATGAACCAAGGAATACGGTTAAACAACCATTGTAGCCATGGCTTGTGAACGGTTTTTCTAAACTCTTGGTATTTCACATCGTCAATGCAGAGCGTATCGCCATGTAGGATTACGGCTTTTTGACCATAAAGATCAATCGTGCAGACATCGTCGAGTAATGTCATACCGGTTTCTTTGCAAAAGCGTTTGCCGAGTAAAAAATCTCGATTGCCTTGGATGAAAAAAGTTGGCACACCCGCATCCGTCAGTGCTTTAAATTCTGCGCGGATTTGGTCTGCAAAAGGGGTGTTGTCATCGTCACCAATCCAGAACTCAAACAGATCGCCGAGTACATAAAGTGCATCAGCTTTTGTTGCTTCTGTTCGCATGAACGTCACAAAACATTCCGTGATATCAGGACGTGATGGGGTAAGGTGAAGATCGGAAATAAATAATGTCGTCATAGAAATAAGGGGAAGCTATGCCTCCCCATTAACTTATCTTTTAAAAATAATTCCTAAGAATTACTCTTCAATTGTTGTACCAGTGATTACTACGTCTTCTAGAGGTACGTCTTGGTGCATGCCGTAAGAACCAGTGCTAACGCCTTTGATCTTATTTACGATGTCCATGCCTTCGATTACTTCACCGAACACACAGTAACCCCAACCATCTAGGCTTTCGCTACGGAAGTCTAGGAATGTGTTGTTGTTTACGTTGATGAAGAACTGAGAGCTTGCTGAATGCGGCTCCATAGTACGTGCCATAGCAAGTGTACCCACTTTGTTGCTTAGGCCGTTGTTTGCTTCGTTCTTGATAGGTGCACGAGTCGCTTTTTCACGTAGACCAGACTCCATACCACCACCTTGGATCATGAAGCCGTCAATAACACGGTGGAAAAGCGTGTTGTCGTAGAAACCGTCGCGGCAGTACTGAAGGAAGTTTGCGCTTGTCTCTGGCGCTTTCTCTTCGTTTAGTTGAATCTTGATGTCACCAAAATTAGTGTGAAGGGTGATCATGCTACTTTCCTTTACTGTGTTGTGTTGAGCCCGAGATTCTAGCCTAAGTTCTAGTGCTTTAAAAACTCAGGAAGAGGAAATTCTTCGTTTTGTGCTTGAAGTTTAGCCGATTATCGTTTTATCGGTTAATTGCTATTACCTAACTAGGTTGGAGTTGATATACTCATCTTCTTTTATTCATTCACAATCATAGATAGAGATCATGTTAAAGATATATAACACACTCACAAGACAGAAAGAGGAATTCAAACCAATTACAGCTGGCAAAGTCGGTATGTATGTCTGTGGAGTTACCATCTACGATCTCTGTCACATTGGTCACGGTCGTACTTTCGTCTCTTTTGACGTTGTATCACGTTACCTTCGCTACTTGGGCTACGATCTGACGTTTGTACGTAACATCACAGATATCGACGATAAGATCATCAAACGTGCCGCAGAAAATGGTGAGTCTTGCGATTCATTGACTGAGCGTTTGATTGGTGAAATGCACGCTGATTTTGATGCGCTGAACATGAAACGTCCGGACGTTGAACCTCGTGCGACACAGTTTATTGCTGAAATCATCGAATTGGTTGAGAAGCTAATCGAGCGCGGTTTTGCATACGTTGCAGATAACGGTGACGTAATGTTTGAAGTAGGTAAATTCAACGAATACGGCAAGCTTTCTAAGCAAGACCTTGATCAGCTTCAAGCTGGCGCGCGCGTTGATATCGAAACAGCAAAACGCAGCCCTCTAGACTTTGTACTTTGGAAGATGTCAAAGCCGGGTGAACCAACGTGGGAGTCACCATGGGGTCCTGGTCGTCCAGGTTGGCACATTGAGTGTTCAGCAATGAACTCTTCAATCCTAGGTAACCACTTCGACATTCACGGCGGTGGTTCTGACCTTCAGTTCCCACACCATGAAAATGAAATCGCACAATCATGCTGTGCACACGATACACAATACGTGAACACATGGATGCACAGCGGCATGGTAATGGTAGACCGTGAGAAGATGTCTAAATCTCTAGGTAACTTCTTTACTATCCGTGACGTTCTTGGTCACTACGATGCTGAAACAGTGCGTTACTTCCTAATGTCTGGTCACTACCGTAGCCAGTTAAACTACAGCGAAGATAACCTAAACCAAGCACGTGCTTCGCTTGAGCGCCTGTACACATCTCTACGTGGTTTAGACCCAAACGCTGCGCCTGCTGGTGGTGAAGAATACGTATCTCGCTTCACTGCAGCGATGAACGATGACTTCAACACACCAGAAGCTTACTCAGTACTGTTCGACATGGCGCGAGAAGTTAACCGTCTGAAGACAGAAAACCTAGAGAAAGCGAGCGAACTCGGTGCGCTAATGCGTGAACTAGCTGACGTGATCGGTATTCTTCACCAAGATCCTGAAGCCTTCCTAAAAGGTGATGCGGGTAACGATGATGAAGTGGCTGAAATCGAAGCTCTGATCAAGCTACGTAATGACTCTCGCGCTGCGAAAGATTGGGCGAATGCAGATATGGCTCGTGACAAGCTGACCGAAATGGGCATTGTTCTGGAAGATGGTCCAGAAGGCACAACGTGGCGTCGTAAGTAATTGAATTTTCATTTTTAAAGGGCTGATAATTCAGCCCTTTTATTTTCCATTTCCATAAATTAAAACTTTAACTTTAGGTAATGCTCTGTGGCTCAGATGTATTTCTATTACTCAGCAATGAATGCGGGTAAATCAACAACGCTTCTTCAATCCTCTTTCAACTATCAAGAACGCGGCATGACGCCAGTTATTTTTACGGCTGCGCTAGATGATCGTTTTGGTGTCGGTAAAGTGAGCTCTCGTATTGGTCTTCAATCTGACGCACATTTATTTCGTCAGGATACCAATTTGTATCAAGAGATCGCAGGTCTGAATGAGGTTGAAAAACGTCACTGTATTCTTGTTGATGAGTGTCAGTTCTTGTCGAAAGAACAAGTTTATCAACTTACTGAAGTCGTTGATAAGTTGCATATTCCAGTATTGTGTTACGGCCTTCGCACCGATTTTCTAGGCGAACTTTTTGAAGGCAGTAAGTATCTATTATCTTGGGCAGACAAGCTGGTTGAGCTCAAAACAATCTGCCATTGTGGCCGCAAAGCGAATATGGTTATTCGTACCGATGAACACGGCGTGGCAATTAAAGAAGGCGATCAAGTTGCGATCGGCGGTAACGATAAGTATGTCTCCGTATGCCGCCAACATTACAAAGAAGCGCTCGGTAAATAAGCCGTATTGATACAGAAAAGCCACCGTACTTGGTGGCTTTTTGTTGTCGGTTAGAAAAAGCTAGCCTAAGTCAAAACCAAACCGCTCGAGTAAAACCTGGTAAGAAGATTCAACTTGATGAGGGATGTTCTGCTTGGTTTGAAATCCTTTCTCTGGATAGCTTTTTACGCGAGAGAAATCTTCCATTAGTGCTTCTAGCACCATCATTAATGGCATGTCTTCATTAATGTATTCAAAAAATGGAAGAGCCGCAGAGCTTACTTGGAGCTGAGTGTAGGGTGACTGCCACTGTTTTTCAAATGTCGCGATTGCTCTACGCTCCATAAACGGTTTTTGTACCAGAATAAACGAGAAACACTGTTTTCCTTCCTCTTTTAATCGTTGCTCAGTAAAGCGAACATTTTCTCCACTGTTTGTGGATTCAGTTTCGAGCAAAATTGCTTCACTTGGAACGCCCGACATCTTTGCAATCTCGGCAAAGGTTTCTGCTTCGCTTTTTTCAAACAGTCCATCTGTGAAGCGACCTTCACCCCCTGAAAATACAATCAAAGGTGCCAACTTTTGGTGGTAGAGCTTGGCAGCGTGCTCCGCTACACGCACATCATTACTGCACATCACAAACAAACAGTCCGCAGGCTTCAGTTTATGTTTGAGTTGCATGTAATCCCAAAGCGTTTCTATATGTCTATAGAGTCTCATAGCGCATCCAAAGTTGAATTGAAGTGAAATCGATAACCAAGTGAGAGTAGTTTGTCAGCAAGAATACGCTTGTCAGCTTGCTCTGTGACGGGTGGAAGAGGTATCTCACTTCCGATTTTGTTTATGGCAGCTTGGTAGAACTCAGCCTTGCTGACAGTATGAGGTGTCGTCACATTAATGACTTGGTTGCTTAAATTGCCTAAGGCAAATTTCGCAGCCGAGACAGCATCATCTTGATGAAGCATATTAGCTGGTGCTTTACGACTAACTTGTTGAAGCCTTGCTGCAAAGCGAGATGGGTGTCTATCTGGCCCGATTAATCCGCTACAACGTAGAATAACAAAGCTAATATTCGAGTCGATAACATGCTGCTCTGCTTGAAGCATAATACGTGCATTATCAGAGAAATAAGGGCTTTCGGCTGCTAAAGAGAGTGACGCGTCAGCTTCTTCCATATCGGAAGCAAGGTTAGGGTAAACCGTGGTAGAGCTGATCATGAGAAGTTTTTCAACGTTGTTTTGCTTAGCTGCGTTGGCAAGTATTTGCCATTGCTGGGCATATTCTTGACCGCGTCCTTTACGAAACCCTGGAGGAAAAGCACCGATAACGTGCGTAATTTGATGCTGTTTGAGCAACTCATCTAGCCGTGCTGTGGCGTTCAATTGATTGAAATCGAACAATGCGGAGTGAGTTAATGAGGTGGGTAACTCTTTTAATCGAGTTTGGCTACGACGAGTGACGACAACATAGTGTCCATCTTTCATCAATGTTTCTGCTAGCGGAGTTCCGAGCCAGCCTGCACCTACGATCAATGTATTTGCCATTTGGGTCTTCCTACTTACTTATGTCTGCCCGAATAGGTTGAGCAGTTCTGCTTTGGCTTGTTGATGGAGGGGATCTGAATGCCATTTCTGGTGCTGAATAAGGTCAACATTGACTTGCCAAGCCAGTTTTGTGAAATCATCCCCAACCTTTTTTAATGTATTAGGTGAATACGCGACTAAATGCTGTGGTAGAAAGCACCAACCAAACCCTTTATTCGCCAATTCCAACAAAATATAGTAGTTATCAGCGTACCAGATATCTGGGCTAAATGCTTGATTGAGACCACATGGCTCTGCACTTTTGGATCGTATGACCAATTGACGATGTTGTTTTAGTTGATCAATGTGAGTGATTTGCTGCTTTGCTAAAGGATGTGTTGAAGAGACATAGACATCAAATGCAATATTGCCAAGATTGGTGAAATCGATGTGTCTTGGCATTTGTAAATCACTCAAAATAATCCCAGTCGTGGCGCGTTCCGACTTAACCAATTCAATGATATCAGGGCTTGAAGCCGTTAAGCATTCAACTTGTAAGTGTGGAAAGCGTTGCTCTAACTTCTTTAGCACATCCGGCAAGCGAGTCAGAGGAATCCCTTCATCAATAGCTAAGACTAATTTGTTCGTTGGCGTGGAAAAGAGCTGCGATGCCCTATTGTTTAGGCGGTCGAGTTGGCTGATTGTTGCTTGTGCATAAGGTACGAGCGCGAGGCCATTCTCAGTTAATTTAGGGTACCTGCCTGATCGATCGAAAAGCTCAACACCACAGTCGATCTCCATATTCATGATGTGCTGGCTCACTACAGATTGAGCTCGCCCCAGTTTTCTAGCTGCTCCTGAAAATGATCCTGCTTCTGATGTAGCAATGAAAGCTTGCAGTTGTTCGATGGTAAACATATCGCTTAAACCGATGGTATCTAACTTTTGGTTATCTAAATAATAGATAAAATTCTAAGCATTGAGTAGAACTATTTGGACAGAGAAATATGACTCGTAACGAACGAATTTTTCATGCAGTACTTTTTGAGTTAATCGCACTCGCGATTATTGTACCAGCGGCTTCATTGATCACTGGAAAGGGTTCTAGTGATCTCGCGTTGGTTGGGGTCGGGTTGAGCATGTATACCGTGATATGGAACTACATCTACAACTTGTATTTTGATAAGTGGTTTGGTGACAATCGAGCTGAGCGAAGTTTAGCGATGCGGCTTGGACACACTATTGGTTTCGAGGGAGGATTAATCTTTATCTCTCTACCTGTGATTGCCTGGTTCTTAGAAATTACGCTTCTTCAAGCTCTGATGCTGGAAGCCGGCTTCCTCGTTTTCTTCCTATTTTATGCCACTGGTTTTAACTGGTTGTATGACAAGGTTCAACCATTTAGCAAAATGAAAAAGCGATTATTGCCACAGGCATCGACAGGAAAAATATAGGACTAAAAAACGCCACCGAGTTCGGTGGCGTTTTTTGTTCAAATTACACAGACAGAACTCTCAAAATCTTATCTGCATGTTCTGCAACTTCAATGCCTTCGTCTGTTAGATAACCACCGTCAGGCTGTGTACAAAGTTGCTTCTTATATAGACGAGCAACGGCTGCCTGCATTTCTTCTGACGCGTCTGTATGAACTTTAATACCAGTTGCAGCACTACTTAGGTCGAACTGAAGAAGTAGATTCAATTCGGCGATATGTTCAGCTGAATATTTCATAAATGATTCCTTTGCGCTTTTTTTACCAAGCTAGTCTGAAAAGTAGCGTTGGGCAACATTCAACGACAAGAAGTGTTAAGTATGGCGCTATCAGGCTGATATAACGCAGGATCTTTGTTCGAAAGGCCGAATACTTGTTAAGTATCAATGATACTTACGGTAGCGAATGATAGGCGCTATTTATTGCTTGATCTCCCAATAACAACGATTTTAGTAAACACGCCAAATAGCACTTGAAAAAATAGGGAAATAGAGCGATTATCCGCGCCTCTTTAAATGTTTCTAAATGTTACACCAGAATGAACTTTAATCAGTTTGACTCACTATTACCGCCACAAGCTGCGGAACGCGCGGCTGAAGTGGGGGTAGGCAAAGCAACGAAAGCTCCAATCAAATCTTTTCTGCTCGCCATTTCTGCGGGGCTTCATATTGGTATTGCTTTCATCTTCTATACCACGGTAACGACAGGCGCAGGCGAGCTGCCTTGGGGCATTACACGACTCATTGGTGGTCTGGCATTTAGCCTTGGTTTGATTTTGGTGGTGGTTACTGGCGGCGAGCTTTTCACTAGCTCTGTGCTGACACTAGTTGCGCGTGCGAGTGGAAAAATCTCTTGGCAAGCACTTATCAAAAACTGGTTGGTGGTTTACTTTGGCAATATGGTTGGGGCCATTTTGCTCGTGGCCTGTATGCTAGTTACCAAGCAATATATGTTTGATCATGGCCAAGTTGGTCTTAACGCGATGGCGATCTCCCAACACAAATTACATCATGGTTTCTTTGCTGCTGTTGCGCTTGGCATTATGTGTAACGTATTAGTTTGTATTGCAGTTTGGATGACGTTTAGTGGGCGAACATTGACAGATAAAATAGCGGTCATGATTTTGCCTGTGGCTATGTTCGTGTCGGCAGGTTTTGAGCACTGTATTGCGAACATGTTCCAAGTACCTATGGCGATTGGTATTAAGTACTTTGCGCCAGAAGCGTTTTGGCAAATGACAGGGGCAGATATTGCAAACTACGCGGACTTAAACATGATGGGGTTCATCGTAAACAACCTAATTCCTGTTACGATAGGAAACATTATTGGTGGTGGCGTATTTGTTGGCATGTGGTATTGGATGATTTATCTACGCGATGAAGATAACCATTTGCGATAAGTTTAGAAGATCACAAGAAAGGCGAACCAGATGGTTCGCCTTTCTTTTTATTTGTCTCTGCAAATGTCAAATAAGTCGAGTCATGTTAAATCAACTCTTCGTTGATGCCAAAATCGGTTGGGAGCCAATGAGAAGTTACTTCCTTTGGTTCTTGAACGAGCCAATCCAGAGGTGCATCGGACAGGAGTTCATCGTAATTTTCTTTGATCATTAAGACATCCATGTACGTCTCTCCAAGTTTGTGGTCACTGCCTTTACTTTAAAATTAGAACATGTCAGTCACGTGATCAATGCATGACGATTCGATTGATCACTTATGTTGCTATGTTTCTGGTTGCGTATGGGTTTTGGGGGCTTATCCACATTTTCTGTGGATAACCTGTATCAAAGGTCGTGCGTATCTAAACTTGCAAAGAAAATTTCATAAAATTAGAGGCTTATATCAAAAAGAATTCTGCCTGGCTTTTCATCTGAAAGCGTCTTGATGAGTGCTCGAAGAATAGTTGAGTTATTCAGTTATAAGTATGTTCGACTTGGCAATATAAGTTGTTTAACGGTCTTTACCCACAAGCGCCAGCTAACCATGAGTTTTGGTCGATTCGGGTTGCTCGATTTTTATCTTTATTCGGCCTTCTTTGGTTTGTACCCAGCGCAATGTCATTTCTAACGTTATGGTTACGGAGGCACTCAACATGACGAAAATAGCCAGCATAATTACTAACTGGTATTTAATCGCAACCATCGGGCTCGCGCCACCTAGAATTTGACCGGTCATCATACCCGGTAAGGTAACCAGCCCTGTAGTGGCCATAGAAGCTAAAGTCGGGGCAAGGGACTTTCTAAGAGCCTCCTGAATGAAGGGGAAGGATGCGTAGCGAGGAGAGGCTCCAAGTGAGATTGCAGCCTCATATTCTGCTTGTCTCTGCTCAAAAGCCGTAAACAAATTCTGAAGAGCGATGATATTACTACTCAAGCTGTTACCCAATAACATACCAGCAAGTGGGATCATGTACTGCGCATTGTAAATAGGGGATGGTTGCACTAAGCCTGCTGTAATTGCTATCAGAAGTGGTATTAGACCACAGGTAAGGCCCGTTAGTAGCGGAAGCATAAGTGGCTTTTTAGGTAAGCGAGCTTTTCCCGCAATTGAGCTGGCACCAATCAGTAGCATGATGGCAAGCCAAAGTATATTGACAAGTAAGCTGTTTAATTGAAAAAGATATTCTAAATACACGCCAATCAATATGAGCTGAAGTGTCATTCGGATAACACTGATTATGGTGTCTTTTGCTATCCCTAATTTGTAGCGGGCATTGATAAAGAAGGGGACCAATAAAATCAAACCAAACAGTGCCAGTTTGACCCAGCTTATATCCACCACGTTGTCCATAATCGCTCCTTGAAAATACGCGAATAATTGTATCTAAGCCTCCCCTTTATATGAACCACTACGTGCACTTTTTGCTGTTCTTAAAGTAAATCTTGAGTGCTATTTTCGACATTAATACGCAGCATTTTGTTTACAAACGGTTATCTTTTTCGGAGTTTTTAAGTCGATTTATGGCATGGTAATTACGATTTAAATGTGATCGATGTTTCTTAAATGTTGGTTATTTAACAACTCCTTAAAAGACTTATTTTGTCACATCTGTTCATGTTTTTTAATAAATAACATCAATCCATCATATCTCTGGATGAGCTCAAAAAAGTGTTGAATTACAAGGTCTGAGGTCGCTTATTTGATTGAACCCTACTATTAGTATGGTCTAACATTTTCCATTAGAGATTGTAAAAAACTTAAGCTTGGTTACGCGGGCTTTTCAATAACACTAGATACAAAATAGGCAAATGTATGAGTGATGTTAATAAAATTGAGAGTGGTGAAAAACGCTCCCTGGAGTGGAAGTCGTTCCTCTTCATTGCAGTTGTTCTCTTCCCAATTCTGAGTGTGGCCTTTGTTGGCGGCTACGGGTTCATCGTTTGGATGTTGCAAGTCTTCTTCTTTGGACCTCCAGGCGCGCACGGCATGTAAGCCAGTGAGCTCATAACCACACTTTTGAAAAGATTTTAAGAGAGCAAATAATGAAATCATTAATCATTAAACTGTGGCGTACCATGACGCGCCCAGCTGTACATATCAGCCTAGGTGTGCTGACTATGGGCGGCTTTATTGCTGGTGTTATCTTTTGGGGTGGCTTTAACACCGCTCTAGAAGCAACCAACACAGAAGAATTCTGTATTAGTTGTCACACAATGCGTGACAACGTGTACGTTGAGCTACAAGAAACGGTGCACTGGAAAAACCACTCTGGTGTTCGTGCTACCTGTCCTGATTGTCACGTTCCACATAACTGGACAGATAAGATCGCTCGTAAGATGCAAGCTTCTAAAGAAGTATTTGCACAAGTATTTGGCAACTACGACGAACCGGGTGTGTTCGAAGAGCGTCGTATCGAACTTGCTAAACACGAATGGGATCGTTTCTCGGCAAACAAATCTCTGGAGTGTAAAAACTGTCACAACTACGAATCGATGGATTTCGAGCAAATGTCTCCTACGGCTCGTATCCAAATGAAGCAAGCCGCTGAGAAAGATCAAAGCTGTGTTGACTGTCACAAAGGTATCGCGCACAACCTACCAGCAGGTATGGATAGCATCGGCGGCATCGTGGGTGATCTAGAGCAAATGACATCAGGTACTGACTACGCAGTAGGTCAAGAGCTCGTAAGTATTCGTCACCTTCCAATTTACTTTGACGCGCAAGGCGCGAAAGAAGCGGGTCTTCTAAACCCTGCATCAACAGTAAAAGTTCTGGAAGATAAAGGTGACTTCATCGAAATCGAAATTGACGGCTGGCGTAAAGCGAAAGGCTTTGGTCGCGTAATTCAAGAAGATTTCGGTAAGAACATTGCGACTGCGTCTCTGATGAAAGAAGCAGCAACAGACAGCAGCATTGTGACGACTGGTGAGAAAAAAGTGGATGAGTTAACAGGCCTTCCTTGGGAAAAAGTAGCGGCGAAAGTATGGATTAAGAAAGAGTCTATGCTGAACGACATCAATCCTGTTTGGGAAAAATCTCGTGAAGCCTACAAGACCAATTGTTCTGTATGTCACACTCAACCTGCGGAAGCGCACTTCGACGCGAACACCTGGCCAGGTATGTTCGACGGTATGTTGGCGTTCGTTAACCTAGATACAGACAGTGAAGCACTGATCTTGAAGTATCTACAGAAACACTCTTCAGATTATGCTGAAGGTCACCACTAATAAGCGTCGGATTGGAGTAATTTTAAATGGCTATTACACGAAGAAGTTTTCTTAAAGGTGTAGCAACCACAAGTGCAGCGTCAGTAATTGGTCCTAGCTTATTGGCGTCCGCCTCTGCAAATGCCGTTGAGACGACAGGTACTTGGAAAGTAACCGGTTCTCACTGGGGCGCGTTTCGCGCCCACATCTACGCGGGTAAAGTTCAAGAGATCAAGCCGCTAGAGCTAGACAAAAACCCAACAGAAATGTTGAACGGCATTAAGGGTATTATCTACAGCCCTTCACGTGTTCGTTACCCAATGGTTCGTCTAGATTGGTTGAAGAAACATAAATACAGCGCAGATACTCGCGGTAACAACCGTTTCATCCGAGTAACTTGGGATGAAGCGCTAGATTTGTTTTATCGCGAACTAGAACGTATTCAAAAAGACTACGGCCCATGGGCGCTGCATGCAGGTCAAACAGGTTGGAACCAAACGGGTTCATTTAACAACTGTACTGCGCACATGCAACGTGCAGTAGGTATGCATGGCAACTTCATCACTAAAGTAGGTGACTACTCGACGGGTGCAGGTCAAACCATTATGCCGTACGTGCTAGGCTCAACCGAAGTTTATGCACAAGGTACGTCTTGGTCTGAGATCCTAGAAAACTCTGACAACATCGTTCTTTGGGCTAACGACCCAGTGAAAAACCTTCAAGTAGGTTGGAACTGTGAAACGCATGAGTCGTTTAAGTACCTTGCACAACTAAAAGAAAAAGTGGCAAAAGGTGAGATCAACGTTCTATCTGTAGACCCAGTGAAGAACAAAACTCAGCGCTACTTAGAGAACAATCACTTGTACATCAACCCGCTGACAGACGTAGCGTTCATGCTCGCTGTGGCACACGTGTTGTACAACGAAAACCTGTACGATAAGAAATTCATTGATACTTACTGTCTAGGCTTTGAAGAGTTCATTCAATACGTTCAAGGTAAGACAAAAGACAAAGTAGAGAAGACGCCTGAATGGGCAGCAGCGATTTGTGGCGTGAAAGCGGACAAGATCCGTGAATTCGCACGCATGCTAGTCAGCGGTCGTACACAGATCCTGATGGGTTGGTGTATCCAGCGTCAAGAGCACGGTGAGCAGCCATACTGGGCAGCGGCTGTGGTTGCTGCAATGGTTGGTCAAATCGGTCTACCTGGCGGTGGTATCTCTTACGGTCACCATTACTCAAGTATCGGTGTGCCTTCTACTGGTTTCGCGGGCCCTGGTGGTTTCCCTCGTAACCTTGACCAAGGTATGAAACCGAAGTGGGACAACAACGACTTTAACGGTTACAGTCGTACTATCCCTGTTGCACGTTGGATCGACTGTCTGCTAGAGCCTGGCAAAGAGATCAACTACAACGGCGGTAAAGTGAAACTGCCAGACTTCAAGATGATGGTTATCTCGGGTTGTAACCCATGGCACCACCATCAAGATCGTAACCGCATGAAGAAAGCGTTCCGCAAGCTTCAAACGGTTGTAACGATCGAGTTTGCTTGGACTGCGACATGTCGTTTCTCAGATATCGTTCTACCGGCGTGTACGCAATGGGAACGTAACGACATCGACGTATACGGTTCATACTCGAACAAAGGTCTGATTGCGATGCATCGCCTAGTTGATCCATTGTTCCAATCTAAGCCTGACTTCCAAATCATGAGTGAACTAACTCAGCGTTTTGGTCGCCGCGAAGAATACACTCGTGGTATGAGCGAGATGGAATGGATCGAAAGCCTTTACAACGATTGTAAAAAAGCGAACGAAGGTAAGTTTGAAATGCCAGAATTCAACGAGTTCTGGGAGAAGAGCGTACTAGACTTCGGTGAAGGTAAACCTTGGGTTCGTCATGCGGACTTCCGTAAAGACCCTGAGCTGAATCCACTAGGTACGCCGTCTGGCTTCATCGAGATCACGTCTCGTAAGATCGGCCGTTACGGTTACGAACACTGTCAAGAGCACCCAATGTGGTTCGAAAAATCAGAGCGTTCACACGGTGGTCCTGGTTCAGATAAATACCCATTCTGGTTGCAGTCTTGCCACCCTGATAAGCGTCTGCACTCTCAGATGTGTGAGTCTGAAGAGTTCCGCGCGACTTACGCGGTACAAGGTCGTGAGCCGGTTTACATCAACCCAGCGGATGCCAAAGCAAAAGGTATCAAAGATGGCGATTTGGTACGTGTATTCAACGGTCGTGGTCAGCTGTTAGCTGGCGCTGTTTTGACTGACAGCTACCCACGTGGCGTTATTCGTATCGAAGAAGGTGCATGGTACGGTCCTCTAAACGAGAAAGAGGGCGCAATCTGTACCTACGGTGATCCTAACACGCTAACGCAAGACATCGGTTCTTCTGAGCTTGCACAGGCGACTTCTGCGAACACATGTATCGTAGACTTCGAGAAGTTCACAGGTAAAGTGCCGCCAGTCACTTCATTTGGTGGTCCGATCGAAGTTGCTTAATTAGTGCAGTTTGCATAAATCGAAATACCAGCCTCAGGGCTGGTATTTTTTTATCAAAATTTCAGTGAGCGTTGTCTCAATAGTAACTTCATAACGTTAAACGAGACTGGTATTCGTGATGATGGTAACGAATTGGGTGAGACAAGCAGGAGATAATGCGCCAAGCTAAACAATAATAATTAAGTGAGTAGACTCTTTATGGCTCAGAGCATTCAATTGGCAAATCACACTGAGATCACTGTGAATAACAATGACTTCCAAGTTGAAGTCGAGGGTAATCAATTACATTTTTCTTTTGCTGGTCTCCACAATAAAACCTTTACCGACCGTGAAGTGTTGCTCGAAATGCCGTTTTTGTACGAGCACGAGGCCAACGTAATTGGGGATGGTTTTCAAATGTTGGCGCAAACGGCGGGAACGATCAATCACCCCGTTGATATTGGTCGCTGCCCAGACAATAATCCTTCTTATCGAATCTACCCTAAAGATGCCCCTAAGCGTTATTACAACTATTTAGTGGTGGAAGGCTCGGCTGGCTACACATTGTATGGCTTCACATCATGTCATCGCTTTGCTGGCTATTTTGATGTTGTACTGCGTGATGGGCATTGGGTTTTATCAGCCGCAATTGATGGTGAGTTGACTCAAGTGGCGGATTGGGAAAGTAATCAACTTGAATCCGTGGCGGTACTCTGTGGTCAATCGCTATCCGAGCTTTATCAAACCTATGGCGAGATGATTGCAAAGCATCATCCTGTTCGCCAAGGTGTGACACAAGATACGCCTGTTGGTTGGTGTTCGTGGTACGCGTACTACGCAGACGTGACAGAGCAAAACATCATGCAGAACGTTGATTGCATGCAAGATAAGCTCGAAGACCTTGAGTGGGTACTTCTGGATGATGGCTATCAAGCCTTTATGGGCGATTGGTTAACCCCATCAGATAAGTTTTCTGGTGGCGTAAAAGAGCTCATTCATAACATCCGTGCAAAAGGAAAAAAGCCGGCAATTTGGATGGCGCCTTTCATTGCACAGCCTGAGTCGGAGATCTTCAAACAGCATCCAGAGTGGTTTGTTCGCCACAAGGATGGTGGCTTACTTAAAGCAGAAGATGTCACATACGGTGGTTGGCGATGCACGCCTTGGTACATACTCGATACCTCAAACCCAGAAGTACAAGACCATCTGACGAATGTAGTCTCTGTCATGAGACAAGAGTGGGGCGTTGAGTTGTTCAAGCTAGACGCGAACTATTGGGGCACCTTAAAAGGTGTTCGTAAACAATCTGGTATTACAGGCGTTGAGGCGTATCGCTTAGGAATGGAAGCGATTGCCAAAGGCGCTGGTGATGCGTGGCTTTTAGGTTGCAACGCGCCAATGTGGCCATCTCTGGGGCTTGTGGATGCAATGCGTGTTTCTGACGATGTAGAGCGTCATAGTCGTCGATTCGAGCAGATAGCCAGAGAAACCTTTTACCGTAGTTGGCAGCACCGAAAACTGTGGCAAATTGACCCGGATTGCGCGACATTCACTTCATTAGCTAATCAATCTGCATCCAGAGAAGAGTATGAATTTCATCGCACGGTGTTATTAGCGAGTGGTGGTTTGCTGCTGTCTGGCGACCCACTCCCTGAGATTACGCCGTTTGCTAAGAAGACACTGGCTAAGCTCATGTTACGTCAACAACGTAACCAGCAATCTGCAAAGTTTACCGCTTTGAGTTTAAATCACGCGTTTTTAAAACTAACGACGAAGAATGACCTCCATTGTTTGTTTAATTATGCGAGTTACGGAGCGATGGAATTTACGCTGACGTCTGATCAACCGGTGGACTGGTATGATTACTGGACAGGGGAAAAGCTAAACCAAGAACCTTGCCAGTTGTTAATGGTGAGCGTGGATAAAGGGCTCAATGCGAAAGCGATCGTTACAGCATAACGTGAAGTAAATCGCCTAATACCAAGATCAAGAAAGGAGCCTATTGCGGCTCCTTTCTCGTTTTGATGCTCTGGGCGTTAGAACTCGAATAAAAAGTAATACCCGTATCCAACAATAAACGCAGGAATGGACGAATAAATAGTCGCGACCAAAGCAGCTTTCGGTGCCATAGCAATGGCGGGGAATAGGGCGTCACCATCGTTAGAAATCGCATTTGCCAATTGCGCCGAAAGTGGCGCTGCACCAGAGATGTACAGGCTAGTGACTAAAATTTGCGGTCCGCAACCAGGCAACATACCAATGGCTAGGCCAGCTAATGGCATCCATATCCCCCAATGAGAAAAGGTTTCTACGAGGTCGATTCCAGAAAAATAGGTCGTCAGTTCAAACGCCAGAAAAGCGACGATCACCCAAGCACTGACGAAGTTTGTGTCTTGAGCCGCTTTTTGAATTGGATGCGAGTCCACAATTTTTTCATCTTCAGAGACCGTTGACTGATAATCGCCGAGCTCTTTTGTCATAGCCCACAACGACATTGTGATCACCGCGAAGATAGCGCCCAGCCATTCAATGGTGTTGGCTTTCAAAGATAGCAACTGATTAATATCTATTTGGAAAGACATTAACACAGCAACGACACTAGCAGGCACAATAAGCCATTTCCAAAATGCGCCTTGTAGATTGATTGCACGTTGTTCAAGAGGCGTGTGTCGGTCTGTCTGGTGTTGGCAACAAGCATGTGTCTGAGGTGCTTCTTTTGGTTCTGGTCGCAGAAAGTTATCAGCATGAAAAGCATTAACGACTAACCCTGAAAGAGTACCCACGATAATGCCTAATCCAACCACGCCTAATCCAACACTTGGTTTGGCGGCAAGAAGTAAAAAGGCAGCGTCACCCATTGTTGAAGTAAGTACCGCGACAATCGCACCAAATCCCACTCGGCCACTAATAAATTGCGTTGTCACAACAATAGCGCCACCACAGCCAGGCAAAGCACCCAACAAAGAAGCAAAGAAAACCTGATGATTACGCGAGCGATGATATAGCTCGGTAATTCGATTGGTTTTCGACATAAAGTTTGAAAGATAATGATAAATAGCCAATGTGGCAGCAACATAGCATGACACTGCCCAGAATGAGTCGGATAGCGTCTGTACGGCTACGTCACGTGTATTTTCATTGCCTAGCAAAATGAGCATGACGATAGGGATCAGCAATCGCTTATAAGCTAAACGAAACTGAGTAGGCTGAAACAACTGTTGTGCAGAGTGTAATAATTGGGTCGCGTTCATCGTTTACTCAAATGCAAATAGGAATAATTATCATTATATGTAAATGAGATTTATTCGCAATAGCATTGTGAACTTTTCTTCGTGTCAAACTCTTTGAAATCAGGTAAAGTATCGGCCTTTGTGAGCAAACACGCCCTAATTAACTGTATTAGGCGGCGTATAAAATTGACTTGAATAGGAAGAAACATGATTCTAGTTGTAGGTCATAAGAACCCAGACAGTGACAGTATTTGTAGTGCACTCGTTGCAACTGAACTTCTAAAAGCGCGTGGCGTTGAAGCTATGCCAATTCGCCAAGGCGAAATCAACCGTGAAACTCAGCACATCCTAGAAGTTGCTGGCGCTGAAGTTCCTGAGCTTCGCACATCAGTTGCGGGTGAGACCGTTTGGCTAGTAGATTACTCAGATCTAGCACAAGCACCAGACGATATCGCAGAAGCTGAAATTGCGGGTATTGTTGACCACCACCGTCTAGGTGACGTGATGACAGTAAACCCAATGGAAGCATGGATCTGGCCTGTTGGTTGTACCAACACTGTTCTATTCAACATGTTCAAGATTGAAGGCCACGCGATTACTCCACAAATTGCTAAGCTAATGATGTCAGCAATTCTATCTGACACAGTAGGTTTTGCTTCTCCAACTTGTACACAAAAAGACAAAGATGCCGTTGCTGAATTAGCGGCAATCGCAGACGTACAAGATGTGGACGCGTTCACTAAAGATCTTCTAATTGCTAAAACAAACATCGAAGGTCTATCAGCGGCTGAGCTTGTTGAGAAAGACCTTAAAGGTTACCCATTCAACGGTCGTGACGTAGTGGTTGGTCAGGTTGAACTTGCAACTCTTGAGCAAGTTGACGGTATGATCGAAGCACTAGAAGCAGACCTAGAATCTCGTTGTGAGAAAGATAACCTAGCGTTCGCTGCTGTAATGCTAACAGACATCACGACTGCTCAAACTCGTCTTCTATACAAAGGTGAGTGGGCTGAGAAGCTTGTTAAGCACGAAAAAGACGGCATGCTAATGATGGAAAACACGCTAAGCCGTAAGAAGCAAGGTTGGCCTTGGCTTCAAACTGAACTAGCTTAATTTTCTAGCATATACTTTAAATGCCCGCTTAGCTGCGGGCATTTTTCTATGGGAAATAGGAGACGAATATGTCTGAGCAACTGACCCAAGAGCAGATGGATACCATTAATCGCTACAACGAAGAGCAACGTTTAAAGTACTGCGTAAAAGAGATTGTGGCGAATCGTAAGGTTTGGATTCTGAAAGACGAACATGGCTGTGTCATGTTAAATACAGAAGATGATGATTGTGTACCAGTATGGCCAAACGAAGAGTTTGCTTTGCAATGGGCGAATGGTGATTGGGAAGATTGCGAGCCAGAAGCGATCTCTTTAAACAAGTGGCACAGCCGTTGGACCTCTGGTCTAGAGGATGACGAGCTATCGATTGTTGTATTCCCAAATCAAAATGAAGAAGGGGTCGTATTGTTTCCTGACGAGTTTGATTTTGAACTACGCAAACAAGCGAGCCGCCGTTAGTTTTTTGATTAGTCCCCATGCAATAAAGAAGCCTGCGTTAAAGCAGGCTTCTTTACATTTGCACGATTACATTTTTGATAAGCTATTTTGTTTGATGGCTTGGCGCTTTATAAAAGTGGCTTTCGACTAGTCTTTGAGTAATAGGATGCTCGGGATGAGTCAGTACTTGGTTGGTCTCGCCAAACTCGACCACTTCACCTTCATGCATCACCATCACTTTATCAGTAATATGCTTAACAATGCCAATGTGCTGAGACACGTACACAAATGACAATCCCATCTCTTCTTGCAACTCGAGGAATAAGTTAATGATCTGCGAGCGCATTGCCATATCCAAACCGTTTAACGCCTCATCAGCGACAATGATGGAAGGTTGAAGAATAAGTGCACGAGCCAAACATACGCGCTGTTTTTGACCGGCAGCTAGCATTTGTGGATAAAAATAGGCGTGCTCAGGCAGCAATCCTACGCGGAGCAGGGTGTTCTTTACACGCTGCATGCGCGCATCTGGCGGCATGTTGGTATTTCGCTTTAGCGGACCTTCTAAAATACGACCAATCTGGATACGTGGGTTTAACGATGTGTTTGGATCTTGGAAAATCATGCGGATGAGCTTGCAGCGTGTCGCGTAATCTTTGTGCTCCAATCGTTCGCCATTCACACGGATCTCTCCGGAGCTTGGTTCAACAACGCCAGCAAGCATACGAGCTAGTGTGGATTTTCCTGACCCGTTTTGACCAATAAAACCAATAGTTTGTCCTGGCTCTAAAGTAAAGCTTACCGGTTTAACTGCCTCATTAACCTGACGTTTGAACAGACGGGAGCGCGTAACAAATTGCTTCGATAAATTATCGACTTCAAGTAACGCACTCATGACTTTTTCTCCGTGTTCAATGGAAAGTGGCAGTTAAATTTATGATTCTTAATTCGTCTGGTGTGTGGAATTTCTACACATTGTTTCTGCGCATATGGGCAACGTGGTCCGAGGCGACAACCGATAGGCAGATGCTGCAATGGCGGAATCGAGCCCGGTAGGGATTGGAGTTTTTGCTTGTGTGGTACCCAATCATTAAAGTCAGGCATCGCTTTAAGCAAGGCATCGGTGTACGGGTGCTTGGGTGCCGCAATGATTTTACTGGTATCGGCAGACTCCACCGACTGACCACAATACATTACCGTAATACGTCCTGCCCACTGTGTTATGGTCGCTAAGTCGTGGCCGATAAGCAAAATGGTTGTGTTATTAAGTTGGTTCATGCGGCTCAACAGACGCAAAATTTGCGATTGAGTAATCGGGTCTAAGTCGTTGGTTGGCTCATCTGCGATCAGCAACTTTGGTTTGGTCGCTATCGCCATGGCAATCATGACTTTTTGACACTCACCATCAGTCAGTTCATAAGGGTAGCTACCCATTAAACGCTTGTGATCTTTAATACCCACTTTATGCAAAAGCGCGATGGCCTGTTTTTTACGCCATTTAAATCGCTCCCACCATTTCCCTTCAAATGCGCGAGATGGAATGGATTCAATCAATTGACGCCCGACTTCCTCTGAAGGGTCAAGACAAGTTGAAGGCTCTTGGAAAATCATCGCAATATCACGAGCAATGACGCGCCGACGCTCTTTTGGTGTAAGCTGAAGCAAGTCAATATTGCCAAGGCGCATACGGTCTGCGGTGATGCGCCAGTTATCTTTACTTACCCCGACAATCGCTTTTGCAACTAAGCTTTTCCCTGAACCAGACTCACCTACAAGACCACGAATTTCGCCTTCGTTCAAAGTTAGGCTCATTCGGTCAACGGCTTTGACCAACCCTTGAGGTGTTTCGATCTCAATGGTCAAATGTCGAATATCTAACAACGGCATTATTCGATCCCCGCATTAAGCGCTTGACGTACACCTTCACCTACTAAGTTTAGGGTAATAACAGTAAACATGATGGTCAGGCCGGGTAGGGTCACTGTCCAAGGTGCAATATAAATAAGCTCGACAGAGTCACCTAATATTGCTCCCCACTCGGTGCTTGGGGCCTGTGCACCTAGGCCAAGAAAACCCAGTGCCGTAATATCTAAAATCGCAGCAGACAGCGCGAGTGTGATTTCAGCGGCAATGACCGTCAGAATGTTAGGAAGAATTGAACTCCACAGTAAGTAGAAATCATTAGCGCCATCAAGGCGTGCCGCCATTATGTAGTCTTTTTCAACTTCGGTGTGGACTGCGATATAAACAGAGCGAATAAAACGCGGAATCAATGCCAAGCAGATTGCGAGTAAAATATTGAACCCACCAAAGCCGAGAAATGCTACAAAAATGATTGCTAATAAGAGCGACGGGATAGACATGACGGTATCGAGCAAGTGGTTGAGAGTACTCGACAGTAAGCCTTTCGTCATACCTGCCAATACGCCAATTAAACAGCCTACAACGGCAGCAATTGCGGTGATGGCGACAGCAGCGCCAAATGTTAGCTGAGAGCCCATAATCAGGCGCGAAAGAATATCTCTACCTAAGTCATCGGTCCCCAAAAAGTAATCAACCGTTCCTGCTGGGGCCCATGACGGCGGCACAAGCAATTCACCAGACTGTGCTTGGGCGTCAAATGGTGCAAGTAGGGGAGCAAAAATGGTAATAAGGACGATAAACACCAAGCACCACAAGCCAAACATGGCTAGTCCGTTGGCGCGGTAGCTTCGCCAAAAACGCTCAAACTGTGTTGGAATGCGCTCTTCCTGATAAACGTTATTTGTTAGCATACCATTCCTTTCGAACTAAAGGGTTAATCATCGCGCCAATCAAATCCGAGAGTATGTTAGCGGTAAGAACCAAAGTCGCAAGTACCATCACGCCAGCTTGGATAGATGCATAGTCTTGGCTTGCTAGCGCATCTAAAAGCCAACGACCAATACCTGGCCAGTTAAAAATAGACTCCGTGATGATAGCTAAGGTAATCATACTCGAAAGTTGAACACCAACTTTGGGAATGATAGGCGGTATCGCATTCCGCAATACATGTTGAGTTACGATTTCGCGGTTAGAAAGACCTTTGATTCTCGCTGCACGGATGTAGTTTTGGCTCATCACTTCCGCTACCGAGGAGCGCATTAGTCCGACAACCTGGGTGGTTGGAGCCAAAGCAAGCACCAAACATGGCAGCACCATATGCTCAATGACGCTTTGCAGTGCGTGAGCGCGGTATTCACCTTTCGCCATGAATGCGTCGATAATGGCAAATCCGGTTACATGATCAATTTCGTAAAGTAAATCATACCGTCCCGCAACGGGAAAGAGTTGGTATTCCAATGAAAAGACCATGATAAGTAGCAGAGCTACCCAAAAAATTGGGGCGGAATAACCAGACATCGACATGAATGAAATGCTGGTGTCGAGCCATTTACCTTGCTTCATCCCAGCCACGGTTCCAAGTGGAATACCGATCAAAAGGGACACCAAAAAGGCAAAAAAGCACAGTTCCAAAGTGGCAGGGAATACGACGGCGAGCTCGTCATAAATCGCGTTGCCGTTTTTACTTATGCCAAAATCAAGCTGAGAAAGGTTGATTAAGTAAGTTTGCCAACCAGACCAAAAATCAACGTTTGCCCAGTGCGAGAGAGGGTCAAGGCGAAGCAGAGAAAAACCCACTAATGTAAGGATCATCAAAGTGATGATAAATAGGTTAAAGCGTCGAACGGTATACCAAAACATCAGTGAATTCTCTCAACTCTATCAAACGGTTGGGCATTGAAAGGGCTTGATTTGAAGCCTGTCAGCGATTTGTCGTGCACACGGAACTGCACGCCATGCGCCAGAGGAATAACCGGGAACTCTTGATTCAAAATGTTCTGTGCTTGGCGATATAGGTTCAAACGGTAACGCGGTTCTTGAGTTTCTAACGCCAAATCGAGCAAGAAATCGAAGTCATCGTTACACCACATGGACACGTTAAGGCCAACGCGGTCAGACTCGCAAGATAATAAAGGGCGGAAAAAGTTGTCAGGATCCCCGGTATCACCAATCCAACCAGTTAAAAGTAAATCGATATCGTTGATGTTCTCCAAATCCACACGTTCAAACCTATCATCGGTCAGTAGCGTTAATTTAACCCCAATATCGGCAAAATTCGCTTGGATTAACTCCGCAGTCTTACGAGGGCTTGGGTTAAAAGCACGTGGTTCAAGTGGTACCCACATGGTCAATTCTAGGCCGTCTTCGTAGCCTGCATCTCGAAGTAGTGCCAATGCATAATTCCGGTCATAACGAATTTTTACACTGTCTTTTTGATAAGCCCATGAATTAGGTGGTAGCAAGGTATAAGCTTGGGAGCCAGTTCCGTAGTAAACCGAATCTAAAATATTTTGACGGTTGATCGCTAAGTTAAGTGCTTGGCGAACTCGAGCATCACTCAGCGCGGTGGTTTCTGTGTTTATCGCAATAAAGGAAACGTTGTTAGCCGGTGTAGCCGTCAGCTCAAGGTTGTCATTTTCTTGAATGACAGGTATTTGGCTCGAAATAGGTGAAGAGAGTACGTCACACTCGTTTCTTAAAAGTTTAGCTAATGTACCCGTGCCTCTGTGAGAGATATCGAACACCACTTGTTCCATTTTTGCTGGTGACTTCCAGTAATTAGAATGACGCTCTAATCGAATCAAATCGTTCACTTGGTACTCTTTTAATTGATAAGGGCCGGTACCGATAGGAAGTTGGTCGATTTCTTCTTTATGATCTTTTGCTGCCAATTGCTGTCCATACTCCGCAGACAAGATAACCGCATGGCTGGTGGCAATATTGGCCAAGAAAGAAAAGTTTGGCTGAGATAACGTAAACCTTACCGTATGCTCATCTATTGCAACCACGTCTTGGAGTAGGTTTTGAAAATCTAACCCTGCAAACCATGGATAAAAACCACCACCTACTTGGTGAAAAGGATGGTCTACATCGATGATTCGCTTGAAGCTAAATACCACATCTTTTGTATTCAATGGGCGAGTGGGTGTGAACCAAGGCGTGGTTTGGAATTGAACACCACGTTTAAGCTTAAACGTGTATTCCGTCCCTGATTCATTTACTGACCAACTCTCGGCGATGCTTGCCACGGGCTGATGTGATTTAGGATCGAGCGTGAGCAGCGTATCGTACAGCTGCGGGCTCAGAGCCTCTGCGGTAATACCGCTATCAATAAGCTGAGGGTTAAACGTGGTCGGCTTACCCTGTCCGCAAAACACAAAGCCAGCTTTGCGAATATCATTGTGGTCAATTTCATCGCCGCAAGCGGTCAGTAGGCTAATCCCAATAAGGCTCAGCGATAATCTTATAAAAGCATTCATAATATGAAATGTTCATTGGATCTTGCTCGTTTCGTTTGATCTTACTCTTTCAAAGCTAACAAGCGAAAATGATCTCGCTAATTTATCACCTTTGTGAACTCGCTCCAAACATAAAATCCATACACTGTAAGGTGTTATGCCATAAATGCATGCGAATTAGAGCGCAGTCACGAGCTCGTGTATTGATTGAGTACTCTCGGTCAAGTTAGCTTTGTCCGACCAAACCATATTTTCTAACCATCCCTCGTAATTGGTGATAGCTCAAGCCAAGTAGCTCGGCTGCTTGTCGTTGATTAAACTTGGCTTCTTCCAATGCACGATTGAGTAAATGGATATCTTGTTCCTCTTGCCATTGTTTATAGTCTAGAGGGAATTGGATGGTGTTGCTTGATGCTTCCTCTTCTTGTTGTTCTGCTTGTTTTGCACTATGGCCAAGCGCGCTGTGCCAAACCGTTTCAAAAGGATTGAAAACCAGTTCATCAATTGGGTGAGCATTCAGACCATGTTGGTAAATCGCACGTTCAATCACGTTTTTTAGTTCGCGGACGTTACCGGGCCATTCATATTCAATAAGCGACTGCTGCGCTTTTGGGGTAAAACCGACAAAGTATTCCAGTTGCAGTTCACGACACATTTTCATCGCGTAGTGCTCTGCTAAAGAGAGAATGTCTTCTTTGCGCTCGCGAAGAGGCGGCAACATAATGACATCGAAGGCTAGCCTGTCGAGCAGATCTGCACGAAAATCACCTTGCTCTGCCAATTTTGGTAGGTCGGCATTGGTTGCACAAACAAGTCGAACATCCGCATTGAGAGCGGTATGACCGCCAACTCGCTCATATTCACCATATTCAATGACACGTAATAGCTTTTCTTGAACTAAAAGTGGTGCGGTTGCCAGTTCGTCAAGAAACAAAGTACCGCCCTCGGCACGCTCGAAACGCCCTTTATGTTTACCTTTAGAGCCCGTGAAGGAGCCGGATTCATGTCCAAACAATTCGGAATCTATTAGCCCTTCGCTTAATGTCGCACAGTTGAGTGATAGTAGTGGTTTATCCCAACGTCTTGATAAATAATGCAAACGCTGAGCGATGAGTTCTTTACCCGTACCTCGTTCACCAATGATGAGGACAGGGCGCTCAATGGGTGCAAGTTGTGATACTTTATCTAGTACAGCGAGAAAAGCAGGTGATTCACCAATCAGGTTTTGCTTCATAAAGTCCTTCTTATTTAACAGCCGAGCCATGATTTAGAGATAGAGTTGGTAAATTTCACCAACAGTTGGTGAAAAACATCATAGCACAATAGTGTGTAACGACAACAAAATGAATAACAATCTGATTTAAAAGAAAATTATAAGTTGGCACGTTACTTGTTTTATATTCAGGGAGACACAAGGTTAATCACCACCTTGTCGAGTTTTAATAGGAAAAAAGAGGAGTTCCGTTATGGGTATTTTTTCTCGATTTGCAGATATCGTTAACTCAAACATCAGTGCATTACTGGACAAGGCGGAAGATCCTGAAAAAATGATCCGTCTTATCATTCAAGAAATGGAAGACACACTTGTTGAAGTGCGTACTAACTCGGCTAAAGCGATTGCAGACAAGAAAGAGTTGGCTCGTAAGGTTGAAACGTTAGAAGAGCAAATTGGCGAATGGGGCCAAAAAGCGAGCTTAGCATTAGTTAAAGAGCGTGAAGATCTAGCTCGTGCAGCGTTAATTGAAAAGCAAAAGCTAGAGCAAGTGATTAAGGGCCTCCACACTGAGCAAACCTTAGTGGAAGAAACGATCGATAAGCTTACTGGCGAGATTGGTAAGTTGGAAAGCAAAATTGCTGAAACGCGCGCAAAACAGCAAGCACTAGCAATTCGTAACCAAACTGCATCTAACCGTCGTGATGTGCAAAAACACCTGCACACTAGCCGTACTAATGAAGCGATGGCGAAATTTGAGCAGTACTCACGTAAAGTGGATGAAATGGAAGCGGAAGCAGACCTGTATGCTCAAACTGGTAATGCTAAATCGCTAGAACAAGAGTTTGCAGAGTTGCAGGCACAAGACGAAATTGAAAAAGAGTTGGCAAAACTGAAAGAACAGATGTCATCGAAAGATAAATAAGAAAGGAGCCATTTATGTCGGCATTTTTTATAGCAGGACCAGTGATTGTCTTTTTAATCTTTGTCGCTCCACTATGGCTCTTCTTACACTATCGCAGCAAACGCAAAACAGATAGTGCACTGTCGAGCCAAGATTTAGAGCGCCTTCAGGTACTATCTGAAAAAGCGGAAGCGATGCAGTCCCGAGTTGATACATTGGAGCGCATCTTGGATGCTGAGTCACCAACATGGAGACGAAAGTATGAATAATCGAGAACTGTATCGTGATCCAGTAAATGGCAAAATCTCCGGTGTTTGCGCCGGAATTGCCAACTACTTTGGTGCAGAAGTTTGGTTGATTCGTATTGTAGTGATTTCTGCAGCGCTGTTAGGTGGTACGTTTTTGGTATTGTTAGCGTACATCGCGATGGCGTTTATGTTAGAAAAGCAACCATTAACGTATTCTGAAAATATCAGAGCTCAGCAAGAGCATACGCTCAAAAGTAAGCCTTGGCAGAAAGGGCAAAGCCCTGATCAACTGCTCAGTGTGTTGGAAAGGGATTTTGACCGTCTTGATGGCAAAATTCGTAACATGGAAGCTTATGTTACGTCTGATACATATAGGGTGAACAGAGAATTCAGTAAGCTCTAGGCATTTTGTATCCAAAGAAGATTTAACTGAAGCAGGCATAAAGCCTGCTTTTTTATCACAAATTACTAATTTTAAAGCACTATTAATCTTTTCTGCTCTGGAAGTTCGTTCAAAATTCATCTACTTTAAAAATAATCCCCCAATTTTTATGGATGAATGTAATGAGAAAATTGCTCATTCCTATTGCCATCTCGGCTGTCTTGTCGGGGTGCGGTAAAGAACTTCCTCCTGTTCCTGAACCTGAATCGCGTCCTGCGAAGCTATTTACAGTATCTGTTGGCAATGCCCAGTTTGAGCGACATTTTCCTGCCACGACGGAAGCTGGCGATAGAGCAGTACTGACATTTCGAGTTCCTGGGCTTCTTCAAACGATAGAAGTGAATGAAGGTCAAGTCGTTAGTAAAGGTGATGTTTTGGCGTCATTAAACCCAGATGAATATTCTCTGCTCGAACAGCAAGCTCGGGCAAATTTTTTGCTCGCAGATGTGCAATACAAGCGATACCAAAAGCTACGTAAAGACCAAGTAGTATCTGAGCAAGATTTTGATGAGGCAAAAGCGAATCACAACTCAGCAAAAGCTCAATGGAATCAAGCAAAGGCAAACTTAAGATATACCAAACTTGTCGCGCCATATGATGGCACTATTTCGTACATTCCAGCAGAAAACCATGAATATGTTGCCGCGAAAGAAGGGGTGATGAATATTCAGTCCAACCAATTCCTCAAAGTGATATTCCAAATCCCAGACTATCTTCTAAATCGTTACACGCAGGGGAGCGATGTCTCTGCCAGAATGATATTTGATGCGTTCCCCGAGCGAGCCTTTGACTTAACCTTTCAGGAAATCGATACAGAAGCCGACCCTAAAACGGGCAGTTACAAAGTCACGATGGTCATGGAGCGGCCAGCAGAAATAGGCCTTTTGCCGGGAATGTCTGGCAATGCTTACCTCCTGTCCAAAAGTGCAGGAGCGACAAAGATTCCTAACTCCGCGTTGCTAGAAGAGAACGGCAAAACATACGTTTGGCGTGTCGATGAGCAAGGCATTGTGTCCAAAGCCGCAATTGAGATGAATGACAAAAATCAAGTGTTAGTTGGGCTTAACGATGGCGACCAAATCATTATCTCGGGTGTCAGTGTAATTGAACCCGGAATTAAGGTAAGAGCGTGGATTAAGGAAAGAGGGTTGTAATATGAAAGGAGTCATCTCTCTAGCGACTTTACTTTCAACGCTTTTTCTCGTTGGCTGTGGGGATAAGGCGCCAGAAAAAGAGCTCGAAACGCCACGAGTTAGAGTTACGTCATTAGCGGGAAACAAGGTGGATGACAACTTGTACTTCCCTGCGGTTGCGAATGCAGCGGATCGCTCTCATTTGAGCTTCAGAGTGGCAGGAGAAGTCAGCAGCATCATGGTAAAAGAGGGCGACAAAGTCACGAAGGGTGATGTTATTGCAACGCTAGATCCCACGGACTATGAGTTGGATGTAGATAATGCGAGTGCGCGTTTTTCTGTTGTCGACAGTCAGTATCGCCGCTCACGCCCTTTGGTTGATAAAGGCCTATTAGCTAAGTCTCAGTTTGATGAAATTGCAGCACAACGACAAATCGCCTTAGCTGAGCTTCAGTTAGCCAAACTTCGTCTATCATTTACTGCCTTAAAAGCGCCCGTGGATGGGGTTATTTCGCGAGTTAATATCGACCAATTCGAAAATGTTCAAGTCGGACAGCATATCGTTAATATTCACAGCTTGGAGCGAGTCGAAGTGTTGATTCAGCTTCCTGACCGCCTCTATGTGAACCAACCGCCAACGGAAGAAAGGCTTACCGCGATCAAAGCATTAGTGCGCGTGCCCAGTGGTAACGAATATAACGCGACGGTAAAAGAATTTACAACCGAACCCGACCCAACAACAGGTACGTTTACTGTCACACTGTCGCTTCCTATGCCGGAAGAAGAGTACATCCTAGATGGTATGGCTGTTGAGGTAACTTCTAAAGACGAGAATGTTGGGCTTGATCTCAACCTAGGAATTAATGTTCCTATCGAAGCCATTTTTAATGCGGATGGTGACGAGCTGGGGCGCGAAAACAAATTTGTTTGGGTACTGAATGACGACAATACGGTATCGCGCAAACAGGTGCGAGCAGGTAAGGCATCTAAAACGTCCATTCAAATCCTTGATGGTCTCATGCTCAAAGACAAAGTTGTGATTGCCGGTGTTTCTCGATTAAGGGATGGCATGAAAGTGGAAGTGATACAGGAAATGGCTACGCAGGAGGCCGGTCTATGAGCGATCTTAATAAATCAGTGCCTCAAAGTGATGATGATGTGACCGGTATTGCTGCGTACTTCATCCGAAATCGCGTCATCAGTTGGATGGTCGCACTGATATTTTTGATTGGTGGTATCGCCGCATTCTTTGGTTTAGGGCGTCTTGAGGACCCTGCTTTTACTATTAAAGATGCGATGGTAGTGACCTCTTACCCTGGTGCGACACCGCAACAAGTCGAAGAAGAAGTGACGTACCCAATCGAAAAAGCGATTCAGCAGCTTACTTATGTTGATGAAGTAAATTCGATTTCTAGCCGAGGCTTATCTCAAATCACGGTCACGATGAAGAACAATTATGGCCCTGATGATCTACCACAAATTTGGGATGAGTTGCGCCGTAAAGTGAACGACCTTAAAGGGACGTTGCCTCCAGGTGTGAATGAACCTCAAGTGATCGATGATTTTGGTGATGTTTACGGGATTTTGTTAGCGGTGACTGGCGACGGTTATAGCTATAAAGAGCTACTAGATTACGTCGATTACTTACGCCGAGAGCTCGAACTGGTTGATGGCGTGAGTAAAGTTTCGGTATCCGGGCAACAGCAAGAACAAGTTTTCATCGAAGTATCGATGAAAAAGCTGAGCAGTATAGGTCTTGCTCCGGATACCGTGTTTAATCTTCTTTCGACGCAAAACGTGGTTTCTGACGCAGGAGCGATCAGAATTGGTGACGAGTACATCAGAATTCAGCCGACTGGCGAGTTCCAGAGTGTGGAGGAGCTGGGTGATTTGTTAATTACTGAGTCGGGCGCTCAGGGGCTCATTTTCTTGAAAGATGTGGCGGAAATAAAACGTGGTTACGTAGAAGTCCCGAATAATATTATTAATTTTAACGGAAGTCTTGCACTAAACGTCGGCGTTTCTTTTGCTGAAGGCGTCAACGTCGTTGAAGTCGGAAAAGCATTTGATCATCGCCTTGCCGAGCTAAAGTACCAGCAACCTGTCGGTATCGAAATTTCGGAAATCTATAGTCAGCCGAAAGAAGTGGATAAATCGGTTAGCGGTTTTGTTGTGAGCTTGGCTCAAGCTGTCGGTATCGTCATTATCGTACTTCTGTTCTTTATGGGGCTACGTTCTGGGCTACTAATCGGTTTAATCTTGCTGCTGACGGTGCTGGGTACGTTCATTTTCATGAAGTATCTCGCGATAGATTTACAGCGGATTTCATTAGGTGCCTTGGTTATCGCGTTAGGTATGCTGGTGGACAATGCCATCGTTGTGGTTGAGGGGATTTTGATTGGTACTCAAAAAGGGCGAACTCGACTCCAAGCAGCGACCGACATTGTTACCCAAACAAAGTGGCCATTACTTGGGGCAACTGTGATTGCGGTAACTGCATTTGCGCCAATTGGACTGTCTGAAGACTCGACGGGCGAATACTGTGGCACTTTATTTACGGTTCTGCTGATCTCTTTAATGTTGAGCTGGTTTACCGCTATTTCGTTGACACCATTCTTTGCTGACATCTTCTTTAAAGGCCAGAAGATTAAACAAGGTGAAGGGGAAGAAAATGATCCATATAACGGGGTTATTTTCGTTATTTATAAAAAGTTTCTTCAGTTTTGTATGCGTCGTGCTTGGTTTACCGTTGTGGTGCTGATTGCGGGATTAGCGGCAAGTGTTTACGGGTTCACCTTTGTGAAGCAAGCGTTTTTCCCATCTTCGACAACGCCGATTTTTCAGTTAGATGTATGGATGCCAGAAGGAACTGATATTCGAGCAACTAACACAACGCTTAAAGAGTTAGAAAGTTGGTTAGCTAAGCAAGAGCATGTTGACCATATCACGACGACCGCGGGTAAAGGCTTACAGCGCTTCATGTTAACGTACGCGCCAGAGAAAAGTTATGCGGCTTATGGTGAGATAACCACTCGTATGGAAAATTACGAAGCGTTAAAACCATTAATGGCGAAGTTTCGAGAGTATTTAAAAGCCAACTACCCAGAAATCAATTACAAGCTCAAACAGATTGAGTTAGGCCCTGGTGGTGGTGCAAAAATTGAAGCTCGCATTATTGGCTCAGATCCAACCGTCCTTCGCACGATAGCCGCTCAGGTCAAGGACATCATGTACGCCGACCCTCAGGCAACAAATATCAGGCATGATTGGCGTGAACGAACCCAAGTTCTTGAACCTCAGTTTAACGAGAGTCAGGCACGTCGCTATGGCATTACCAAATCGGACGTCGATGATTTCTTGTCCATGTCATTCTCTGGAATGACGATAGGCTTATACCGAGACGGCACGACGCTCATGCCTATCGTGGCTCGCTTACCTGAAGATGAACGTATTGATATTCGTAACATCGAAGGCATGAAAATATGGAGTCCAGCACAGAGTGAGTTTATCCCACTTCAACAAGTCACAATGGGTTACGACATGCGTTGGGAGGATCCTATCATCGTACGTAAGAACCGTAAGCGTATGCTCACTGTGATGGCAGACCCTGATATTCTAGGTGAAGAAACCGCATCGACGTTGCAAAAACGTTTACAGCCCCAAATCGAAGCGATTCAAATGCCTCCTGGCTATTCACTAGAGTGGGGTGGTGAATACGAATCTTCTGGTGATGCTCAAGAGTCGCTGTTTACTACCATGCCAATGGGGTACTTGTTCATGTTCTTGATCACTGTATTCCTATTTAACTCTATCAAAGAGCCACTCATTGTTTGGCTTACCGTGCCGCTGGCGTTAATTGGTGTCACTACCGGTTTGTTGGCGCTCAACACGCCGTTTGGTTTTATGGCATTGCTCGGCTTCTTAAGCTTATCGGGAATGGTGCTCAAAAATGGCATCGTATTACTGGACCAAATTGAAATTGAAATGAAGTCCGGTAAAGAGGCTTATGACGCGGTCGTTGATGCTGCGGTAAGTCGCGTCCGTCCCGTTTGTATGGCTGCTATCACGACGATCCTTGGTATGATCCCACTGTTGCCAGATATTTTCTTCAAACCAATGGCGGTTACGATTATGTTTGGTTTGGGTTTTGCGACAGTCCTGACACTGATTGTCGTGCCAGTGTTGTATCGTTTGTTCCATAAAGTGGCAGTACCGAAACAGGCTTAGTGCTACTGATATAACGATGAAAAATATCGCGCCTCTAGCTCATCAGTTAGAGGCGCTTTTTAAGGAAGAATAATGACAGAACAAAAAACGTGTGCGTGGGCGATGAATCACCCATTAGAACGCGAATATCATGATTCCGAATGGGGCGTGCCAGTATATGACGACCAAGTCCTGTTTGAATTTATTACTTTGGAAGGTGCGCAAGCTGGGCTTAGCTGGATCACCATCCTTAAAAAACGCGAAGGTTACAGAGAAGCGTTCGAGAACTACGACCTAGATGCGTTGGAACAAAGAAATGAAGAACGCGCTGAATACATCGTGGAAAACTTCGATGTTGTGAGACATCGCGGAAAGATTAACTCGGTATTTAGTAATGCCAAAGCGGCTAAAGCGTTAATTGCTGAATACGGGAGTTTATCAGACGCGTTGTGGCAGTTCGTGGACGGTGAACCAATCGTCAATCAATGGCAACATATGAGTGACGTACCAGCTTCGACAGAGCAATCCAAAGCCATGAGTAAATTCCTAAAAAAGAAAGGCTTCAAGTTTGTCGGTGAAACCATCTGTTATGCTTTCATGCAAGCCGTCGGCATGGTGGATGACCATATCGTTGGATGTCCTAAAAAGCAGAATAAGTAACGTTTGGCGATTAAGCTAATGTTGTTAGTTCTGGCTATCATGAATACGTTCCAAAGCTTCGATTCGACGCCATTGAGTGGTATCGAAGCTTTGTTTTCTTAAAGCAATGATTTCTGCCTGTTTTTCGTCTTGCCCTAGAAAATCTCTATTCAGAATATTTTGACGCTGCTTTAAGTAAGTGGCGAGTTGAGTCTCAAATGATGCTCTTTGCTCATCAAGCTTTTGCAGCCTCTGCGCTCCGGCATCTCCTACCAGAGCAACACGGGCGATGTACTTGTCTTGTGAATCAAGCTGAGAAGCTTGCTCGAGCTGCTTTGCTAATGCGTTATTGCGTTCACTTTCTCGTATGTAATCCGGTTGTTCTGATAACGCTTGATTGAGAAGGTGGGTCTGACTCTCGATATCCGATGCCTGTTTTTTGATCGTCAGCTTTTCTAATGCAAGCTGGCGAAGTCGGTTTTCTTCGTCAAACAACTGGGTTATCTGCACCTCGTTAAAGTATTGAAGCTGTAAGTTCAGTATTGCTTCATTCAGCATGGTTAAATGTTCAAGCGTTAGGTGGTTGTGCTCAAAAGGCTCTAATGCAGAGAGTGCTTGCTTGTAGGAAAGGTAGGTTTGAAAAAGTTTGGCATCAATATTCAGAGTTTGCTTTGCTAAAGTGTCATCATTAACTTCCGCTTTGATCGTATCGAGATCTTCTTCGCCCAGCCGGCTAAGAGAATATTCGAAGAAGTCTTTTGGGGAAGAGACATCGGCGGCTATATCTTGCTGAGATTGCGAATGGTTAGAGGTTATCTCTTGTTGTTTGTCGCTTTGCAACAGAGAAAGCGCTCCCACGCCAAATATCGAGAGCAGGATAAAAGTGGTGAGAGCGACTTTCTTCATTGTGATGACCTCTTATAAACCTTGAAGTTTGAGACGATTTGCATGTTGGCGATAAAGCGTGACTGGATCGGTTTCAAAAAGATGATGAATACCGAGCAGGCCGTTAATTTCATCCAAATGGTTCATTTGATAATCATCACGTATGACTTTGCCCAAATGTGTGCTGCACGCACCAACTAAGCCATCATTTGGCCCATCAAAGGCTAAGCCAAGTACCATCATGGCAGCGTCGGTCGGATCGAAAACGTTTGTAAAAGTGGATGATCCGGTCCATGAGTAGTAATAAACGCCATTTGAAGCCAGCAAGTCACCATTACCACATTCACTGGTAGGGACCCCCTCCGGGTAGTGTTGGTTAAACGCTAATGATCCTTCCGTGGTTAATGCTGCTAGTGAGGCTAAAGGGTCTTGGTCGAGATCAGAACCACCTGATAGAAGATTAATAAGAGTAGTTAAGCCTTGCGCCAGTTTTACCGCGAGCTGCTCACTACCCGAACCCTCAGATACGGTGCCACGAACTAAATCTGCCACTTTAGACCCTTTATTAACGCCTCCTATACTCGTAACTGATGCGACTAGGTCAGGACGGACAGAGGCAACATAGCGCGTTGTTGGACCACCATGACTGTGACCAATGAGATTGACTTTCTCTGCGCCTGTTGCTGCAAGTAAGGTTTCTACTTGAGCAAGCAGTTGCTCCCCTCGAACTTCGCTGCTGTTGGTCGCGGATACCTGTGCAACATAAACCGTAGCGCCATCTTTTGTTAAGGAATGTGGTATTCCGAAAAAGTAATCAACGCCTGCCAGGGTATCAAAACCAAACAAACCGTGAACCAGAACAATCGGATACTTGGTTTGGGTATAACCTGTTGCAGCGTATACGGAGGTTATTGGGACGGTAACTAAGGTAAAAAGCATTAGCGCTATAAATTTGAGTTTCAAAACTATCTCCTTGTGGTATGACCTCTTATGAATGATAAAAAGTAGGAGAGAAACTCTAAATTTGGAAAGCCTATTTGTGGCACATTATTTCATTCTGTGACTGCTCAATTGAAAAACAACACAAATGATTAACATTAATTAATGGGTTCGGGTGAATGTTAGTTAATTCTAATTAAGTCAGGGGCTTATAAAAACGCCCCGCAATGCAGGGCGATTCAATCATTGTTATAGGGAGGCTTCTTTTTCAAGCATTAAGGCATTATAACGCGCAAAACCAGCCTCTAAATCAGCGATCAAGTCATTTACGTCTTCTAAGCCAATATGAATACGAACCAAAGTACCTTCAAAGTGTGGGTGAGCTATGGTTCTCAGGCTGTTAAAGCTCTTAGGTTCGTTAGCTAGAATGAGGCTTTCATAACCGCCCCAAGAGTAACCCATACTGAAGTGTTTCATACCATCAAGCAGAGCCGTCGTCGCTTTTGGATAAGACGTTTTGAGAACAAATGAAAACAAGCCGTTTCCACCTGTGAAGTCTCGTTTGAAAAACTCATGGCCAGGGCTTGTTTCTAAAGCTGGATGGCGGACATGATCAACTTCTGGGCGAGAAGCGAGCCACTGAGCGACTTTTAAACTGCTTTCTGCGTGCTGTCTTAGGCGAACATCCAACGTGCGAATACCTCGAAGACCTAGGTATGCGTCGTCAGGAGAAACGCACTGACCCATCAGGTAGCTTTGTTCACGAAGCTGATCCCAATACTTTTCAGAAGCCACAGCAGTACCTAGCATGACATCTGAATGTCCAACAATATACTTAGTTGCCGCTTGAATGGAAATGTCTACGCCATGCTCGAAAGGAGAGAAGTTCACGCCTGCTCCCCATGTGTTGTCAAGCATCACGATGATATCTTGCTCGTGGGCAATGCGCGCTAATGTAGGTACATCTTGGACTTCCATGGTTATTGAACCAGGAGACTCCAAGAAAAGGACTTTGGTATTCGGCTGAATCAAGTCTCGGATACCTTCACCGATCATTGGGTCATAATAGGTGGTTTCGATGCCCATTTTCTTCATTATGGTGTTACAAAAGTCACGAGTTGGTTCGTAACAAGTGTCCACCATTAGAATGTGATCGCCAGTTTCAACGAAAGAGAGGATGGCGTTTGAAATTGCTGCCGTTCCACAAGGGTAAAGCGCGCAACCAGCTCCACCTTCAATCTCAACCATTGCGTCTTGGAAAGCAAAGTGCGTGTTGGTGCCTCGGCGACCATAAAACAATGTTTTGTTTGCACGATTAATGGTGGCTTGGTTCTTTTCTGCAACGGTATTGAATACCACGGTTGAAGCGCGTTGAACGGGTGGGTTTACAACACCATTTGTCCACTTTTTATCGCGGCCAGCGGTAATGAGTTTGGTTTTTTTTCCCTCTGACATAAAAGTTCCCTGTCTTAAATATTGCGGTTTTGAATATTTAAAACATGGACGACGTAGGTTATGCAAGGGAAAAGTCAACTATCAGCCAATAACAGCCAAGATGAACAGGTAATGATGTCGAGAGGTATCGTGTAGATAGGGAGCTAAAAGAACAAACCTCCAGCAGGATGCATGTAGCGCTGGAGGTTTTTTAGCCTGTGTATTTGAGGTATTAGAGGAGTGGGTTGAAGAGATAGAACACTCGCTCTAAGAACCGAGAAAATAGGCTCCTTTTCTCCCATTCTTCCAATACAACAGTGTGAGATTGCTTAATATAGCTATCTTGTAACCAAGACATTTGCTTGGTGAACTCTTCGTCATCAACGGCGAGGGTCACTTCGAAGTTCAGCCACAAGCTGCGCATATCCATGTTTACGGTGCCAACTAAACAGAATTGGTCGTCAATTACGACAGATTTTGTATGCAGCAAACCACCATAAAACTCATAAATCTTGACCCCTGCACTCAAGAGCTCACTATAAAAAGCGCGTGAAGCCCATTGCACCATCATAGAGTCATTTTTATGGGGAATAATGAGTTCAACGTTAATGCCTCGTTGTGCTGTCATCTTTAACGTTTCGAGTAAATCAGCATTGGGCACGAAATATGGTGTTGTGATTCGTACCGAGCGATTGGCTTGGTTTATTGCCAATGTTAATACTTGATAGATCAGATATTCCGGCATACCTGGGCCAGAAGGCACAACCTGAATAGGGTGTTGGAATTCACTCTCATCGATCTTGCATTCAGGTAGTCTTGGTAAATGACGTTCGCCAGTTTCGACTTCCCAATCCCAACAGTGGATGGCACTCAATACGTTTACCGTTGGTCCTGTAATGCGAACCATGATATCCACCCAATGCCCAACGCCACTATTTTGCTTGAAGTAAGCCGGGTCAACCAAGTTCATTGAACCTGTATAAGCAATTTCATCATCAATTACGATGATCTTGCGATGTTGGCGAAGATCAAGACGACGTAAGAAAATACGCCACATCTTCACTTCTAGCGCTTGAATAACTTCAATTCCAGCATCCTGCATCATTCGATACCAAGGACTTCTGAAAAAACGTGGACTACCTGCTGAATCGAGCAATAGTTTGACATCTACGCCGCGTTTAGCCGCTTGAATAAGCGCAGAAGCGACAGAGTCAGCCAAACCACCCGGATGCCAAATGTAGAATACCATTCGAATACTGCTCTGCGCGTTTTCGATGTCTTCAATAATGGAATGCAAAATCTCATTAGGTGACTGTTGCAGCGACAATGTATTACCGCTCAATGCGGGAAGACCAAGGCGGTTGTTACAAAGTTCATCAATTCGGTAGATGTGCCTTCCCATCGTTTCTGGGTTGTGCGCGTTACAGTCGTTAAGCTGACTGAACCACTTCTCGAATGGTGTAAACATCTCTTTCGCACGTTCGGCTCGCTTTCTGCCTAAGTTCAGTTCACCGAAGAGGAAATAACATGCGACACCCAGAACGGGAAGGATATAAATGATCATTAGCCAAGCTAAAGACACGCTCACTGCACGGCGCTTTAAAACGACACGAATGGTCACACCTGCGACCAGTAACCAATATAGCCCGATGCCAGCTAAAGTAAGAAAGTGATAAAACTTGTCCATATACGCTCAGAGTAATATGCCCTTCTAGGATATTAAGCATAAAAGTGGGTTGGGGGAATAGATTTCCCATTTAGACATGGGATTGACCTTATATGAGGAACGAATTTCATAACAGCTGATTCTGTTATTTTAATGTGAAAAATAAGGTCATTCTTTAACTTTTGAACAAAAAAGCAGCATTTAACCTGCGTAACTCGACACTTGTGCGATAAATGTACTTTTTTGGGGTTCCAATTTTAAAGGGGAGCTGCTTTACTTTCTAGACATAGTGCGTCGAACGCTTATTTTATAAGTGTACAATAATTTTTACATAAACTTTTTAGACGCCTATCTCTATGCATACACAACAAACTAATTTTGGAGAAAAAGCGTGGCTACAACTAATACAGCAGCACCACGTGATACGTGGGGGTCTAAACTAGGCTTCGTAATGGCAGCAGCGGGTTCCGCTGTCGGTTTAGGCAATATATGGAAATTCCCTTACACAGCAGGTGAGAGTGGCGGCGGTGCATTCGTTGCTATCTATCTTATCTTTGTAATTTTTATCGGCTTTAGCGTGATGCTGACAGAGTTCGCTATTGGTCGTAAGACAGGTCTTTCTGCCGTAGGTGCATTCAAGACAACTGACCGACGCTGGACGTTCACTGGCGTTATGGGAGTCTTCAGTGGTCTTTTGATCATGGGCTTCTACCCTGTGGTTGGTGGTTGGGCATTGGCCTACATCTTTAAAGTGGGTGGTGGTCTACTCAGCGCGCCAGAAGCAATTGGCGACAGTTTTGGCGGTTTCATCTCAGATCCGATTCAACCTTTAATGTGGATGGGTGTTTACCTGTTCCTTAACGTCATGATTGTGATGAAAGGGATTTCGGGTGGTATTGAGAAAGCCGGTAAGGTTCTGATGCCGCTTCTGTTCTTAATCCTAATCGTTGTTTCTGTTAAAGGCTTGATGCTGCCAGGTGCAATGGCTGGCCTTGAGTTCTTATTCATGCCGGACTTTTCTAAAGTCGACAGCAACGTGGTTCTTGCTGCACTAGGACAGGCGTTCTTCTCACTTAGCTTAGGTATGGGTTGTATGATGACGTACGGTTCTTACCTGAAGAAGAAAGAGAACCTAGTTCAAACAACCGGTATGGTTACAGCTATGGATACAGGTGTCGCGATTCTTGCTGGTGTTGCTATGTTCCCAGCTATGTTTGCCTTTGGCATGGAGCCTTCGGCAGGCCCTGGTCTTGTATTTGTTGTCGTTCCTCAGCTGTTTGCTGAAATGGGCGGAGTGATTGGGTTGCTATTCGCGTTGCTATTTTTCATCGGTTTGACGGTGGCGGCATTAACTTCTTCAGTATCATTATTGGAAGTTGTCGTGTCTTACCTAATCGACGAGAAAGGCATGAAGCGCTCTAACGCTGTTCTGTCTGCAAGTGCAGTTATGGCGGCATTATGTATTTTTGCGTCACTATCTTTAGGTGGAATGGGGCCAACGCTGTTCGGTACCGGTGCCTTTGATATTTTCGACTTGCTAACGGACAAAATCTTCTTAGCGGTTGGTGGTATGTTGGTTTGTATCTTTGCAGGATGGCGCCTAAGCCGTGCTGAGCTAGAAAAAGAGATCACTAATGACGGCGAAGTATCCTTCCCGCTATTTGGATTGTGGTACAACCTAGTTAAATACCTGATTCCTGTTGCGATTGCTATTGTTGCCTTCATGGGGATTAAGTCTGGCTTTGATAGTGGCAAAGGTGAAATCATGCTGCTGGGTATCGCAATCATTGGTCTTGCTGGCATTTTCTCGAAGAAGCTTTAGCAAATACCTTGGGGGCAAGCCTCGATAGCTTTGTCCGATAACTTATGTATACTGCTGGCTCCAAACGTGGAGCCAGTTTTTTATGTTCGATATTCTACATACTCATCCCGATTTTCTGATCATCAATAAGCATCCTAACGTCTCTGTTCATAAAGACGATGGCGACACAATGCTGCTGCAAGAAGTGGCTAAGCAGAGTGGTGATGAGCATCTCTATCTTATCCATCGCTTGGATAAAATGACATCGGGTATTCTGCTCCTCGGACGCAACGCCAAAGCGGGCAGTGCGTTATCGCAAGCTTTTGCTGACCGCCAAGTGGAAAAGTTCTATCTGGCGATTGGCTCTAAAAAGCCGAAAAAGAAACAAGGTTTGGTCGTTGGTGATATGGAGCGTTCGCGCCGTTCATCATGGAAGCTGGTCAACAGCAAAAATAACCCAGCCGTTACCCAGTTTTTCTCTCTTGCGGCAGAGCCCGGAGAGCGTTTATTTTTATGTAAGCCGCACACTGGTAAAACGCATCAAATCCGCGTGGCATTAAAATCGGTTGGCTCAGGTATTGTTGGCGACCCGATTTACAATGCAGGCAATGAGGCTGATCGCGGTTATCTGCATGCATTTTCACTTTGCTTCCAATACCGAGATGAGCAATATCGCTTTGTTTGCGATCCACGAGAATACAAAGTGCTTGGTAACAAATGGCACAGTGAAATCGTCTCTCAGGGTTTGGATACTTGGCTTTCCCCCTGGGAACTGAACTGGCCTACGATCAAATAACCGTCACAAAGAAAACTAATAAGAGAACTCGATGCAAGCATCACAACTTCCGCTGTTTTTTCAGCATCTAGAAACCGAGCTAGCGCAAGCTCCGAATGAAATTCGTCGACTGTTTCATGGTCGTGGTCGTCGTTTTGAGGGCCTAGAGCAAATCACCTGTGACTGGTTACAAGGTCAGTTGATCATCAACTTGTTTAAAGAAGTCGACGACGTGTTTCTCGCTGAGCTGAAAAGCGGCCTCAATGCGTTGGTACAATCACCACTGTGGGCAGACAAGCAAGGTCGTACTATGGTTATTCAGCACCGTTATGCCGATGGTGCGCCTTCAGAAGTGCTTGTCGGTGAATTAGATGCTCGCCCTGTCGTTGAAGAAAGCGGTTTGAAATACCAATTGGATATTGGCCGCAATCAAAACTTCGGTCTGTTTTTGGACATGCGCTACGGTCGCGATTGGGTACGGGAAAATGCGAAGCATAAAAACGTGCTTAACTTGTTTGCTTACACCTGTGGCTTTTCTGTCGCTGCCATTGCGGGTGGCGCAGATAAAGTGGTTAACGTCGACATGGCAAAAGCGTCGCTGTCTAAAGGTCGTGAGAACCACAAGCTAAATGGTCATAACATCAACCAGGTAAGCTTTATGGGGCACGATATCTTTAAATCGTGGGGTAAGATTAAGAAATCTGGTCAGTATGACTTGATCATTATCGATCCGCCTTCATTCCAGAAAGGCAGCTTTGCGCTGACTAAAGACTACAAAAAGATTCTACGTCGATTGCCGGATTTGTTGGCAGAAGGCGGTCAAGTGATGGCATGTGTGAACTCACCATCTGTGACAAGCGACTTCTTGATTGAAAGCATGAAAGAAGAAGCGCCAGAGTTGACATTCCGTGAGCGTCTGGATAACCCACCAGAGTTTATGGACGTAGACAGCGAAGCAGCATTGAAAGTGTTGCTGTTTAGCGAGAAGCAATGACGACGAAACGAAAGTTGTGCCTATCTATAATACCAGCCGTTTGAGTACGGCTGGCATTTCCACGATACCCCGTTAATCTGAATAGCGAGACGCGAGTGTGATTCAGAGTCTATTATCAGAGTGAGTTATTCCTAACACGCTGATATTAGATTCCTGACCTCGCCTAGGCTCGTCGGAATGACGGGAAACAATAAAAGATCGATACCAGCAGCATTAACCGATCTGCACTTCAAGATCCGCTTCGATGATTGATGAGCAGGCGAGCACATAGCCTTGTTCAATTTCTTCTGGCGTCAATGTTTCTAGGCTAGTGGAAGAAACGTTGCCTTTACGAACCTTGCATTTGCACGAGCCACAAATTCCGCTTCGACAAGCGACGATTAATGGTAAACCTGCGCCTTCGAGCACATCGGCCAGTACCTGACCTTTTTGCGCATCGATGCTTTGAGCAAAATCAGGAACAAAAACGTTAACCGTCTCATCGGAGACCGATGATTCTGCGCCAGTCGCTGGCGTAAAACTCTCTTGGTAGAAGTTCGTCATGTCAAAACCAAGATCATTCAAATAGCCGTGAACATCTTGCATAAACTGGCTTGGACCACACAGGTAAACGGTGCGTTGCTTGAAATCAGGAACAAGCTCTTTAATCCAGTCGGCATTCAAACGACCTTGTGGGTGTGACGTTCCTTCACGGTTTTTCAGCAACAGCTTTAAATGGAAGTTGGGATATACGGCGTCTAACGTTTCTAGCTGATCGTAGTAAATCGTCTCTTCTGGGCTGCGTGCGATATGAAGAAATGCGATGTCCACATCGTTTTCGTTTTCATCTTGATTACTCAGCCAGTGTTTTGCCATCGAAAATACGGGCGTGACGCCGCAACCTGCACTGATAAGCAAGGCTTTTGTTTCGCCATCACGTAACACGGGTGGATGGTCGATGCAGTTAAATTCGCCTGCTGGTGGTAATGCTTGAACAGTATCACCGAGCAGCAGCGAGTCAACGATGTAGTTCGATACTTTACCGCCAGATACTCGTTTGATGGTGAGTTGAAGGTGATCGTCTTCATTGATCGAGCTGATTGAATAGGAACGAAACTCCATTTTTCCATCAATTTCGACGCCCAAGTTAATAAACTGGCCAGGCTTAAACTGAAACAGAAGTGATTCGGTTAGTTCGGCCAATTTGATGCTGACGGTGTCGTGTGTTTCGAAGTATTTGTCGATGCAACGGAGTGTGACGGGTTGGTTACCTTGCCATTCAAAAAACATAACGATCTCTTTGGTTGTGGCTATTTTTGGTTCGAAATAGATAGCGCCTCCGCGTAAGGAGGCGCGTAACAAGCAGGTTTATTAGGCTGCTAGGATGGCTTTTAGATCATCCTGAACATTGCCAATACTGCGCATATCGAACTTCTCTTGGATGATGGCGATTAGGTTTGGCGTTAGGAATGCTGGTGCAGTAGGGCCTGTGTAAATGCCTTTCACGCCCAATGCAAATAGCGTTAGCAAGATAACGATCGCTTTTTGCTCGAACCAAGAAAGCACAAGCGTGAGTGGCAGTTCATTGATGTCACAGTCAAACTCTTTCGCCAGTGCAAGTGCAAGCTGGATTGCAGAGTAAGCATCGTTACATTGGCCCACATCCAATAGGCGAGGGATGCCGTTGATATCTCCGAACGTATTCTTGTTGAAGCGGAACTTACCACACGCCAAGGTCAGGATTAGCGTGTTTTCTGGCGCTTCAGCCGTAAAATCGGTGTAGTAGCTGCGTTCCGCTTTATCACCATCACAACCGCCGACTAGGAAGAAGTGTTTGATGTTGCCTTGCTTCACTTGGTCGATAACCGCAGGGGCGGCGTTCATCAGTGCATTGCGACCAAAACCAACCGTGATGTGGTGTTCGATTTCATCGTGTTGGAAACCGTCTTGCGCTAGAGCACATTCAATCACTTGGCTAAAATCATCGCCTTCGATGTGAGCCACACCAGGCCAGCCAACAATACTACGAGTGAATAAACGGTCTGCGTATTGACCCACATTTGGATTCAACAAGCAGTTTGACGTCATTACGATTGCACCAGGGAAGTTGGCGAATTCTTTCTGCTGGTTTTGCCATGCGCTGCCGTAGTTACCGACAAGGTGAGAGTATTTCTTCAGCTCAGGGTAGCCGTGTGCAGGCAGCATTTCACCATTGGTGTAAACGTTAATGCCTTTGCCTTCGGTCTGTTGCAGGATTTTTTCTAGGTCATGCAAATCATGGCCAGAAACAAGAATACATTTACCTTTTACTGGCTTGACGTTCACCGTGGTTGGTTCTGGATGGCCGAAGGTCATTGTTTCACCTTGGTCGAGCATTTCCATCACTTTGTAGTTCATCAGGCCGATGCGCATTGAGCAATCAAGTAGTTCGCCGAGATCTTCAGGGTCTGTGCCCAACCACGCCATGATTTCATGGTATTCGGCATAGATATCGTTGTTGGTTTGCTCAAGAACACGTGCGTGCTCCATGTACGCGGCTGCACCTTTAAGGCCGTATAGGCAAAGTAGACGCAGGCCAATCACATCTTCATGTACTTGGTCTTTACCACGGTTAACGGCAACTTGAGGAGCAAAAGCTAAGATCGCTTCTGCGCTATTTGGTAGCTCAAAGTGAGCAACAACAGGGATGTCTGCAACTTCGGTATCAGCAAGCGTTGCTGCCGATATCACTTGCTCTTTTAGCAATGCTTTGTACGTTGCTGCTTGAGAAGTTAGCTCTAGGACACGTTCAGGGTCAAAGTTTACGTTCGTCAATGTAGAGAAAAATGCTTTTGGTGCCCATTGGTTGATTTCATCGTTAATGATGTTGAATTCAAGTGCTTTTGATGCCCAAAAAGAAACCCCTTGCAGTGTGTAAACCAACACGTCTTGCAGGTCAGATACTTCAGAAGTTTTACCACACATACCTTGTGCAAAAGAACAACCTTTAACAGCAGGGGTTTGAATTGTCTGTTCACATTGAATACAGAACATATTGGGTTCTCCAGTGATTGTTTTAATAGTCGTGATGTTGACCGCTAGAGAGCAGAATGTGTGCCAATTTTTATTTTGTTGATTTATATAGGATTTTATTGTTTTTAGGTGAATGATTGATGTAATTAAGACAACGGGGGTGATGTCTTAATTACATCGGCTTCTTGTGGTTGGTTATTTATTGATCCCGAGCTTTTTACCCATCCGATATAAGTTCCCGCGATCCATTTGCAAAAACTCCGCTGCTTTTGCCCAAACGCCACCAGTTTGGCTTAAAGCATGTTCAATTAAATCACGTTGATAGCTTTCTATCAGTTCTCGCATTGGTTGGCTTTCTTTGGGTAAATAATGCGATGTGTTTTTTACATCACCGAGAGCCAATGAGGTGTCAAAATGGTTAAGCATGATCGTGCTTGCACCTTGTTGAATGGCGTGTAAAGCCGCGCGAGTTAAAGTGTGTTCGAGCTCGCGTACGTTTCCGTACCAAGGTAAAGACTCCAGTTGAGTCAACACTTTAGGGTGAACGTGAAGATTGGACGCATTAAATTGTTGGCGTACCTTTTCTAACAGATATCCGGCTAAAACGGGAATATCACCGTCACGGGCACGAAGTGGGGGGACTTGGATTGGGAATACGTTTAAACGGTGGAAAAGGTCTGCTCGAAACGTGCCAGCTTCGACCTCTTTTTCTAATTGTCGATTGGTCGCGGCGATGATGCGCACATTGACCATCAAATGCTGATCGCTACCCACACGTTGCAGCTCGCCTTGCTGAATTACGCGCAGCAATTTTGCTTGCAAAATCATAGGCAGTTCGCCCACTTCATCAAGGAAAATCGTTCCACCGTCTGCCAGTTCAAACTTACCGGCACGGTGGCTATTAGCACCTGTAAATGCGCCTTTGACATGGCCAAACAGTTCACTCTCAGCCAGACCTTCAGGCAGGGCCGCACAGTTGACGTAAATCATCGGCTTATCGCTACGATGAGATTGCGCGTGTACCGAGTGCGCGACCAGTTCTTTACCAGTACCGGTCTCTCCTGTGATAAGTACTGCGTAATCTGATTGAGCAACAGTCGCAATGTTGTTTCGTAACTGGTTGACCTGTGGACTCAAACCCACCATTTCGCCATGTTGAGAACGGGCTTGCTGGATAAGGGTTTGAGTGACGCTTTTTTGCTTCTGGTTTTGCGCTTTGAGCGCTTTTAACTGAGCAATGTTACGCAATGTCGCAGCGGTCAAAGCCGCAAAGGTTTCGATAGCGACAGGATCGATGCCATCAAACGCGCCCACCGTTAGGGCATCCATCGTTAGTGCGCCAACAAGTTGGCCTTCGACATACAAGCTAAAGCCCATGCAATCGTGAACATCAATGCATTGGTCTTCAGTTAATAGTGTGCCGTCGAAAGGATCCGGCAGTGAACAATCGGCATCGAAACGCACCGGTTCACGGCTATGAATAATGGCATCTAAGCGAGGGTGCGCCTTGGGGAAATAGCGACGACCTAAGACCGAGCTGGATAAGCCTTTTACCGCGACAGGAGTTAGAAACCTATCCTCATCGAAGATAAACAGGCAGCTCGCATCACATGGGAATACTTGCGCGACCCCATCAATGAGATTTTGATATTGCTGCTCGTGAGAGCGATTTGAGCTGAGGTTTAGCGCGATATTAAGGAGTACGTGGTCAACAGTCGGAGTCATAACAAACCCAAAGTTATCTGGAATGGGCTCATGCTAGCAACTTGATGTCATTTGAACATCGAAAGGTGTGGGAGATTGATGTTCCATTGACGACGATCAAGTTTGATACGAAAAGAAACGCGCAAGTTAACAAGCCAGTGATGTAAGCTTGCGCGGGTTAGGTGTTTGAATTAAAGCAGGCCAAAGGTTTGGTTCGTCCGAATTAACGAGGAACGACTCTAGCGTCATTACCAGAAACATTGATTTGGACCGCTTGGCCTGGTTGGAAAATCATGTTTGGATTTGCTTCTTGAACAATAGAGATAATCTTTCCGTCCTCTAAACGAATGGTCAGATTCACGCCATTTCTTTTCGCGGTTGCTTCAGCCGCTTTGCTGCCTGCATAGCCACCCAATAGACCACCACCAATGGCAGCGATATCCGAGCCAGAACCGCCCCCAACTTTTGAGCCTAAGATCCCGCCCACGGCAGCACCAGCGATGGTGCCAATGGCATTGGATTGGGTAGAGGCATCAATGGTTACGGGTTCTACTTTTTCTACTGTGCCGTAGTAAACCTGCTGAACTTTGCGAGTGTCGGATGAGCCGTATGCATCTCCGTACGGGTTAGGTGAGCTACAGCCGCCAAGCACGAGCGCACAAGTAATGGTGAGCAACATGCCTAAATTAATCTGTTTTTTCATATAGCCTCCGAATGGTTTCTTCATTCAAAGAGTATATACCCCAATTTAACCTGCGTTTTGGTGCTTTATAAAACAGTGGCTTAGCGGCTTGTCCCTTAAGGAAACGCGATTGTCTAAGCAGTATTAATGATCGTTAAGCGTATGAAACCCTGAATAAATACGTGTAAAAGTAGTAAACCAGCATGCCGCGCCAAAGATATACGCGATGACGGCAAAGTGTTGCGGTAGCAAACAAAATAAAACCAAGCAGCCAATGGTTTCTGTACCTTCGGTTAAGCCGCTCATGTAGTAAAGCGATTTGTTTTTATATACCGGATTATCGATGCCTTGTTTTCCTGCCATGATGGCAAAAGCCAAAAAGCTACTACCAGTGCCGATGAAGGAAAAAATCAAAAATGCGCCTGCAACGGCATTGTGCTCTGGGTTGGCAAGCACAAAGCCAAAAGGAATCAACGAATAGAACAAAAAATCTAAGCTGATATCAAGAAAGCCACCCGCATCGGTAATGCCTTGAATCCTTGCCAGTGCACCGTCTAACCCATCACAGATTCTGTTCAGCAAAATAAACAGCAACGCCAACAAGTACTGTTCGGCGATCAAAGCAGGCAGGGCAAAACAGCCAAGTACAAAACCAAACACTGTCGTCTGATTTGCAGTGATACCACATTTATCGAGATATGTCGCACTGAGTGCCAGCGGTTTGCGGATGAGCTTTATACTCAGGCTATCAAGCATGATTTGTCTCCCACGGCCAGTTTAGGCAGCGGCTGCCATCAGGAATATCGTCTTCATCGTGCGTTACCATCAAAGTAGGGATGTTCGCTTGCTGCAATTGTTCGACCACCCAATTGCGAAATTGCACGCGCAGGTCTTTATCCAGCTTGCTATAGGGCTCATCAAGTAGCGCAACTTTCGGCTTTGCTAGCAGCATACGAGTCAATGAGATACGGGCACGTTGCCCTCCCGAAATTTGGTCAGGAAAGGACTCTGCTAGTTTGGTCAATGAAATGTTCTTCAGTGCTTGCATAGCGTGAGCTTTACGCTCTTCACCTTTGATTGAGTTTGGTAGCGCGAAGGCAAGGTTCTCCCACACCGTTAAATGAGGGAAGAGCAAATCGTCTTGGAATAGAATACCGACCTGACGCTTATGGGCAGGGAGGGCATCCAACTTTTCGTTATCAAGCGTAATGGATCCAGAGTAGTTGAACTCGGCGGATAGGTGCCCGGCAATGGCATCCAACAAAGTGGATTTACCACAACCACTTGGTCCCATCAGAGTAACAATTTCACCTTTCTCTACAGTCATGTTGAACGCTGAAAAAAGCGTGTCGCCATTGGCTTTACGGATGGCGAGGTTTTCGAGACAAAGACTCATTCAGTAGTAAACCTTTTATAGACAAGCGGCGATACTTCATGTGTAAGCGGCTTAGTAGTATCGCAAAAGAGAAGAACAAGAACGGCAAGAGTGCTTGCCAAATGGCGTAAATCGCGGTGACACGTCGGTCAAAACCACTGGATAGCGCAACGGCTTCGGTTGTGATGGTGCTAATGCGCCCAGCCCCTAGCACCAATGTTGGTAGGTATTGCGCCAGGCTGACACTAATACCGACAGCCCACGCGAATGCAATTGCAGGCAGGAGGATTGGCAGTTTCACTTTTAACCAAGCTTGCATCGGTGATTTACCCAAGCTGAGTGCGGCGCGAGTTAAGCCGTTATCGAAGCTGCGCCACGGACCGTCTAGCGAGAGGTAAATAAATGGGAACGCAAAGAATATATGCGCCCAACATACCCAAAAGAAATACGCATTACTGTTTAAGTACAGCGTCACTATTTGCATACCGAATAGCACGGATAGCTGAGGAATCAGCATTGGGATGGCGATGATGTAACCGGGCACCTGCCAGCGATAACGGAGACGATACTCATGTGCTATTAAAGCAAGAACTAGCGCGACAGTCGCGCTGATTAGGGCGATTGACATACTTTGTTCTAGAGTCCCTAGAATACTGTGCCATTCGTATTCCCAAAAACGCAGGCTGTAACGGCTTGGGAGCAAATCTGGAAAGCGCCAACGTTGGGCAAAGCTCCACAGCACCATGAGTGGAATCATTAGAAGTGCAAGTAGCGCGACCAGTGAAAATAGGGTTTTACCGGGTAAACGAAACCCGTTTCGACCAGAGTACTGCCAGCGTTTGAAGCCTTTGGTAATACACCATTCCATTAAGCGTGCAAATCCAATCAAAAGGCTTGCGATCGCAAACAGTATTACTGCGCCAGCGGCCGCTCTTGGTAGGAGCGATAAATCTGGATCGTTAAACCATTGCCATACCAAAACCGCAAACGTCGGCGGGTTGGTGGGGCCAATAATCAGGGCGACATCGACAACGGACAAACTGTAAGCCAATACCGCCAGCATTGGAAAGCGCAGTTTTGCTATCCACTGTGGGAACACGCATTTCCACCACGCTTGCGCCGAACTGTAGCCCATCGAATGACTGACTTTTTCAATCTTATCGACTTTCAATTGCTGAAGAATTGGAATACTCATCAACAATAAAAACGGCACTTCTTTAATCGCAAGCATGATGATCAAACCGAGTGCGTGCGGATCTTTAATCAGCAATGCTAAGTCATTCACCGTTTGTGCATTCGAGTCGTAACCAAACAGTTGGTTGAGAACCCTAACGCCCATACCAGTTGGGGCAAACAAGAACGCAAAGCCAATCGCAAACGCTACGTGCGGCATGGCAAGAAGTGGCGAGAGGCTTACTTCAATTTTTCGCCAAAACTTACTGCCCCAAGAGGCTTGCAAAATCGCAAATGTGATCAAGCAAGCCAAGTAGCTACTGAAAATGGCAGAGTAGAAAGTAAGCCCGATGGATGTCCAAACACCCTCCCAATCAAAAACAGCGTTAAAGCCATCTAAAGAAAAGTGGTGCAAGCCGATAGGAGGCACATAACCGAGCGCAGAGACCACCACTCCAAGTAGTCCCGGAATGGTAGGCAAAATACAAACTGCGATAATGACTAAATACAGCGCTCTTAACATGGATTCTTACTAATTCCCGTAGCGTTTCAACCATTCTTTTTCTAACGCCGCTTGCCAACTTGGATGTGGCTCAGCGATAGATTTGAATTGTTGAGTGTTTTTGGCCGAACCAGTTAGGTATTGGTTGCTTAGTACCGAAGGGTCGCCCCAGATGTTTAGGTTACCTTTGCGAGACTGTGCTTCAGGGCTCAATAAAAAGTTTATCGCAACTTGTGCACCAGCACTGGCATTTGCGTTCCAAGGAATCGCTAAAAAGTGGATATTTGAGAGTGCTCCTGCGTCCATTGCGTACGCTTTGGTGCTCTCTGCAAGATTACCGCTCGACTGCGCAGAGAAAACCGCGTTCGGGTTAAAGGTAATCGCCAGGTCAGTCTGACCATCATCTAGTAGCTGAAGGGTTTCTGCTGTACCACCTGGAAACTGCTTACCACCGCGCCAAGCGACTTTATGGAACTCATCTAGATAAGACCACAGCGGTTGAGTGACTTGCTCAAACGTGTTATCGGTAACTGGTTGTTGCAGCTCAGGGGCGTTGTTAGACAGTTCAATGAGTAATGCTTTGATAAAGCTTGTGCCATGAAACTCTGGTGGTCGAGGGTAAGTCAGGCGATTCGGGAACGCTTTTGCATAGCTCAGCATTTCTGCGAATGATTTTGGAGGGTTATGGAGGGTTTGCTCGTCATGGATAAACACTAATTGTCCTACTCCCCAAGGTGCTTCTAGACCTTCTGTTGGCTCGGAGAAGTCCACATCAATTGGTAGAGATTTATCCACATATTGCCAGCTTGGCAAACCTTCGACAAAAGGACCAAATAGCAATTGGTTATCCTTCATTGATTTGAAGTTTTCGCCATTGATCCAAACCATATCAACACTGCCACCGCTGTTTTTGCCTGCCGCTTTTTCTGCGATAAGTCGAGTAGTGGTCTCAGAAATATCAGTTACTTTAACGTGGTTTAGCGTCACGTTATAACGTGATTTTAGCTCTCTACTCGCCCACTGTATGTAGCGATTAATTTCTTGGCTTCCGCCCCAAGCATGAAAGTAGACGGATTGCCCGTCGGCTTGATGTTCGATTTTTTGCCATTCGCTATTCACTGATGAATCGGCAAAAGAAGGTGTCGCAAAAGTCGTGGCTAAAATGCCAATGCTGCTGAGTAGCTTTTTCATATCTATTCCGTGTTATGTCTTTTGGTTCTTGCTTTCGTTTCTATTGACGTTTTCGCAAGTCGTTCCGCTCTGTTACAAGGATAGTAATTCATCTCTCTCTATTATCAATGCCAATCCCAAACGGAATCACTCATTGATTCAAAGAATTACTCTCAATGTGAAGCAAAACGAAGAAAGGACAAATTTGGTGTCATTCTAGGAGCGGACCGTTTGTTTGAGGATATTCTTTCAAGTAATTGAAAATTATTGTCCCCAGAGATATGAATAGGTTGTTTTACAGAGCAAAATTGATGTTTAAAGCATGGAATTGAGGGCAAAAGAGAAAGAAAGTTTGTCACTTAAATGACTTTGGCATGCACGACCAATGACTCGTGGACATAAAAAAAGCAGCCGTCTGGCTGCTTTCAAAATACTATTTGGTTTACTTAGTTGGGATTAGTTTACCCAGTCACGTAGTGTAAACGTCAATTCGTGATCGGCACTTTTCAGAACAAGACCATCTTTAGTTAGCGTGATATCGCTCCAGTTAGATAGTGTTTGTGTCATTGCGTTTTCGATCTTCATTTGATCTTCCATACACATCTTCATGGTCATGCCCATTTTTTCGATGCGTAGTTGGTTGTTTTTCAGCTCGGCTTGACCGAAGAAGTTGTTGCAACCTGCGTTGCCGTTTGCGGTTAGATTTTCACCAATTTCTAGGCGAGCCGCTTTTTGGTGTTCGTCTAGAACGATATTTTTGCCATCAACTTGAACAAGTTCCCAGTTGTGGTGCTGCAAATCTTGAGCCGTTATTTCTTTCACATCATCACCGTTGCTAGCACAAGCAGTCATAAGAACAGGGAGAGAGATTGCTGTAACTAACGTTTTTAGGCTAAGCTTCATTTTATAGACTCCGTTTTTATAAACGCGGTAAGTATAAGTAATAAAACACTGTTTTTGTCAGCATAAGGTTATGGTTTCGTATGTTTTTGACATAACGAAGTATATAGCAAGTTTTGTTGCTGACTAATCTTCTCATTATTTAAACTAGGCCAATACGCCCTAATATGGAAAGAGCGGTTTTAGTATGGAGCAACTGGAGTTTTTTACTGTCCCAAGCCCTTGTGTTGGAGTATGTACCTCCGATGAAAAAGGGTATTGCAAGGGGTGTATGAGAAAGAGAGAGGAAAGGTTTAATTGGCTTAACTTAACCCCCGCTCAGCAGTTGCACGTTATTAAGTTGTGTCGTCAAAGGTACAGAAGAAAGATGTTGGCAGGGAAGACGAAGCCAGAACAGCTTCAAGATGAGTCATCGCCTCAACAAGACTTATTCTAGAACTCTTGTTCAGTCTGTGGGGTTACGCCTTCGCTTTCGGTTCTGATTAGGCTTTTACATATTCCCGGTCCGGCAAGGTGTCCTTTAAGAACCGGGAATCTCCTATCCATTTTCCCTATAAAGCGGTAATTGGCGTTATTTCATCGACCAACGGTCGCTAACCCAGCCTCCCGCTTGTTCGTCGAAGTGATTTCCTGAAAATCGATGATTGAATTCAACATCTAATTTACTTGTTGGGCGTTCATCCATGAGTTGATGAATGTATCTCGCCATAGGATCCGTACAAGCTTCACGCTCTCTACGGGTAACTACTTCTTTGATCATTTGGAGTCTGTAGCTATTGCTGGCTCGTTTCATTTTTGACCTCCAGAACTCGATGGCAGCAGTTTGAACACATTGACGTCCAGATCGCTGCTCATTAGTGTGCGCGTGGAGGCACATCACCATCGTTTGAAGTCCAAAGACAAATTGTTTGAGAGCAGTGTTTGTAACGCCATTCACATCTTTCTCAGAATCATTGACTATGCGATTAAAAATGTTTCGCGAAATTTAGCCGATGAACCTGCATATTTAAAAGACCTTATCAAACATAGAAGCCCAACACAGGGGCGTCAATAACACAAATGAACAATTTTTGAACATATTGTGAAGGTGGAGAGTTTTCAGTAATTTATCGAAAATAAAAAACCGAAGCACAAAGCTTCGGTTTTGAGGAAAGCCCTGACGAAATTGCTTGTAAAAGCTCTTAGTGCCAGGGGTAAGGTGTTGAGTATTAGCTACCAGATGCAGGACAGCCTTTTACTGGTTGGCCATTACTGAAGTACTTGATGTTCTCTAAGTTCTTGTTGTAGTTATCCGCAGAGATTTGTGGGTTGTTTACGAAGAACTCGCGCAAAACGTATGCATCGGTTAGCTGTGTAGATTGAACATCGATGATTGGATAGTTATCGCCACCAGCAGCACTGAAGCTGATTACAGAGAATGTGTACGTTGCGTCTAGATCGAAGCCTTTATTGTTAATATCGGTAATGGTTACTGAGCCAGCATCACAATTTACATCTAAAGTGATGTTATCTAGTTGAGCGTAAGCACCAGAGCCTGCAGATTTCGTCGCAACCACATCTAAGTATTCTTTAACTTCTTTACCTGTCATAGTTGCTTTAGTCACGAAGTTACCAAATGGCTGAACCGTTAGTACGTCACGGTAAGTGATATCACCATCTTGGATTGAATCACGCACGCCGCCAGAGTTCATCACACCAAAGTCAGCATTTACCGTTTTGTAAGTACGGTATGCCTCGCCGAGTAGGTGACCTAGGTTAGTTTGTTGAGAGCGAACTACGTTACGATCACCTTCTAACTTACCCGTCGTATTAGAAATCTTCTCATCTAATAACTCTTGACCTTGTTGTTGGTATGGCAGTAGTAACGCTTTTACCGTTGCATCTTGTTGAATTCGTTCACCGATAACTTCATCGTTTTCGTCTAGAAGGTTTACAGGAATCAGTGCGTAATTCGCTAAGTGAAGCTTGCCGTCGTAGTATTCGAAGTCTGCACGACCCACATATTTACCCCACTCATGCGCTTGCATAATCCAAGTGCCTTTTTGTTGGTCTGGGGCACAATCATCCCCAGGTTTGAAATCAGCATACTCATTGGTACCTGGTTCCATACATACAGGGTTTTGTGAGTGACCACCGATGATAGCGTTTAGCTGTCCTTCTTCAAGAGAGCGAGCGAGTTTAACGTCACCTGGTGCTTCACTACCGTTTTTGCCATCTTCGTAGTGACCCATGTGCGTCGTTGCAAACACTAGGTCTACCTTTTCGTTCTCTTCGATTTCTTTCAGTACCTTTTTGATTTCTACTTGAGGGTCTTCGAAGTGGATGTTTGATACGTTGTCTGGATTGACTAGCTTCGCAGTGTCTTGCGTTGTTAGACCAATAACAGCGATCTTAAGGCCGTTGATAGTAAATACTTTGTAAGGGTCGAAGTAACGCTCGTTTGTATCTTTTTTATAGATATTCGCAGCCAGCATAGGGAAGTCAGCTAGCTCGGCTTGCATATCGAGAATATCTAGTGAGTTATCAAATTCGTGGTTACCGACAGCCATTGCATCGTAACCAAGTAGGTTCATCCCTACGAAGTCTGGAACCGCATCTTGCATGTCTGATTCTGGTACGCCGGTATTAATATCACCGCCAGATAGCAGAATGGTTTCACCGCCTTTTGCTTCGACTTCTGCGCGGATAGATTCGATTAAAGTGTGACGCGCAGCCATGCCGTATTCGCCGTCGCTGTTATGCCAAAAGCGACCATGGTTATCGTTAGTGTGGAGAACGGTGAACTTAGTACAAGAATCTGCAGTCTCGCAGGTTACTGGAGAATTGTCGCTGTCTGAGCCGCATCCTGCTAGCGCAGCGCCTACTGCCACTACCAAAAGAGATTTGGAAAACTTCATAAGGGATCCTTTCTTTGTGATTTTGTTATTGTTACGGCGTGAAATATACGGAATTAATGTGAAACTTTAGTGATCTATCTCTTATTTATACTTCTATCGGAGAAATGAATTAATAAGCCTGCAAACTACGTCTATAAATAAACAGAATTGGTATTTAGTATTTATTTTGTATCGCTAGCTCTATTTTTTGTGAGGTAGTTAATTGAATGTGTGTTGTTTGTGTGAATCAATGCGCATTTTTGCGAAGTATTACGCTGATTTTGGTGATTATTTTGCCAAGTTTATGTTTTTCCTAATAGGTATGACACAAATCGTTATAAATTTTCGCTCTAATGATGAGGGGTTCGGTTTGTATGCATAATGAACAGCACAGAGCTTAAACTCATTTGATCATGGCTTTATTCTGCCAAACTCTATCAAAAATTGTATTTATCTCTTTACTATAATTGCGATCGTTTAGAAACCTTATGCTTTAGGCATCGTTTATTTATCCTCATCCGATACCTTATCGTGCTTATTCCGCATTTGACACTCGAGTGTTTAAACAAATAGATTCAACCTAATGAGTCAAAATGAAAAGTAAATAATGGATCGTTCTTCTTCGAATATTATGATGTGAACTATCATTTAATTAATGAAAATGAAATAGATTAATGTAAAGCGTTGCGACTGTAGCCGTTATCTTTGAGCTTTGGTTTAAAGGGTAGGGTTAAAAGAATTTGTAAGTGGTGAACGCTAATAAAGGATGCTTATGAGATACACAGTAAGGGACGCACTCAAAAAGGAAGCAGCCCAAATCGCCAAGATACACGTTGATTCTTGGCAGGTGGCGTATAAAGGATTAATGCCAAAGAGCTACATAGAGCAGTTTACGATTGAGCGTCGAGAAAGGATGTGGGCGCGAGTGATGACGGAGCAACTGGCCCAATTGATCGTAGTTGAGAGGCAAGGAGAAATTGTTGGCTTTTTAAGTTACGAGTTACCTAACCACACCAGCGAAGATAAAACGGCATTAGTGACATGTTGCTACGTTACGCCGCTACATTATGGGCAAGGAGCAGGAAGTGCACTGTTAGATGAGTTAGAGACACGTTTGCTCTCTACGTCAGTTATGCAGATCAGTTTGAAAGCACTGGATACTAATCAACAGGGGCTTAACTTTTACAAGAAGTGTGGTTTTGTGCGTACTGGAGAGGAAGAGTCGGAAGTGATTGATAGTATGACGCTGACCGATCTCACTTTAGTGAAGTATATTGCCCGTTCATAAATCAAATGCTATATGCCAAATATAGTAAAACCCCGGAGGTGGTAAGACTCCGGGGTTTTGAAATTTTGTAGATGTCTCGGTTGGTAAGTCCGATTATCTTTTATGCAAAAGGTTTGGATTTAATCCGATTAATTCCTTGGTAGGGAATTAGATACGGATGAAGTCCATGTGTTCAACTTTTGGCTTGAACGCGTGACGTTGAACGTCTTGTGGCTTAACTTTAACTTCTTTGCCATCGATAACTAGAACGATGCCTTCGTAGAATTCAGGCTTGTCCATTTGGTTTACGATGTCGTCGTGGTTAAGAACGATAGCTACTGCTGCTTCTTCACCGCCGTATACAACTGCAGGGAATTTGCCAGCGTGACGTAGGCGGCGGCTCGCACCTTTACCTAGTTCAGTACGTACTACTGCTTCGAATTTCATAGTATTTACTCTCAAATTAGTAAAAATCAAATGTTCACAATCAACAATGCGACCTTGTTGTTCGTGGTAAAGCTTGAAACAGGAACTGTTCAAGCGAGCGCGGATACTATCATTCCACTTATAAATGGGCAACCCAAATCGTATCCAAATCAACAAAAAGGTATGATTTAGCGGGGTGGAAGGCTATCCCTTTTAACGCTTTGCTTGGATTTTGTTCACATCGACTTCATTTTCATCGGTTTACTGATCAAGGTCCGAAGAACAAAGTTTACTGTTATATGCTTTATGTTCGGCTGAGATGTAAGACTAAAGATGCTTTTAATCCACCTAAAGCGCTTGTATCCAATGTTAATTGACCTCGGTAACTGTGTGCCATTTCACTGACTATGTTTAGACCAAGGCCTGAGCCAGGGGTTGTTTCATCCAATCTAACTCCTCTCTTGATTACTTGACTCAGTTTCTCTTTAGGGATGCCTGGCCCATCATCTTCAATAATGATGTGTATATTTTCCTTATCCTGAGAGGAGTGCACACGAATCATGCTGTTGGCCCACTTATAGCCATTTTCTAGCAAGTTACCTAGCATTTCATCGAGATCGGTCTGCTCTACTGCTACATTCAGCTCTGAATCAAGTTCATTAATTAAGGTAATGCTTCGGCTCGCATACACTTTATCAAACGCCATTGAGATAGCATCCACACGATCTGCAGGGTTCGACTTCACTGATAATATGTTCATCGATCCGGCCATACGGGCACGACCCAAATGGTAATCGATATGGTCTTGTATTTGATTGATTGGAGCTCGGAGACGGGATTGTGCCTCAGGTTCTAACGTCTGAACTTCATTTTTTAGAACAGAAAGTGGCGTTTTAAGTGCATGAGATAGGTTACCTGCATGATTGCGAGCTCTCTCTAGTAATTCTTGGTAATGGAACAGCAGAGCATTGAGGTCGAAGATTAGAGGAGAAATCTCTTTTGGGTAGGTTTCTTCTAGACTCTTTTTATTACCAGACTTCAGCTCGGCTAATTCTTTTTGTAGCTTTGTAAGCGGACTCAATGACCAAGCAATTTGCAGTAAAATGACCGTAAGCACGCCCGCGAATAATAAACCCAAAATAAGCCAAAGTTGGCCGATTAACGTCTGAAGGGTATTTTTAATGGGCTCTTCGTCAATACCAATAATAATGTGAATAGGACCATCGTAATCAGGAAGATACAGTGCTTTTTCTAGCGTAATTAGTTTTTCGCCTCTTGCTCCATACGCATCTTTATCCAAACCTTTGTATTCGATTTTTTTGTCCCACAACGAACGAGAACGTTCGAGGCTTGCCTCTGTAGAGGCACTCCAATACAAACCACTGTAAGGTCGGTTAAATCGAGGGTCTGATAGCTGAGCTGCGAGTGAAAGGTGCCCGGTGTTATCGACTTCTAACTGTGCTGCGACTTCATCCATAAAAATGCTGAGCTGTGAGCGAGTGTCATCAACCATATAGTTGTAGACCTGCGTCGGTATCGTCACACCAGCGGCGAGGATCATTGCCGTTAACCAAACGATCGCCGCTAAAACGAGGCGACTTTTGATACTCAGTCGTTTTATTGCGTTCAACGGTAGCCTGTTTCTATTCGGCATTTAATTGGTATCCCAACCCTCGGACAGTTTTGATGATCTTTGGTGCGATTTTTTTGCGAATTCGGCCGATAAAAACTTCGATTGTGTTGGAGTCACGATCAAAGTCTTGTTTGTAAATGTGCTCGACGAGTTCGGTTCGAGAAATCACTTTTTCCGGGTTATGCATAAAGTAAGCGACCACTTTATACTCTAGCGCCGTCAAGCTTACCGCTTGCCCTTGCCACATGACTTTAGAAGTGCGTGTATCCAAGCTCAAGTCGCCAATTTGCATCACAGGAGAGGCATTACCAGAGGCTCTTCGAAGCTGTGCACGAATACGAGCGATAAGCTCAACCATTTCAAATGGTTTAGTTAGGTAATCGTCTGCACCTGCGTTTAAGCCTTCAACTCGCTGCGTTAGGGTGTCGCGAGCGCTTAAAATCACGACAGGAGTATTAATGTTTTCATCTCGGATGCCTTTTAGGACGGTAAGACCATCCAGTTTTGGCAAGCCGAGGTCAAGAACAATGGCGTCCCATTCTTCCGAAGTCGCGCGATACAGAGCGTCTATGCCATCTTGGGACAGTTCTGGTACCCAGCCGGTACTTTCTAATGTTTCGATGATTTGCTCGCCTAAACGAGGATCATCTTCAACAACAAGTATTTTCATATTGATGATTCTTATTATGTTTGGGTTTTTATCGAAGTAAGCTACGCATCGCGTCTGGATTACGCATTAGACAAGTTTAGTTGTTTTGCGGCTTTAACGCTTTGTTAAAGCTGCGACCTTTGATCTCAAGCATTTCCAGCGTGGCGGCGTCGTACTCAACTTTCAGGACGCTATTGTTGTACAGAATTTTCAATTCATACACCCAAGCATCATCATCTTCTTCAAGCTCGACCTTGATGATGCGGCCGTATAGGTCGTTTTCTACTGCGGCGTAAAGTTCCGAAAATGGTCGTATATATCCTTGTTGAACCGCGCGATAGACCTCATCTTGATCTTCATCGAATTCGATGCGTGTTCCTGGCTTTTCGACATCTTGCACGATGGCGTGGCCATTTTGTGATGTGTACTCGTTGCCATGCTTGGCAAAACTTGGTGCACACATGAATGTCGTGATAAGGCCGAAAAGTAACGCAGAATGTAGAGAAGTCGTTGCTTTATACATAGTCAAACCTTTTCTGGAGCGTTAGCCGCAGTATATCGGATATAGATGAACAGAGAGTGAATCAGCTAATTAAGTTTTGCCATGTGTTGTCGATGTTATTTCAACTCATCTTCAAAAATCTTATCCCGCAGCTTCCAAAAGCGACCAGATTTTCTAGCAATAACAAACTGAGGCAAACGGAAACGATGTTGATTAGCTACAACGCGTGTCGGTGAAGCCTCTTCAAAAGGACGATGCTTGTCTGCTAAGTGGGGGCGTACGAACTGATCTTTAAACGTTTGTTTTTGTTTTTTGGTACTCAATGACCAAAACTCATGAACTAACGCATTGCCTTCGCCTTGGTATGGTTCACCAGAATACGTCACCTTTAGTTGAGATTTACCATCACTGGACTTAAATACAGATAGGTCCATTTCTGTGCATTCAAAGATTAATGCATCTTTGAGATTAAGGGCTTCTTTTAGCTTTTTATCTGGGTCAACGAGCGTCGCGTCACACTCATGACAAATTCGTGCAGCGATATCGTTGTCCGCACCACATTCACCGCAGTATTTGGCACGAAAACGGTAGCCACAGTGTTCACGTTCGCCTGTGTCTTCATCTTCAAAGTAACCTTGGCAACGTCTGCCAAAATGTTCAACCAAGAAACCGTTGCTATCCAACTTACCCCAGAAATTGTTATTGAATCCGCAAGCCGGGCAAGGAATCGTGATAATTTCACTGTCAGAGTCTGGTTTGGGATCACCGACTTCAGGTTGGTATAAATCGTAGCTGTTGCCTGCGTAATCAAGCACTAAACATTCTGATTTTCCGTCTGATAAGCGTAATCCTCGTCCTACTATCTGTTGGTACAGACTGACTGACTCTGTTGGTCGCAAAATCGCGATTAAATCGACATGCGGCGCATCAAAACCGGTTGTCAGTACCGAAACATTGACCAAGTATTTTATTTGGCGATTCTTGAACGCTTGGATGATCGCATCGCGCTCCAGCGTAGGTGTATCACCAATGACGATTTCAGTTTCGCCTTCTGGCAATAAACTGTGGATCTCCTGTGCGTGTCGAACAGTTGCAGCGAAGATCATGACCCCTTGGCGCTCTTTCGCATATTGCATGATTTGCTCAACAATTTGTGGAGTCGCACGTTTGGCTTTATCGATCACCATGTCCATTTCTGCTTCTTTGTAGCGTCCGGTGTTAGCGGGCTTCAGCTGAGAGAAGTCGTAAGACAAAACGGGCGCATCCATCATGCGGGCTGGAGTGAGGAAGTTTTCGTCGAGCAAGTAACGGATCGGCAGTTCGAAAATACAATCGCGGAAGAATCGAGGCTCTTCGGTTCGCACTTGACCTCGGGTGTGATACTGATAAATCCAGCCCATTCCTAAACGATAGGGCGTTGCAGTTAGTCCCAGCACCTTAATGCCAGGGTTCAGTTCTCGTAAGTGAGTAATAACTTTTTGGTAGCTGCTGTTTTTGTCATCTGGCACACGATGGCACTCATCAATAACGAGCAGAGAAAACTGGTTTTTGAACGAATCTAAGTTACGTACGACCGATTGAACCGAAGCAAACACGACTTGCTGGTCAGTTTCTTTTCGTCCCAATCCTGCTGAGAAGATAGAACCTTTTAAACCATAACCTTCATACTTCGCGTGGTTTTGCTCGACCAGTTCTTTTACGTGGGCGAGGACTAACACTCGTCCTTTCGCAAGGCGAGCAAGTTCTGCGATCACCAAGCTTTTCCCGGCACCGGTTGGCAGCACGATCACTGCTGGTGTCGAGTGTTTACGAAAGTAATGAATAACGGCTTTAACCGAGTCGGCTTGATAAGGACGAAGTGTGTACATGAAAATATGTGAAATTGCTCAACTATTCGAACGAGGAACGCTATAATACCTGACTTTTATACCCAAGTGACCTTTAAACCAAGATTTAGAGGTCACTTGGGTATAATTCAATGAGGTATTCATGCGTTTAGATAAATATTTGTGTGACGCTCTGGGTGCAACACGCAAACAGGCAACAAAGATCATCAAAAGTGGAGACATCACCGTTGACGGCGAGGTTCAAAAAAGTGGTGCATTTAAAGTACCTAAAGGTGCGGAAGTGATGTGGGAAGACCGTGTTATTGGTGCTCCTGGTCCTCGTTACATTATGTTGTATAAGCCTGCTGACTTTGTTTGTTCACATGAAGATGGCTACAACCAAACTGCATTCGCATTGCTTGATGAGCCTAAAATTGAAAACCTTCACTTTGCGGGCCGATTAGATGTCGACACAACTGGTTTAGTGTTGATTACGGATGATGGTAAGTGGTCTCACCGTATTACCTCACCTAAGCATAAGTGTGAGAAAACGTACCGTGTTTGGCTCGTCGATGCTATTCAGCCTGATTATGCGGAAAAGCTCGAACAAGGCATCATTTTGCGCAATGAATCAGAAGCAACATTGCCTGCTCGTTTGGAAATCGTGAACGAGGCCGAGAATGAAGTATTGTTAACTATCGTGGAAGGTAAGTATCACCAAGTGAAACGTATGTTCGCGGCGTTAGGAAATAAAGTTGAGTACTTACATCGTGAGCGTATTGGTTCTATCGAACTTGATGAGGCACTAGAACCAGGTGATTATCGCTACCTCACGCAAGAAGAAATTGATTCTATTTGGAATTAATTGTCGGCATGGGAAATTCTTTAGTTCCTAATAGGAACTAGTCTTTTGGTAGGAATTGGCTCAAAATAAATTTTCCTACCAAAATTAGTGCCTAGACAATTCCGGTGTGTTTACTCATCTCAGTGATACGCCTTTGCATTTAGCTGAGGCATGCATACTCTTATTGCAAAGCCTTCGGCTACGGTGAATGGAATGATGGTGTCAACGCCATCATTTTTACTGCATTGTGTTTGTTTCCCATAAACACATTTCGCTTTCACATGCTTTTCTATGTCGAGTTCGTCAAGGTCACACCTTGGTACATATTTGCCCTTATGATTCTCGAACGTTGGATAGAACAGGTTTTTGGCTTCTACATTCAGCGATATAAGAACTGTCCGTTATTTTCACTTTGTTCTGCAAGTATTGACGGTAGGGCTCCAACAAGAGGTAAAAGAATGACAGAAAAAGCTCAAAGTGCTCCGCAATCCCAAATCAGTTTTCTATTGTTTCTGGTACTAGGAGCGATTGGTGCTTTGACGCCTTTGGCGATCGATATGTATTTGCCTGCGATGCCGACAATTGCGAAAGATTTGGGGGTCGCGCCTGGCGCGGTTCAGATTACGTTGACGGCTTATACCGCGGGTTTTGCGATCGGCCAGTTAATTCACGGGCCGCTCGCCGATAGCTTTGGTCGCAGACCTGTGTTGATTTTAGGCGTACTTTTCTTCGGCTTGGCTGCCGTTGTGAGTGCGACAACAAATGGCATTGATGCGCTGACCTATGTACGTACGGCACAAGGTTTTGCTGGCGCGGCAGCGGCGGTCATTATCCAAGCCGTCGTGCGTGACATGTTTGACCGTGAAGACTTTGCACGCGCAATGTCCTTCGTTACTCTGGTCATTACTATTGCGCCGTTGGTGGCACCGATGATCGGTGGCCATCTCGCGATTTGGTTTGGTTGGCGTTCCATTTTTTGGGTACTAGCTATTTTCGCTGTAGTTGTGATTTTTCTCGTACTTTGGAAAATCCCTGAAACGTTACAGCCTGAAAATCGTCAGCCTCTTCGTTTCCGCACGACGCTGAGAAACTACGCCAGATTATGCTCCAATCCTGAAGCGATCGGTTTGATGCTCTCAGGTGCGTTTTCATTTTCCGGAATGTTTGCATTTTTGACGGCGGGTTCGTTTGTTTATATTGATTTATATGGTGTTCGACCAGACCACTTTGGTTACCTATTTGGTTTGAACATTGTGGCGATGATCATCATGACCAGTATTAATGGTCGCTTGGTGAAGAAAGTTGGTTCCCATGCCATGCTTCGTTTTGGGTTGTTCGTGCAACTTTTGGCGGGGATTGGTTTATTCGTAAGTTGGTTAATGGACTTCGGATTATGGGGCATTGTACCTTTTGTTGTGCTGTTTATCGGTACATTGTCGACGATAGGTAGTAACGCGATGGCGCTGCTTTTAAGTGGTTACCCATCAATGGCGGGTACGGCGTCGTCTCTAGCGGGGACATTAAGATTCGGTATCGGTTCATTGGTTGGTGCGCTGGTGGCATCACTGCCCGGGAATGTTGCTTGGCCGATGATCATCGTAATGTTTGCTTGTTCTGTGCTTTCAGCACTGTTTTATTGGACTTTAGGAAGAAAGGCGTAATGTCGAATTACACCAAAGAAATTCAAAACTTGGTTAACTCAGCACTTGAAGAGTTAGATCAAGAGCATCGCTCAGGTAAGTTAGCCAATGCCCCTGTTGCGAATAACCATTATTTAGTGCGTTGGGTAACAAAGGCGCTAAAATCACAACGTTTCGGACGTACGGTAGGCGATGACTTAACGCGTTGGCAAAAAGCAGGTCGCTCAAAGGGGAACGATGCTGGTTTGTTGTTTATCTTCAAGCGTATTTCTGCTTTTTATGCGCAATTCTTCCCTGAAGGTGAAGACTCCAAAGTGTTCAAAGATTCAGATATTGAGTCTTTTCTTGATTTGATGGAGCAAGCAGGCTGGGAAGTCTCGACGTCTGAGCAACTGATTGGGTGCGGCAAAGTACAAATCTTCACTGAAGGTCAAAACTCTTTAGCGTTATGTGCAGACCAATGCGAAAGCTGTTTTGATGGCGAGTTGCTCGTAAAGCCAATGAGTTGGTTTGTACGTGGCAATCATGCTGAGTTTGTTGAGAAAGCAGCGCAAGCGGGCTTTATGGTACATAAGGTAACAGACTACAAATCGATGGTGAAATACCATGGCGAGTACCTTATTTTTCCCGCAAACGAAGGCAACCAGTTAGCCGAAATTCCACTCTCGTTCAAAGCTGACTAAAGTGACATTTTGAGTGTTTAGAAGCCCCTGTTATTGGGGCTTTTTGTTTTCTAAACGGTTTGCTTCTTTCGCGATGGCTTTGACCATGCCTTTAAATATGAAAAGATGGGCTGGCATCATTGCAAACCAATAAAGCAGCCCAAGAAACCCTTGCGGGTGCCACCAGGCGGTAATATCCAGCTCTCGTTCGTCACCGAGATCTTTGATGGTAATTTCTAAACGCCCAAGGCCTGGGCCTTTCATACCAAAAAACAGTGAAAGAAACTGATTATTATCGCAGCGAATCACTTTCCAAGAGTCAATAAAATCACCGACTTTAAGCTCTGGTCCAGGAGGAGAAACGCGAATCGGTTTTCCGCCACCAAAAAAGATATCGAGCCATTCACGTGTACGCCACAAGATGTTGGCAAAGTAATAGCCTTTTTCGCGACTCCCGATCTTTTGCGCCACTTTCCATAATGCTGCCGCTGAGGCTTGGGTTTTAATGCTCGCTCCAGCTTGTTTTGGGTAATAGCCATATCCTGGTTGCCATCGACGAAGCGCTGCGGGTTCAAACCCCCAGACATTACTGCGTACAAATGTGCCTTCATCTTGAATGGTATCAGTTACCGCTTGCTCGTAGCTGATCAGCGTTTGAGGAAATCGTTCTTCAATCGCTTTAGAGTCTGCAATGTAGTCGTGCTCTAAGCCCGCAAGTAATGCTTTACCGATACTAGTTGGCACTGAGGTAACTAAACCTAGCCAGTACGATGCCATTTTCGGAGTAAGTAGCGGGGTCGACCACAACCGATACGGCTTGTTCGTGATTCGGCAAATGACTTTGAACTGCTCGCGGTAGCTAAGTGTATCTGGCCCTCCAACTTCATAAATTTCACTTTCTTCTGGATAGGGGGCTTCTGCTAACTTCAACAAATAGTGGTTGAGATTGGGCAAGGCGATAGGGTTCGCTTTTGAGTCGACCCATTTAGGCGCGATCAAAATAGGTAAGTTGTAGACAAAGTCACGCATGATTTCGAAAGCGGCAGAGCCGGGGCCGATGATAACGCCTGCACGCAATTCAGTTACTGGAATACCAGACTGTCGAATTATTTTTCCCGTGGCTTTACGAGCGGCTAAATGGCGAGAGTTTCCGGTTTGAGGTTGAATGGCACTCAAATAGATAACATGCTCGACGGAGCTTTGTTCCAACGCATATTTGAAGTTCAAAGCAAGGTTTAGTTCGTACTCAACAAAGTCATCACCTTGAGCCATCCCGTGCACGAGAAAAAATACTAAATCAAAATCGTTCACTACAGCCTTCGTGGTCTCTGCGTCAGCCAAGTCGAGATACCTTAACGTTAAATTAGGGTGAGGCTGAGTTCTTGACTCTAAATAATCAATATGTCGCGCCGCTGCTGTGACGGCGTAACCTTTATCTAAAAGTAACGGAAGAAGTTGAGAGCCAATGTAACCCGAGGCGCCTAGCACCAACACCTTTTTCATTATCTGTCCTTTTATCGTTGGTGGAATAAACACCACAGAGTATAATCATGAGACACTTTCCCCATTCTATCAATAAGTTGTCGTTGGAGCGCTTGTGACTTTTCTTTCTCAACTCTCAATACACGCAGATAAAGCATTCTTACGTCGTTTATTTGCAATCGCGTTACCAATTACACTGCAAAGCATGATGTTTTCAAGCCGAAGCCTCGTCGATGTTCTTATGCTTGGTCAACTTGGTGAAGCAGAAATTGCCGCAGTTGGAGTTGCTGCGCGCGCGACTTTCGTCACCACCATTATGTTAGTTGGGGTGACAACGGGTGGTGCATTGTTAACCGCTCAATATTGGGGGGCTGGCGATAAAGTTGGGGTGCGTCGCAGTACCGCTTTAACATGGATGATCGCAATGATGTTTGCTGCGATTGCTGTTGCTTTGTTTGTTGTTTTTCCACAGCCCATCATGAGTTTGACTACCGATTCACAAGAAGTGATTGAACTAGGGGCCAGCTATCTCATTATTTCGTCGGTTAGCATGTTTGCTGTTGCATGTGTGGCCAGTATGTCGGTGGGCCTAAGGGCGATGCACCAACCAGGCTTAAGCACTTTTTTTAGTGGTATAGGCATTTTATCTAATGTGTTTCTTAACTGGGTTTTAATTTTTGGTCAATTAGGCTTTCCTGCTCTGGGTATTACGGGAGCAGCGATCGCAACGGTAATCAGTGGCGCGATCGAAGTAGGTTGCCTGTTTGGTTATCTATGGTTGAAAAAACACATAATCGCATTTGGTTGGGATGATATACGCGCAGGATTGGTCTTAGATAAAATTACGCGTTTCTTGAGCCTCTCTTTGCCAACCACATTTAACTTCTTGGCGTGGGCTGGTGGGCTGTTTGCTTATCACGCCATCATGGGGCAAGCAGGCGTACAAGGTTTGGCGGCACTTTCCGTAATGACACCTGTTGAGTCGATCGCATTGGCGATGATGATTGGTTTATCGAATGCGGCTGCAGTTCTAGTCGGGAACCAGCTCGGCGCTCGTAATTTTGAACCCGTTTATTATCAAGCATGGGCTACGGTCATTTTGAATGTGCTTATCGCATTTGTGGTCGCCGTCTTGTTGATAGTGTCAAATCAATGGATCCTTAATGCGTTTAGTGCACTGACAACAGACACTCGCGAGCTAGCTGAACAGTTTATGGTGATTCTTGCGTTGGGTGTTGTGCTACGCTCGGTGCCGATGATGGCGATTGTTGGTGTATTACGTGCGGGCGGTGATGTTAAGTTTTGTTTGTATCAAGACATCTTGGCACAGTGGGTGATCGGGATTCCACTCGCAGCATTTGCAGCGATTTATCTCAATTGGGACCCACAATGGGTTTACTTACTCTTTCTGACGGAAGAAGTTGTGAAGTGGGCGATTTGCTTGCCAAGAATGGTTAGCCGAAAATGGATGAGAAACCTGATTGGCCAGTAAAGAGGAACAGAGTTTATTTTGGCTGCAAAAATCTGCTCAAAACGTCAACAAAATTAGCAACAGAAAGTGAATCGAGTTGCATTTGTACTTCCATAGTGTGATCAAGCATTCAAAATACTTTCTACTAACAGGATTTTAGTGTAGATTCTGATCCCAATTTTTAAACACCATCCGAGCGGCATAATCAATGTTAAAACTGTCAGACCTATGTAAAGGCTATGTAGACGGGGGAGAGTTTCACCCTGTATTACAAGGGGCAGAATTAACATTGCAGCAAGGTGACCAAGTCGCTCTGATGGGAGAAAGTGGTTCGGGTAAAAGTACTCTGCTGAATTTAATCGCCGGATTAGATACTGCCGACTCTGGTGAAGTGCAGTTTCCAAATTTTGCTATGCATGAAGCACCGGAGCATTTAAGAACCCTTTATCGCCGCAACAATATTGGTAATATCTTCCAACAATTCAACCTGCTTCCTACACTTAATATTGCCGACAATATTCGTTTTTGTCGTCAGTTAAAAGGTCTGCCGGAAGATAAAGAGTTGTGGCGTCAAATTCTTTCTGCTTTGGACTTAATGCCATTGCTAGGACGTTATCCGGAAGAGGCGTCTGGTGGTCAGCAACAACGTGCGGCGATTGCTCGCGCCCTTTATATGGAACCCAAAATCCTGCTTGCTGATGAGCCAACTGGTAGCCTAGACGAGCGAAACGCAGAAGCAGTAATGCGCTTATTAACGAGTCTCGCTCGCCAATTGGAGTGTACTTTGCTGTTAGTGACGCACAGTGAAAAAGTGGCCGCCCATATGGAAGGAAAGATTCGACTTCAAGGAGGGCAGTTACATGTTATGGCCCGTAGTTAAGGCACTACTCGGTCATTACCGTCGTTACCCTCTACAAATTATTCTTGTCTGGCTGGGATTAACTTTAGGCGTGTCCCTCCTTGTTGGTGTTACTTCTATCAACCAGCATGCAAAACAAAGTTATGCTACTGGGGAAAAGCTTTTCTCCAATCCTTTGCCATACCGAATCCGAACGAAGCACTCTGCCAATAAAATTCCTCAAGGTTTCTATATTCAGTTACGTCGAGCTGGGTTTAACCAATGTGCACCGTTTGACGTGCTTCATCTAGATGCCAAGACCGATATGAGCCTGATGTTGGTGGGGATAGATCCTGTTGCGATGATCCCACTACAACAAGGAAAATCGCTAGGTGAGATGCCTGTTTTATCTCTAATGAAGCCTCCTTATCCTATTCTTGTTAGTCAAGATTTGGCCGCTTACATGAGTTGGCAGGATGGGGACTTCATTGAGATGAATGACGGAAGCCGTCTTGGGCCTATTCAAGTAGATAAGGACAAGATGCTTTCGGGTACTCGGCTGGTTACTGATATATCGTTGTTGCGTATGCTCAAGCGGAGCTCAGGTTTGTCTGCGATTTCTTGTGGTGAAATGCCAGAGGAAAAGCTAATAGCACTGAAAAACATGCTGCCAAACGGAATGACGCTCGTTAGGAATACGCGTACAGAGCTTGAGTCGCTAACTAACGCATTCCATATGAATCTCACCGCGATGGGAATGCTGTCGTTTTTGGTCGGGTTGTTTATTTTTTATCAAGCGATGTCTCTGTCTTTCATCCAGCGACAACGTTTGGTAGGTATTTTGAGACAGACTGGTGTTAACGGAACACAGTTAGCGCAAGCTTTATTACTAGAGTTGTCTTTGCTCGTCTTTATTGCGTGGGCGTGTGGTAACTTTTTTGGCTTGATCTTAGCAAATGAACTTATCCCAGCAGTGTCTTCGAGCCTGAGTGATTTGTATGATGCCAACGTAGGCTTAACCATAGGATGGTCATGGCAATCTAGCTTATACAGTCTAATCATGGCAGCGATGGGTGCGTTGATATCGTGTCTGTGGCCATTAATCCGTTTGTTGAAGTCACAACCAATCCGCCTTTCTTCTCGACTGTCGCTAATGCGATTTGCTGGAAGAGAGTTCTCTTGGCAGGCGCTTGCGGCATGTGCGTTTTGTGTCGCTGCAATAGCGGTATATCAGGCGCCGAAAACACAAGAAACCGGCTTTGCTATTATTGCTCTGATGTTGGTTAGTGTGGCGTTGTTTATGCCATTTATTATGTGGCATATGTTCCAAAGTTTTTCTTATACCATGCGATGGGTTCGTGTCCGTTGGTTTTTTGCTGATGCAGCAGCCAGCATGAGCTATCGCGGTGTGGCTACGATGGCGTTTATGTTAGCGCTGGCGGCAAACATTGGTGTAGAAACAATGGTCGGAAGCTTTCGAGATACAACCGATAAGTGGCTAAATCAGCGATTAGCCGCTGATGTGTACATCTATCCGACCAACAATTCAGCCGCTAGGATGAGCGCATGGCTCCAGAATCAGCCAGAGGTGAACTCGGTTTGGTGGCGCTGGGAAAAAGATATGCCGACCGAGCACGGTGCTCTACAAGTTGTAAGTACGGGCTCTTCTGAAGGTGAGTTAGACTCACTTACCGTCAAGTTAGGTGTCCCAAATTACTGGTATCAACTGCACGCTACCAAGAGCTTAATGGTCAGTGAGTCGATGGCCTTGAAGCTGGATATCCGCCCTGGCGATTTCATTAACTTGCAAGAACCGCTTGGTGGTGATTGGCAAGTCGTAGGCGTTTACTACGATTATGGAAACCCATATAACCAGGTGATGATGTCGCACCGGAATTGGCTGTATGCATTTGCAGGTACGGGTAATGTTGGTCTTGGCGTAGTATTAAAAGATAACGTCAATGGAGAAGGGCTGAAAAATCGCTTAGAGAATGTATTCCGTCTCCCGCAAGATCGTGTGTTTGATAACGGTAATATTTATAGCCAAGCAATGAGAGTGTTTGATCATACCTTTGCGATAGCAGGAACCTTGGGCAATATCACGCTGATTATTGCCGTGTTTGGTTTATTCTTTGCGACGTTGGCAGGAGAACTTTCACGGCAGCGGCATTTTTCCTTATTAAGGTGCATGGGTGTGTCCGGAAAAGAACTTGTCGTATTAGGTGGTTTGCAGCTATTCGTCTTCGGAGCCATTTCTGCGATTATTGCAGTGCCGCTCGGCTTGGCGCTCGCACATTTGATCGTTGATATTATCATTAAGCAATCATTTGGCTGGTCTCTAGAGCTTCAAACGATTCCATGGGAGTATGCTCAAACCATTGCTTGGGCGATGCTTGCCATCATGGTTGCTGGCGCATTGCCAGTTATTAGAATGATCAAAAGTACACCGATGAAGTCATTAAGGGACGCGTTGTAATGAAAAAAATGGGCTCTAAAAAACGCTTGTTGGTTTCAACGCTCATTGTTGTTACGTTCGCTTTTCTGACTGGGGCTGCTTTTTACTCAACTTTTTGGTTAGAGGCTACAGCAACACGAGAAAGCGAACTTGATTCTATCTTAACGCGTGAAAATCAAACGATTTTCGAGCCTGTACTACCTAATGAGCATGTCTCTTTACCCTCAGACTTTCGCTTTCATCCCGAGTATCAGCATGAATGGTGGCACTACTTTGCGAAACTAAAAGATGAGCAAGGCAAGATCTACAATGTTCAATGGAGCTATTTTAGGGTTGCGACGGACGAGCGAGAAACCAGCGGTTGGCAGAACCCTCAATTGTACATTTCACATGTTGTCGTCAGTCATGGCTCGCATGTATGGAAAGAGCAACGGGTAGCTAGAGGTGGGATAGGCCAAGCTGGTATGATCAATCGCCCTTTCAGGTTATGGATTGATAATTGGACTTGGCGATCACTCGGTGCGACGCCTTTCCCGGGCAACTTGAATGTGAATACTGATACGTTTGGACTTGAGCTCAATACCATGACAAGCGGCCCCTTTGTCGTGAATGGAGACAAAGGTTTCCAAGTTAAACATGCGTTGCAATCTGTTGCTTCTTTTAGCTTCAGTGCTCCATTTTTAAAAGTAAAAGGTAGCTTAAGCTTAAATGGTAAGCGATTCTCAGTGACGGGTTCTGCTTGGGCGCAAAAAGAATGGGGCAGCGGCTTAATTGGTGAGGGGCAACAAGGCTGGGATTGGTTTGTTTTCAATTTAGATGATGGTCGAGCATTAACTGTTAGCCGTTATCGTCACCATGGGCAAACACCGCACGTATTTGGCACGTTGTCGACACGCTCAGGTAAAGTCATCAACCTCTCAGACGATGATATCAGTATTAAACCAATGCAAGTGACCAGTTTATCCAATGGAAGAAGGTTACCTTTGCAGTGGATTATCAATATTCCGAAGCATCAAATTAATTTGACTACCCGCATTATCAAGTCAGATATGTGGCTACCCTTTGTAATACCTTACTGGGAAGGGCCTACTTTAGCCTCCGGCTCCAATGAGGCTTGGGGCTTTATGCAGCTGACAGGCTATTGAGTTGTGAAGAAAACCACCCCCTACGGGTGGTTTTTTAGTGCGCGAAGCTTCCTAGCTTTTTCTCAAAAGTACGGGGTTATCATGATGGTACAAGCCGTGTTATGCTGATTTTCTCATCATCTTGATAAATATTTGGTGCGACAAAAACAAATACGATCTCCGATCAAAATTGAGTGTCATGTTGGAAAATACGATGTATAGTAAACTTAACATCGAAAAAACCGAAGTTTATACTCTGAAGAAGCGATTATTCTAAAGTTTTCGACAGCTATACACTCTTATCACTCTTTGTTAATCGTTTATTAAGATAATAAATATAAGGACGAAACCATGAACGATGTCATTCGTGACTTTTTCAAAATGGAATCAGCAGGTGGTATTCTTCTCGTAATTGCAGCGGCAATTGCGATGACCATTGCTAACTCACCGCTGGGCGAAACTTATCAATCTGTACTGCATACTTATGTATTCGGTATGTCAGTTTCTCACTGGATTAATGACGGCCTAATGGCTGTTTTCTTCTTACTTATTGGCCTTGAAGTGAAGCGAGAGCTACTTGAAGGAGCGCTAAAATCAAAAGAAACCGCAATTTTCCCTGCTATTGCGGCGGTTGGTGGTATGTTAGCCCCTGCTCTTATTTACGTTGCGTTTAATGCTAACGACCCAGAGGCGGTTTCTGGCTGGGCCATTCCAGCTGCGACGGATATTGCATTTGCTCTAGGTATCATGGCGCTACTAGGTAAGCGCGTACCAGTAAGCCTTAAAGTGTTTTTGTTAGCTCTCGCTATTATCGACGATTTAGGCGTGGTTGTTATTATTGCACTGTTTTACACAGGTGATCTTTCTAGCATGGCGCTGCTTGTTGGCTTCATCATGACTGGTGTCCTGTTCATGTTGAATGCGAAGGAAGTAACGAAACTGACACCATACATGATAGTCGGCGCGATCTTATGGTTTGCGGTACTTAAATCTGGTGTTCACGCAACACTTGCAGGCGTAGTGATCGGCTTTGCTATTCCTCTTAAGGGTAAACAGGGCGAACATTCCCCACTTAAGCACATGGAGCACGCACTTCATCCATACGTGGCATTTGGTATCTTACCTCTATTCGCATTTGCAAATGCGGGGATTTCGCTAGAAGGCGTATCGATGTCAGGCCTAACTTCAATGCTGCCATTAGGTATTGCTTTGGGGCTACTGGTTGGTAAGCCTCTAGGTATCTTCACCTTTAGTTGGGCTGCTGTGAAAATGGGTGTAGCTAAGCTACCGGAAGGCATTAACTTCAAGCATATCTTTGCGGTCTCTGTGTTGTGTGGTATCGGTTTTACAATGTCTATATTCATTTCCTCTTTAGCGTTTGGAAATGTAAGCCCTGAGTTTGATACCTATGCTCGACTAGGCATCTTAATGGGCTCGACGACAGCCGCGTTACTTGGCTACGCGTTACTGCACTTTTCTTTGCCTAAGAAAGCGCAAGCGTAAGATACACACTGTTTAGTAAAGCCTCCCATTCGGGAGGCTTTTTTATGTCTGCAGATCGGCACATCAACCACTTCAGGGTGGTTACTTTTGTGACCAACTAAGGTCTAGCTTATGGAGTTGGGGCAAATCATCGAAAGAGGCGCTTGGTAAATCTACAGGCGAAAAAAAGCCCAGCCGAAAATTTGACTGGGCGGATACAAACATAGGAGTTAATAAGAAAAAAGCAGCAACGTAACAATTAGATGGAAACAAGTTTGACGGCCAGTGAAACTTCAAATGCCCTAACTGTTACGTATATTCAGACCGAGCCTTTTCCAAACAGTTCCATTTTTTTTCAAAAAATTTCTACTTAATGCTTTCTAGCTTCTTACACACCCGAAAGTAATAGAAAAGTCGAGATGGATTACCAACTTGGCGAAGTTACTAACTTCTGTGTTTCTCATTTTATCTCCCCGAGAACCGAAGATGTATTTCATACTCTCGTCGCTCACTCCGAGCCGCCAAGGCTATTGTTAGCGTTTCAATTGCGCTGGACTGAGAAATTTGATCGTTTTCTTCTGATAAGCTTCACCGGAGTATTCGATTGAATTTCAAAAGATTAGATCACACCTTTTACTGTCTGGTCAGACCAATTGGTTAAAGTGTGATGTTAATCATTTGTTAATCTTAAGTTTCGGGAGTATATTTTCAAACAGTTGTTTAATACGAGTGATTAAAATGGCCCCGAGAACATCAACAAAAGAAAAAATACTCGATGTCGCAGAAGGACTCTTTGCTGAACATGGCTTTAATGATACTTCGCTAAGAACGATAACAGGTAAAGCTAACGTTAACTTAGCATCGGTAAACTATCACTTTGGCGATAAAAAAACGCTGGTTAGAGCGGTTTTAGATAGGTATTTAGAAGCACTAATGCCGAGCATTAAGACTTCATTAATTGAGTTAAACACGCGCGATAGCTACAACATGGACGATGTCTTTGAGTCATTGCGATTACCTTTACGTACATTAAATGATGTACGCCCAAATGGTACTGCGCTATTTATGTTGTTAATTGGCCGCGGTTATACAGACGTTCAAGGTCATCTACGCTGGTTCATTACCACCAGATACGAAGAGGTACTGAACCTTTTCACTTTCTCGATAATGAAGGCGAACCCGGAACTATGTGAAGAACATTTGTTTTGGCGACTGCACTTCACGTTAGGAACCTGTGTATTTACGATGGCTTCAAGCCAAGCTCTTTCGGAGCTGGCAGAAAGTAAGTTTGAAAAGGAAGTCGATGTGAAATCTGTCGTCGATTTACTGATTCCATATTTGTCAGCAGGAATGTCAGCAAAGCAGTTGGCATAAGACAAATAAGAAAGTTAAACCAATAATAAGATTATACCCCGAGCGGTTACGTGAACAAAAGGATCTGAACTATGAGCTCTCTACGAAGAAAATGGATTAGTGACCCGGCTTTTAAAGTGTTCAAAAAAGTATTGCCACCTCTGTCTAGCACCGAGAAAGAGGCGATGGAAGCGGGTAGTGTATGGTGGGATGCCGAACTATTCTCAGGCAAGCCAAACTTCACAACATTGCATCATTATCCAACGCCTACACTGACGGCAGAAGAGCAGTCATTTATGGATAATGAGCTTGAAACCCTGCTAGAAATGCTTGATGACCAGAAGATTGTCAAAGAAGACAGGGATTTACCGCCTGAAGTATGGGAGTACCTACGTAAAGAGCGATTTTTCTCTTTGATCATCTCGAAAGCATATGGTGGTCGTGAATTTTCCGCTTTGGCGAACTCAACCATTGTTTCTCGTATTGCGACTCGAAGTATCAGTACCGCGGTATCGGTAATGGTACCGAACTCTCTTGGCCCTGGTGAGCTGCTATCGCACTATGGTACGCAAGAGCAAAAAGATTACTGGTTGCCTCGTTTAGCTGATGGTACAGACATCCCTTGTTTCGCCCTAACTGGCCCTGAAGCGGGTTCTGATGCGGGTGGCATACCTGATCAAGGCGTGGTTTGTTACGGCACCCATGAAGGCAAAGAAGTGCTTGGCGTGCGAGTTAGTTGGAATAAACGCTACATCACGCTTGCGCCAGTTGCGACAGTGCTCGGGTTAGCATTTAAACTGCAAGATCCTGAAGGGCTACTTGGTGACAAGAAAGAGGTTGGCATTACATGTGCGTTGATTCCCGCTGACCATGAAGGTGTCGAGATAGGCGAACGCCATGATCCTCTGGGGTCTGCGTTTATGAATGGTCCTACTCGTGGTGAAGATGTCTTCATCCCTATGGACTGGTTGATCGGTGGCGCTGATTATGCAGGTAAAGGTTGGCGTATGCTGGTTGAGTGTCTTTCTGCTGGTCGCGGTATCTCTCTCCCAGCGCTTGGCACAGCGATTGGTCACCTTACTACACGTACAACAGGTGCTTATGCTTACGTGCGTAAACAGTTTGGAATGTCGATCGGTAAGTTTGAAGGTGTTGCAGAAGCAATGGGGCGCATTGGTGGTCTTACTTACCTACTAGAAGCGACGCGTACGCTAACGACGACTTCTCTCGATATGAAAGAAAAACCTGGGATTGTAACCGCGATTGCCAAGTACCACATGACGGAAATCGCGCGTACCATTCTAAATGATTCGTTTGATATCCATGCGGGTCGTGCGATTCAAGATGGTCCAATGAACTATCTTGCTAAACATTACCTTGGTATCCCGGTTGCTATCACTGTTGAAGGCGCGAATATTCTGACTCGTAACCTGATGATTTTTGGTCAAGGTGCGACTCGATGCCACCCATATGTTCTAAAAGAAATGGAAGCCGCGGCGAATCCAGATTCTGAACAAGGTGCGAAAGAATTTGACAACTTACTCTTTAAACACATCAAGCACGCGCTCGGTAATACATTCGGTGCATTTGGTGCAGCACTAACTGGTTCTCGATTTGTTAACGCGCACATGAGTGGCCCAACGCAGCAATACTACAAAGACATTACTCGTCTTAGTCGTGCACTTGCAGTAAGTGCAGACTTTGCGATGTTAACCTTAGGTGGAGACTTGAAGCGTAAAGAAATGATCTCAGCACGTTTGGGTGATGGATTAAGCTATCTATACATGGCATCTGCTGCCTTGAAAAAGTATGAAGATGAAGGCCGTCAACAAGGCGATCTAGACTTCGTTCATTACGCTGTTCAACACTGTTTGTATAACGCTTCTAAGTCATTAAATGAGGCTTACACCAACTTCCCTGTGAAATACGTTGGCGGTGTGCTTAAGGGGCTATTGTTCCCGCTTGGTAATCATTTCAATAAGCCAAGTGATGAGCTGTGTGTGAATTTGGCTGAAGCGATGATGACACCAGGCGCGCAACGTGATCGCCTCACGCATCTGTGCTACATCGGAAAATCAGAGGATGACAGCGTAGGCTTAATGGAGAATGCATTCCTTGCAATGTACGACATTAAACCTTTGGAGCGTAAACTTATGAAGGCTGCGAAGGATGGTAAAGTGGCTCGTAAAGGTCTGCTGCATGACCGTTTGCAGCAAGCATTTGAAGCAGGCGTGTTAACTGAGCAAGAAATTGATCAAATCATGGCTGCAGATAAATTGCGCTACAAGGCGATTCAAGTTGACCACTTTAGTCATGACTTTTCTGAAGTGCGAACTCATAGCCCAAAAAAGTCGCAGTTGAATCCGGCGGCATAATAGACAACTAATGTTAAGAAAAGCACCTCAATGAGGTGCTTTTTTGTATTCTTGGGGAGTGGATGGTGGGATAGTGCTCCAACCACTTGCCTTTTAAGAGCATTTTTACAGAAATTAGATGCGAAATCCCAACGAAACTTTTATCCTAACAAGGTTTTTTAAAGGAAGTTGAATATGATCATCAAACCTAGAATTCGTGGATTTATCTGTACTACAACGCACCCTGTTGGTTGTGAAGCTAACGTAAAAGAACAAATTGCGTACACCAAAGCGCAAGGTCCAATCAAAAACGCACCTAAGCGTGTTCTTGTTGTTGGTGCATCAAGTGGCTACGGTCTATCTTCTCGTATCGCTGCGGCATTTGGTGGCGGTGCATCAACTATCGGTGTTTTCTTCGAAAAAGAAGGTACTGAGAAGAAACCAGGTACAGCAGGTTTTTACAATGCCGCTGCTTTTGAAAAGCTAGCGCGTGAAGAAGGTCTGTACGCAAAAAGCTTAAACGGCGACGCTTTCTCAAATGAAGCGAAACAGAAAACTATCGAGCTCATCAAAGAAGACTTAGGTCAAATCGATATGGTGGTTTACTCACTGGCATCTCCAGTACGTAAAATGCCAGAAACTGGTGAATTAGTTCGTTCATCTCTTAAACCTATCGGTGAAACTTACACATCAACGGCTGTTGATACCAACAAAGATGTGATCATCGAAGCTAGCGTTGAGCCTGCAACAGAAGAAGAAATCAAAGACACTGTCACTGTAATGGGCGGTGAAGATTGGGAACTTTGGATCAATGCGTTGTCTGATGCTGGTGTTCTTGCTGAAGGTTGTAAGACCGTCGCGTATAGCTACATTGGTACTGAGCTAACTTGGCCAATTTATTGGGATGGTGCACTAGGTAAAGCAAAAATGGACCTAGACCGTGCAGCGAAAGCGCTAAACGACAAGTTAGCAGCAACAGGTGGTAGTGCCAATGTTGCGGTACTTAAATCTGTTGTAACTCAGGCGAGTTCTGCAATTCCTGTTATGCCACTGTACATCGCAATGGTATTCAAGAAAATGCGCGAAGAAGGTGTACACGAAGGTTGTATGGAACAAATCTACCGTATGTTCAGCCAACGTCTATACAAAGAAGACGGTAGCGCGGCAGAAGTTGATGAGATGAACCGCCTACGTCTGGATGACTGGGAACTTCGTGACGACATTCAGCAGCACTGTCGTGAGCTATGGCCTCAAATTACGACTGAGAACCTAAAAGAGCTGACTGACTACGTTGAGTACAAAGAAGAGTTCTTGAAACTATTTGGTTTCGGCGTTGAAGGCGTAGATTACGAAGCGGATGTGAATCCAGCAGTTGAAGCAGACTTCATTCAAATCTAATCGAATCACAGACTAGATAACCAATAAACAAAAGGCGCTCATTGAGCGCCTTTTTGTATTTCATAGTCAAAGTGAGTATTAACTTAGTATTATCAGAATCGTACCAGCTAGCGTCATTAAAATATTCGCAATCGCATAGGTACCCGCATAACCAAGGGCTGGGATGGTGGACTTAGCGTAGTCGTTAACGACATCCATAGCCGGAGCGCAAGTACGGGCGCCAATAATGGCACCGAAGAGCAGGGCACGGTTCATCTTGAGTACGTGTGCGCCAACTAAGTAAGCCAGAACTACAGGCACAACACTGACAATAAATGCCAAACCAATGACTTTTGGTCCTACTTGCGTTAGGTGCTCGAACATCTTTCCACCTGCACTTAGACCAATTCCGACCATAAAGAACATTAACCCTAGATCTTTGACCATATTCAGCGCCCCTTGTGGGACATAACCGAAAGTAGGGTGATTTGCTCGTAAGAAACCAAGCGTAATACCGGACAACAGAAGACCCACCGCATTACCCAAACTGAAAGACACCTGACCGAACGTCATTGTGATGAGGCCAAACAGAATACCCAAAATAAAGAAGCTACAAAAAGCGAGCAAATCGGCCATTTGACTGTGGATCGAGATGAAACCGATTTTTTCCGCCAGTCCATGTACTCGGCTTTTCTCGCCGCTCACTTGAAGGACGTCCCCTTTAGCGAGCACAATGTCTAAGTCCATAGGCATTTCAATCTGAGCGCGAACTACGCGGTTTAAGAAACAGCCAAACTCAGACAAATTCAAATCCGATAAACGCTTACCAGCGATTGCGTCACTTTTTACGACGATTTCTTCTTCAACGATGCGTAAATCAAGCAAGTTACGGTCGAATACTTCTTTACCATTACGGAAGCTAGGGTCTAAGCGAGCATGGCTGTCAGGGAAGCCAACCAGTGCAATTTCATCTCCCTCTTGCAAGATAGCATCACCATCTGGGTGGGCGAGAATACCATTTCGGCGGATTCGTTCAATGTAACAGCCAGTTTGACGATAAATACCCAGTTCTCGCAAGTTTTTACCATCAGTCCAGTCAATTAGCTCTGGGCCCACTCGGTAAGCTCGAATAATGGGTAAATACACTTTTCTCTGGCTTGAATTTCCAAGGCCACGCTCTTGTGCGATTTGCTGCGCGGAATCAGAAAGGTTTTGTTTTTGCAGTTTTGGCAACAATTTAGCAAACATGATCATGCTAATTAAGCCGACCAGATAAGCCATCGCGTAGCCTACGGATAGATTTTCTAATACCAGAGAAAATTCCATATTCCGCGGTATAGTCGCAAGGCCAGAGTTAAGAGCATCTTGTGCACCAACCAGTACTGGCGTTGCGGTCAATGCGCCTGCCATCATACCGGCGGATAAGCCAAAATCGAGGCCGAAATAGTGACTCAAGCCATACGTTAAGCTGACCGCAGACACGAGAACAGTCATGCTTAAAATAAAATAATGCTTACCATCTCTGAAGAATATACCAAAAAAGTTTGGTCCAGCTTCAATGCCAACGCAGTAGATAAACAGCATAAAGCCAATGGTTAAAGCTTCTGCATTAAATGAGAAACCAAGGTGGCCCATTACCAAAGAGGTAATAAGAACGCCAATAGAGTTGCCTAATTGTAATTTGCCAAATCGAATTTTTCCGATGGCAAGGCCAATGGCTAATACGACGAAGATTAGAAGGATAGGGTTTTGCTCGAGAAGGTATACGACGTCTATGTTCACTGTGTGGCTCGGTAGAGTGTGTGCCAAAAAAGATTAAGAACTGTGAATTGTAACTAAATATAGCAAAAAGATAAGTGAATTTTTTTAGGTTTTACCATTAGTTGACTTAACGTAATAACCAGCTGAAAAATAATAAAAAAGCCGCATGAAGCGGCTTTTTTGAAAACAGTCTTTATTACTCGTCAAATAGACCTAGGTGCTCTTTCGCGTATGCTTCGAACTCGTCGCAGCCACCGATGTGCTCTTGGTCGATAAAGATCTGAGGAACGGTTTCAACTGGTTTACCAACTGTTTTCTCAAGATCTGCTTTAGAAATACCTTCAGCGTGAATATCAACGTAACGGTAGTTGAAGTCATCACGTTTTGCTTTTAGCGTTTCTGCGTGCTCTTTTGCACGAACACAGAAAGGACATGCAGGGCGACCAAAGATAACAACGAACATAATCTTATTTCTCCTAAATCTATTCTTTTTTGAAAGCGTACAAAACATAGCGGCTGAGTGCGCTTTCTTTTGTTGGAGTAACTATGCCCGATCCAGATACGGAAATAAAGCGGCAATTACCTCTTGGTTCTATAGGTGAAATCTATCGAATAAAAACTAAACGCACGTGCTTATTTTACGACTCTGAAGTATGTGAAGTGACACATAAAAAACATACATTCTAAAGGGTTAATGATGGCAAGGTGGAATTGGTCAATTTTTTTTGTTTAAAAAAATAGCAATCTATTTTGGCTATACGCAAATAACTTCAACTCTTACATAAGTGTTAAATCAGAGGGCGAGAGGTTATTTGGGTATATTCTTTTGGGAGGGTGTGTATGTTTCAGTTTATGACTGCAACAAGGATTATATTTGGTGAAGGTGCACTTCAATCTTCATTATCCGTTATTAACCAATTTGGCTACAGTGTTTTGCTGGTTACTGGGCAGGATACCCAACGAGCCGCCCCCATTATCCAATATCTTAAAGCTCAAAATATGCGTTACCAGCACGTAGCTATCGTTGGTGAACCATACATCACGATGGTAGAAGAGACCGCAGTGCTCGGTAGAAAATTCCAACCTGATATGGTAGTTGCGATAGGTGGTGGCAGCGTCATCGATATGGGCAAAGCCTTAGCTGCCATTATTCCCAATCAAGGCAATGTTTACGATTACGTAGAAGTGGTAGGAAGAAGCGTCCCTTTAAAAGCAAAGCCTCTTCATTTTATTGCAATTCCTACGACAGCAAGCACCGGTTCAGAAGTGACCAGAAATGCTGTGCTGAAATCTGGACAAGATAAAGTGAAAGTGAGTCTTCGAAGCCCTGATATGCTCGCAGACGTTGCCATTGTAGACCCGACACTTACTTACGGGACCGACCAATACACATCTGGACGTGGCGCAATGGATGCGTTCACTCATTTAATGGAAGCGTATGTGTGTGGTGAGCCAAACCCTCTTACTGATATGGTCTGCGAAGAGGGGCTACGCCGTTTAAGCCGTTCAGTGATTGCCGCTTGTAAGCAAGATAATCATAAGGCGCGCTCTGATTTATCGTTCGCTGCATTGCTTGGTGGTATGGCGATTACTAATGCCAAATTAGGTGCCGCTCATGGGTTAGCATCGGCGTTAGGAGGCAAGTTAGACGCCCCCCATAGCGTTATTACGGCTCGCCTAGCTCCGCACGTGATGCAGGAGAACATTAACGCCGCTAAACTCGCGGGTAGGAATGATGTGATAAGTCGTTATCGCAAGCTGGCCCAATTAGTCACTGAGCGAGTAAATGCTAACGAACACGATGGAATTCTTTGGGTAAATATGGTGCTAGATAAGTTAGCGTTACCGCTACTGGCTCAATTTGGAGTATGCGAAACCTCTTTTGAGCAAGTGGCGAACGATGCGCTTAAGTCAATGGCAATCAAAGGGAATCCTTTACCTCTTAATCAGGAACGTTTGATTTACATATTGCAGCAAGTCTGTGATTGTAGCGGAGAGTGTGTAGCAGAGAGTGCACAACATGTCAGTTCTGTTGAAGTACTGGAATCAAGAGCGGACTTATCGAGTGTCAACGACTTAGGGTGATTGCTCCCTTAGCAGCATTAAAACAAAAGGGGAGCCTTGAGTTCCCCTAGATAAAGTATTGACTAAGCTTTAGTGCTTAGTACTGGCTTAGTTTGTCATAGCGACTGTCTTTCAACGCATCTTTTACGCGTTTTAGGTTCTCACGGAAACCTGTACCACGGCGAAGAGTGAAGCCAGTTGCTAGCACATCAATCACTGTCATTTGTACAACTCGGCTTGCCATTGGCATGTAAACGTCGGTATCTTCTGGAATATCGAGCGTGATGGCCAGCGAGCTTGCCTTTTCTAGAGGAGAATCCTTCGCTGTAATAGCAATAACCGTTGCGCCATTTTCACGAGCAAGGTTCGCTATTTCTACCTGACTCTTTGTTCGACCGGTATGAGAAATAAGAACCACAACATCATTATCACTGCAGTTGATACAACTCATGCGCTGCATAACAATATCTTCAAAACAAGTAATTGGAATATTAAAGCGAATAAACTTGTTTTGTGCATCTCGGGCGACAGAAGATGATGCACCAAGGCCAAAGAATGAAATGCGCTTCGCTTGCGTTAGCAAATCGACCGCACGGTTCACTTGCATTGGATCTAGGCTATTTTTCGCGACATCTAAACACGCCATCGTCGATTCGAAAATCTTATGGGTGTACGCGTCTGGGCCATCGTCTTCTTCCACATTACGGTTAACGTAAGGGGTGCCGTTGGCTAGGCTCTGTGCCAAGTGAAGCTTAAAATCTGGAAAGCCCTTGGTGTCCAGACGACGACAGAAGCGGTTTACAGTGGGCTCACTAACGTCGGCCATTTTAGCCAGCGTTGCAATGCTTGAATGAATTGCAGTTTGTGGAGACGCCATAATTACTTCCGCAACTTTGCGCTCTGACTTACTGAAATTCTCCAGGTTTTTTTGAATTTTTTCTAATGTATTCATAGTGTTCACGAGGGTATAGAGAACAACTCGCTGGCTCTGCTAACGAAAGGAAACACGAAGATTCCGGAGTAGAGTGGGGCGTTAACGAAAACAACCAGCGCCATAGAATCAGTATAAACCTGATCTTCAATCAGTCTAAACCAATAACGGGTACTATTTAGTGAGAATTTGACAGGCCTCAAACAAAATGTTGTAAAAACTACAGAATTGGATGTGTAAACGAAGTTTTGTTGCGCTAGTCGCACGATAATGATGTTTGAGTTACATCAAAACGAAAAAAAATTTCAAATTGATGTAACTCGATCTGGCTGTTAAGACGATTGAATATCAACAACCAGCTGTTGAATCCTTTTCATCAAATTTGGTGCTTGCTTGGCGATTTCGCGTTGTTCATCAAGCACTGAGCTCAAAATTTCTTTTGTGGTCAGTGGATTTGCCAAAACCACTCTAAACACTATCGTATTCATGCGTTGCCATTGGTCTGGGTTCAGTCTTGTACGTGAAACGAACGATTTGCCCGTTTCGCGCTGACGCTTTTGAATAAACTGTGTTAACTCATTGATCAGCTCATTCAGTTGTTCTTTTTGTGAGCCTTCTGCTTGTGCTAATGCTTCACGGATGAATGGCGGCAAATAACGGTATGTGAGCAGACAAAGCTCTGGTTCAGAAACCAATTCGAAATCATCTTGCTGTTTGATTAAATCCGCAAAGTAGCGAGCTTTTTCAATGCTTTGGTCAATAAGAAGCTCATAACCTGGGCGACTTATGATGTGCATTGCGGCGTAGACTAACATCGCCATACCCGAACGTGAACCTTCTAATGTATGGCTGCCTAGGTCTTTTGAACCTTTTCGCAATATATATTGAGCGTGATGCTCTATGGATTTCATTGCGTCAGGGTCTTTGAACAGAACCATACCAGCGCCCATCGGGATGTAGAGCTGCTTGTGCGCATCAATAGTTACTGAGTCTGCCATTTCCACACCCTTAAGAAGGTGACGGTGATGGTTAGACATAAGTGTTGCGCCACCCCATGCGGCATCCACATGGAAGTGACAGCCGTGAGCTTGGCAGACTTCAGCGATTTCAGGCAATGGATCAACATTACCTGTCTCTGTTGTGCCAGCCACACCAATAACAGCAATAGGCTTGATGTTTTGTTTTTCGAGCTCAACAATTTTCGCTTTCAGGTCGTTGACAATAATACGGTTGTTGGCATCGGTTTTAACCGCAACCAAGCCCTCTTGGCCTAGCCCTAATACATCGGCTGCTTTCTTAAGGGAGTAGTGACCACGCTCAGACACTAGCACCGCTAAGCCATCATAGCCATAGTGCTTCATGGCTTTAAAAAGGCCTTCCTTTTCCACGCCTTTAAATGAGCCATTGGCTCTTAACGCTTTGTTACGTGCTACCCAAAGCGCAGTGATATTGGCAATGGTGCCGCCGGAACAAAATGCGCCTAATGAGTGGTTTGCACTGTGCATCCACTGATTGTAAAACGTATCATTCTGACCATATATCAAGCGATGCAGCATACCCAAAACTTGACGCTCAAGTGGTGTAAAGGCTTTGGAAGTCTCTATTTTTACCAGGTTTTGGTTTAAGGCGATCATGATCTTTGACAGTGGCATCAAGAAATAAGGCAGTGCCGATGTCATATGACCAATGAAGCTTGGTGAAGATGTGTGAACTGAGTGCGACACCAAAGTGTCGAGTAAGTGCTCTGTATGATCTGACACGAACTCTGGCTGCTCAGGAATCTGAGCAGAAGAAAAGTCTTTTTCGATTTCGCGTAAAGGCTTTTCTTCTGCCACGATGTGTTCACGAAGAAATTGATTTAGATTTCGCGAGAGGCTCTCGTCAATTTTAGTTAACGTTGAGTCCGGACCTTCTGGGACAGTGAAGATCTTTAGCAAGCTCTCAAAGCTAACATCAGCGGTTTTTTGTTCCTTAACCATAGCAAAGAATCTTTGTAGTTATTTTGGTAATGCGAGCGGCACAATCTAAACTAAAACGGGCGCAAAGTCCCGTTTTAATTGTTGAAACCCAAGTTGTAGAAATGAAAATTTTAGGTGAAGGTTACGATATTCACATTAAAAAATTCTAGATTGAGTACGTTAAAACATTCTAGTGTTTTCGAATGCTAATCAACGACTAATGCGAGCAATCTTAGTCACATTTCTGCTTTTCAATCTTTTCTATTGACTGATTGTACTTATTAAGTGCGGTATCAATTTGTTGGGGATGACTAAGCAGATCAGCGAATGCTGAACGAAGCTCGTAGTTTTTTGGGTGGTTAGTTGATTGACGGTCGCTAAATGTCTGTTTTGCAACTTCACCTAACTTATCGCTTCGGGTCGCTAACTGCTTAACGTCATGTTGCTCTAGTTTTAACCATGCTTCGATTGGCTGTTCCGTCGCAACGCGGCTAGGGTCGTTCTCTAGAAAGTAGTGAACCGCTTCGCGGTTTAATTCAAAGTGATGTTTACGTCCATCCAAGAACCATTGACTAACTTCTTTCAGATCTGGATATTGGGTAACCGTCAAATCAACAAGATCTTGATACCACTGTAGTGAGGCATCGACGTAGCCATCGTATTTGCTAGCAAGACATTGTTGATCTGCGGCAAGCGTAAAAGTTGAGCTTGTAGCGAGGAGCGCTGCAACGACAAAGCGTTTCATTCTTCTTCCTTCTGGTTGTTATCCCTTTATTAACGCAATGCACATCAGTTGATGTTTCTCCCTTCTTTCTATTTGGTCGTGACAAATCGTTGGGCTGAATGACGAAAAGAAAGAGGGGTCTTGCCAAAAAACATTGACCACTTTGACGTTAACTGGGTATTTAAATTTTTGCCGTATTGTAATGGATGTTAAAGCGAAAACCTGAGATCTAGCTAGCAAGTGATACAAAGAAAAGCATCATAACTGGTACCAATAAACTCAAAATAAAGCCGCTAACGATAGCAACAGGAACACAACGCACACCACCGGTAGTTTGAATAACGGGTAGGGTGAAGTCCATTGCTGTTGCACCGGCATAACCAATTGCGGTGCACGGATAGCTACGAATAAAGAGAGGAATGGCAACCAGTGCGACTAACTCTCTCATCAATTCAATCAAGAACGACGCGCCACCAAATACCGGACCAAAAGCGTCACCCATTAAAATACCTGCGAGTGAATACCAGCCAAAACCTGAAGCCATTGCGAGTGCTTGATAAAGAGGAAGATCCAAAAGCACCGCTGCAAGAACGCCACCAAGCATACATGTTGCGATGACAACAGCCGCAATGGCCATTCCTTGTTTATTTAATAGGATTTGACGCAGAGTAAGTCCACTATTGCGCAGCTGAATACCAATAAAAAATAGAAGTAGAAAGAGTATCCATTCGCTTGCTGTATCTACCCAACTCAAATCAATGGGTAACAGCAGGCCAACCACTAACCCTCCGCCAACGACCACGATAAGCTTAACTGACTCTAAAGCCATCGAAGATAACGGTAGCTTCTTTTGATTCTGATTGGTCTGGAGTGGAATAATTTTATCAATAATAGGCAGAGCCAACAGGTTGCAGGCACTTAGACACAAAAAAAACGTACTCGCATAGAGGAGAATACTTTGTAAGTTGCTGCTTAAATTATCGAGCGCCGCCAAACTAAGACCCATCAACGACAAAATGACGTAAATAAGGTAGGACGTTGACTGATTGATCTTCTCCAATAACGAAGATCGAGATATAGGAATTAGATACCCCACCACAAGCGGAGCGAAAATAAATAGCATCCCTGAGAACATAAAGCTCAATGATTCCTTTTTGAGATAACATCAACACGCATAAATCAAATTATCTATCGGTTGAAATTAGAGACATTTCACCACACACAGCTCAGCCTTGAGCGAATCGTTTTATCGCGGATAAGGTATTATCAGAAAGCGATAAATTACAAACCGCTAGCATTGAGTACAGCACGGATTTGATCATTGAAGTCAGTATCACTCATGTTACTAAGTTCATACAAGACTTCTGCACCAGTTAAGTTGAATTCAACTTCATGTTCGTCAATGCGTTCATCGTGATTGCGGAACATCAATAAATGATGCGCAATTCTAGCGATGTCGAGATAACTCACTTCTGGTCGCGTTAACTCGTATTTTTCGTTTGAGGATACTTCTCTGAAGTCGTTGTCAAACCCCCAACGCTCAAGTACCAGTTTACTTGTGGCAGAACAACGTGTTTGGAAGATCTGCAATGCAATATCTGGGTCTAAGTAATTGCCCCTATCTAAGTACAAGTGGTACTCATTAATTAGGCAAAATAACCCAATATCGGCTAATAGACCGACCAATAACGCCTTTTCTTGCTCTAGATGACCATAAGTGCCTGGCTCGTGGCTACGAAACGATTGAACCAACATCACCATGACGGCACCGAGCTCACGCGATATCGCTGCACTCTTCACCAAGATGGCATTGCATTCTTTAGTGAGATTAACTGAGTGTTTAAGTTGCTCGATCGCTTGTGCGGTAACAATATCACGTACACGAAGTATTCCGAGACGAGATACCGCTGTAGTTAAGTCGTTGCAGGTGATATTTCTGCGATTGAAAATCACAGAGTTAGCGACTCGTAAAACGACCGCTGCTAATCCGGGATCTTCCAATAAACAGTTCGCAACATCGGCAATCGTGGTGTGTTCTTCGACACATAACTGCTGAATTTTAAGCACGACATCAGGAATAGGAGGTAACGAAATCTTACCCGTGGCGATGGACTGTTCTACCAGCTGAGCAAACTCGGATTCCAGTGCGTTTATAAGCTTATCTTTATTATTTGGCAGCCAAAAAAATGATAAATGTTCCATTGTGACGCTGTACTTGAGATCTTTCGTACAGTGTACCCTTACAGCGTATTCTTTATCAATTAAATGCGTATTATGTGCCCGTAATTGCCAGCGAGATCATAATGATGGCGCGTTTTAGGCATGCTATGCGTCAAAAAAATATCACCACACGAACAATAAATGTGAAACTAATCACGTATGCAGAATTTATACTTTTTTATATGTGACCTATGTCCTAACTTATTTTTCAACGTTAAGTATGATTAAGCAAGTTGGTGAGCACAACTCACAAAAATATCGCCAACAAATCGACATTTATAATTCGCTATAAGCTGCTGTTTATCTGGTGACATCGCTAATCGGGGTAATTTATTCAGATTAAAGAGGTCAATGGACATGACAGACCAAGCTTTTTTTAAATATGTACGCACCTTCAGTGAGTACCAAAAACGTTCTATGTTCGGTGGTATTGGTTTATTCACCGATGATGCTATGTTTGCGCTTGTCAGCAATGATTGCTGCTACTTACGTGGTGGTAATGGGCTAGATGAAGTGTTTACTCAACTGAGCTGTGAGAAGTATAAGCACGTCAAAAAACAGACGACGGCAACCGTAAATTATTATGATGTAACCGATTTATTCGAATCCGGATATGTAGGGCTTGATGAACTGGTACAGAAATCAATTGAATACTCAATTAAGGAACGGAAATATCAAAAGTCCTCTGCCAGTAGACGCTTAAGAGACTTACCCAACATGCAACTAACCCTTGAACGTATGGTCAAGAAAGCCGGTGTTGATGACGTAGAAACCTTTTTAGAACTTGGACCTGTAAAAGTCTTCAACAAAGTTAAAACGGCTTACGGTAATGATGTTGATGTAAAGCTACTGTGGAAATTTGCTGGTGCAACTGATGGCGTACATTGGAAACTGATCCAAGAGCCGCGTAAAAAACAGTTATTGGCACTGTGTGACTAAGCGAAGCTGATCGCACAATGATTGACTCGTTTCGATGGAGTTAGCGGGTCGTAAAGGCAAGTGTGAAAAGCGGAAAAAGGACGTTGAAGTTTTTTACCACTTCATTGAGTTAGTCATTAAATTAGACAAAAAACCGAGGCAGAGACCTCGGTTTTTGTTTTTTTAATTTGCTCTTTTCTTACAGCACAAATCTTAAAACTTAAAACGCGTAGTAAACATTACCTGATCACCGTAAAAATCGTTGATACGTGCTTCAGCACCCAAAGAGAAAAGCTCTGTTGAGTGGAATCGAGCGTAGGCAGAGCCAGTCCAATCGTCATCGTTATCGATAGAAACGTAGCCGACTTTGCCGCCTACTTCTAATTGAGGGCCCAACCATTGGCGAACACCTAAGTTCAGCTCCATACCAACATCTGTGCTGCTCTCGTTCGAAGGTTGCACAACGCGCATTAGCATTTCACCAGTAAGATCTGCCCAGTTGTTTAGCGGAGAATGGAAGCCAAAGCCTGCAGCTGAGTCAAAATCACTTTCAAACTCAGAGTCAATACGAGCAATAACATGCGCGTTCGGGTGAATTGATTTGCTGAATCCAGCACCAAATGTCACAGGACTTGCGCCAATACGTGCTTCGAAATAGTCGTAGCTAAAGTTGCTCATAGTTGCTGGCGCATTGCGATCGTTTGCAGCTAGGGCATGGCTTGATGCCACTAGTAAGGCAGCGGCTAATAGTGTTTTACGCATAACTAACGATAAACCTTGTTCATTATTTCCATGGATTCAAGCAACCACTTGAACCGTAATCTGATTTGTCCGACATCATAATAAAAAGGAAGGTCCACGACCAACAAAAATGTGTCGATGTTTTGTCAATTAACTTAATAGTTCCTTGGTTTAAGCAAAAACTACGCCATATACGTAGTGTCCGAGGATTTCACTCGGACAAGTAACGATGTTTTTCTAACCTCGTTCTACTATGCGAGGTAAGGTGGTTCAATGACCATCGTTGAGTTCAAGTTAGAACTAAACACTTTATTACTCGCCAAAGCTTGCTCTTCTATCTGCCATGGCGTTGAGGATTGCCTCAGAATCAAGGATTTGAGTCCAGGATAGCAGGTTATCATCATTCTCAATCACAAACGCGGTAAGCTGAGACACGATTGCCTTTCTCAACGCTTCGCCTTTCCAAGGTTTGGCAATGTAATAATCGAGACTCGCGTTATTTACGGCTTCTACGGTGTCTTCCAAACCGGCTTGTCCTGTGAGTAAAACTTTGCGCGCTGCTTTTGTGTCACCATTTTGACTGAGTTCGATTAAGAAGCTGATCCCAGTTTGTTCCGGCATAATGTGGTCACATAAAATGAGAGCAAGCTGAACTTCTTCTTCCGCCATCTCCTCAATCACTTGCCGAGCTTCAGTCACTGATTCCGCTCCTTCGACAACAAAGTTCTCCTCGAAGGGAGCAAGATCTTGGAGCACGCTATCCAAGACTTCTCGTTCGTCATCGACACATAAAATTAGATACTTGGTCATGTTTCATCTCCTTCTTCGATGACTGGTAACCAGACGGTCATTCTTGTGAACTGGCCGATCTCTGATTCGACGTCAATCCACCCTCTGTGTGCTGTTACGATTTGCTGGCAGATGGACAGCCCGATGCCTAAGCCAAAGTTACCTTCTTTTTTTGTGGTGAAGTTCAGCTCGAAAATGGCGTCTCTTTGCGATTCAGGAATGCCACATCCATTATCTTCAAATGAGATAACGGCATAATGTGTGTGCTCTTTTTCTACAAGGCGTGTTTGTATGTTTAACACACCTTTCTCTGGAAATGCGTCAATGGCGTTAGAGACCAAGTTCGTCCACACCTGTTGGAGTGCGATCGGTTGACAAAGGATGGAAGGCAAGTTTGCATAGTCGGTTGAAACTTGGTGCATTTTTAATTTGTTCTCGAAAATCACCAAGGTGTCTTCAATACCCTCATGAATATCGGCATAGTGCAGGGTTTCATCATCTGACCGAGCATATCCTTTCAGGCTTTTTACCATATCAGCAATTCGTGCTGCACAGACATTAATTGAGCGAAGTGTAGAACCTGCTTTGTGGTATTGCTCTAGTGTATTGAGAGCATGATAAGACGCTTGCTGCTTTCTCATTAGTTGGGTAAGTAGCTCTTGATCGGACTCTAATCCAAGGCTCACCACTTTTTTTGCCAATGCTCGGTCTGGAAAAGTATGGCTAAGCGCTTTTACGCGTGATCTGAGCTCGGCGGTTGAAGCGGGTTTTGAGGTTTGCGCTTTGCTCAGTAATTCAATGCCTTTGGTTTGTATATCGGAACTTGGCGCATCGTTAAGTAATCGTTCTAGCGTATGCGTTAAATTCTCTACGCCCCTCAATATCGCGGCTACTGGATTGTTTAGTTCGTGGGCCACTCCTGCAACCAATTGACCAAGCATCGCCATTTTTTCTCTTTCAATGAGCTGCTGGTGGGCTGATTCTAAAGATTCGAGCGTTTTTTGAAGTTGCAGTTTGGTGTTGATGCTTCTTTGCAATCGGCGGTTGAAGTGGCGTAAAAGCAAGTTTGTAAAAAGAGGCAGTAAGTTTGAGTCGCTTTGCATCACTTTATTGAATACGTTGCGATCGAGTTTGATAACTTCTGTTTTGGTTAGTGTTAGAGCTGTCGAGAAAGAACATTCCCCAGTAACAAACGACATGCCTCCGACAATATTCCCTTTGTTATGGCGTACAACCTCTCGCTGCATGCCTTGTTCATCGCGCTTGTACAGAGCCACTTCACCTTCGGTGATAAACCACAAAAAGCTATTTGGCTCGCCTTCCACGGTTAATAAGTGTTCAGGTGAGTATGTACGGCACGCTCTTGTTTCGTCATTATCTTTGAAAAATTGCTGGAGAGCGGAGATCACTTGCTCGGCTAACTCGGTATCAGACATCGAGTGGTAGTCGTGTAAGAATCCGGCTTGATAATGGCTCATCTGGTTATTGATGTGCGCTCGCAACAAGCTGTGATGATCCAATATCTGACTGTAACTTAGCAGGTCTTCTTTGCCATTTCGCAAGATAAATTGGGTCAGCTCTTTTTGCACTGTGTTAAATAAGACGTGATCTGGCAAAGGTTTAGTGAGGCAGTGGTCGAGCCTGCCCTCATTAACGGCAGTGAGAATTGCCTCTATATCAGACGAGCAGCTAATAAGAATTTTTCTTGCTTGCTCGGTATGTGGCATCCGGTCTAAACCAATAAGAAAATCCACGCCGTTAAAATGAGCGTGATGGCTCGCTATAACTAAAGCAACAGTCTGTTCTCTTTCTTCTAGATACTCTAAAGCGCTTTGAGCCTCTTCTATCGATTCGACAGAAAAAATATCAAACTTACTTGAGAAGGCAGACAGCTCCAATCGAAACTGTTCAGCACTGATTGGGTTGTTGTCGAGACACAACACAGCATAACGATTCACAGATGTTTTAGCTCCGGTTAAAACTTCGCCACGCAAACTTTAACAATAAAAGGACATGATGAGTGGGAGCCAAGTATGATTCCTGATTAATGGACTAGAATAAGCATCAATAGTCTGATTTGTCTCAATGTTTTCTCCGCAGGTGGTTTGGGGTAGACTGACCGAAAATATCTAATAAGTGACGTTATGCAAAATCTTAAAAAAATCGGCGCCATTGGTGGTGCTATCTCATTAGCACTGTGTTGGCCATTGGCTGTCGGACAAATTGGTCAGTCCATCATTGAAGATGGTATTACCAATATGAATGATGAAATGATTAAAGGCGAAGTGGTCGAGTATCAGCGTGGCTATTTGTCTTCAGTCGTGCTGACTCGTTATTCAGTTGTTGATCCTGAGCTTAAAACGCAGTTAGAGCGTGATGGTATGCCAACGACGTTTGACGTAACCAGTGATGTTAGCCACGGTCTAACAAGCCTAACAGCAGATTCAAAATTGGTGGACAATGACTTTTTGCCTCTCACGATGCATAGCCAGACTCAACTAAATGGCAATACAGCATTTATCCTCGACCTAGACAGTTGGCATTATCGTAACGAAGCGCAAGGTGTTTCTGTTTCTACAAGCCCTGCAAAAGTAACAGGTGATGTGACGGTATTGGGTGATCTCAATTACCAAGTTTCCGTTCCTTCTGTTCAAGTGGATTTTGAAAACGGTGAAGAGCTTCATCTGAATGCATTGACAGGGCAAGGTAAAGGAAAGCAAGCAAAAGGCTATTGGCTGGGTGAGCAATCTTTTTCTCTAGAGAAGCTGGATGTGGTTGATGCGAACTTGACGCCTGTCTTTTTGATTGAAAATGCGAGCTACCGTGGTAACACTACGATGAGTGAGTCTGGTGATAAGCTGAACAGTCAATTAAACCTAGATGCTAAGAAACTACGTTTAACTGATGGGACGGATGTCGATAACTTTAAGTTGGATTTCTCAATTGCAGATGTGGATAGCCAGTCTTTTGATCAAATTATGTCTATCTATCAAAGCTCTCCTATGCTAGATGAGCAGGAAATTGCGAATTTATTGCCGCATGTCGATACGCTGTTTAGCAAAGGTTTTGATTTATCCGTGAACGAGCTTTCACTCGCGTTCGGTGACGGCAAGTTCCACAACGAGTGGCAACTATCCATCCCTGAAGGTACTGAGCATATTACTCAAGATCCAATGAAGTTGGTGACGGCCACTACTGGTGAACTTAGCACTTACTTCTCTGATGAATTAGTAACGCATTACCCATTTATTCAAGAAGGGATTGATGAGCTCCTTATTATGGAGTTGATCGAAAAAGTAGAGGGCGGTTATCAATTAAAAGCAGAAATTGGTGAAGGCAAATTGAAGTTCGAAAATGGGCATGAGTTCCCATTGGTGGCTCTACTTATGCCTGCTTTGATGCAACAACAGTAATTCGTGTTGTTGCGAATTTGTTCCAATTCAACGCTTAGTCTTTAAAAAGAGGTCGTAAGACCTCTTTTCTTGTTTTTATCACTGCGAAAACGTGATATTAATTTCTTAATATTTACATAGCAGGAGCAATGAGCATCATGGAACAAAATACGGACAACGTATTTAACTTCAGTGCAGGGCCAGCAGGTCTGCCTAAAGCAGTTATGCAGCAAGCACAAAAGGAACTAATCGATTGGCAAGGTCTTGGCACTTCGGTCATGGAAATCAGCCACCGAAGCAAAGAGTTCATCAAAGTTGCAGAAGAAGCCGAGCAGGATTTACGTGATCTTCTGAATATTCCGGACAACTATAAAGTGCTGTTCTGCCAAGGTGGTGCTCGTGCTCAGTTTGCTGCTGTTCCTCTAAACTTACTTGGTGATGCCGATACGGCAACTTACATCGATGGTGGTTATTGGGCTGGAAGCGCGGTAGCTGAAGCGAAAAAATACTGCGAACCAGACGTGTTTGATGCAAAAACAGAAATCAACGGGAAAGTCGCGGTTCTACCTGCAAGTGAATGGAAAATTGCTCCAGAAGCGGCTTACGTTCACTTCTGTCCAAATGAGACCATTGATGGTATTGAGATTAACGATCTTCCTATCACCGACAAACCGATTGTTGCTGACATGTCTTCGACAATTCTTTCTCGTGAAATCGATGTGTCTAAATACGGTGTGATTTACGCGGGCGCTCAGAAAAATATTGGTCCTTCCGGCATTGCTATTGCTATCGTGCGCGATGATTTATTAGGTATGGCGAAGCAGGTACTACCAAGTATCTTGGATTACACTGTTTTGGCAGAAAAAGAATCAATGTTCAACACGCCACCAACCTTTGCATGGTACCTGTCTGGTCTTGTTTTCAAATGGCTGAAGGCACAGGGTGGAGTAAAAGCGATTGAGCAAGTGAACCGCGCTAAAGCCGCGCTACTGTATGATTACATCGATCAGTCTGATTTCTACCGTAATGGCGTGCACTCAGCAAACCGTTCTTTGATGAACGTGCCATTTCAACTTGCTAAGCCTGAACTGGATGCAACCTTCCTTGAGCTAGCAGACTCTAAAGGGTTGAAAGCGCTAAAAGGTCACCGAGCCGTTGGTGGTATGCGAGCATCTATTTATAACGCCATGCCGCTAGAAGGTGTTCAAGCGTTAGTAGACTTCATGCAAGAGTTTGAGAAAAACTACGCGTAAGCTCAAACTGATAGTTGTTCTCCAAAGCGTCGCTATTGCGGCGCTTTTGTTTATCTCAACTCACATCATTCCAGGAAGGTAAAATGACCAAGGCAAATATTGAAGCGCTGACTAAGCAGTTCCCACTCTTGGCAGCACTTATTGATCTTGAAGAGGTTTGTTGGTTTAACCCCCATATCACTTCCTTGGAGGAAGGCTTACCTCATGTCGGGTTAGATGAAAAAGATATTCAAGCGGCGAGTGAACGGCTAGCACGATTTGCGCCTTATTTGATGAAAGCGTTTCCCGAAACGGAAACGTCGCGTGGCGTTATTGAGTCCGCAGTGGTGGATATTCCCAATATGAAAGTGCGTTTGGAGCAGCAATACGACACACCAATATTGGGCCATTTAATGCTCAAAAAAGACAGTCATTTGCCAATTTCTGGTTCGATCAAAGCGAGAGGTGGTATTTATGAAGTGCTCACTCATGCAGAAAAGTTGGCGTTTGAAGCCGGCTTGCTCTGTGAAAGCGATGATTACAGCAAATTGTTCAGCAATGAGTTTCGGCAGTTTTTTAAGCAGTACAGTATTGCAGTTGGCTCAACCGGCAATCTTGGTATGTCCATCGGTATCATGAGTGCGAAGCTGGGTTTTTCAGTTTCAGTCCACATGTCTGCGGATGCGCGGGAATGGAAGAAAAATAAGCTCCGGTCACATGGTGTTAATGTCGTAGAGCACCAAGAAGATTATGGTATTGCTGTCGCGCAAGGTCGTAAAGAGGCAGAAAAAGATCCCAACTGTTTCTTTATCGATGATGAAAACTCACGGACGCTGTTTCTAGGTTACTCTGTTGCGGGTGAGCGTCTTAAGCAGCAGTTTGATGACTTGGGAATCGTGGTTGATGAGCATCATCCATTGTTTGTTTATCTTCCTTGTGGTGTTGGCGGCGGGCCTGGTGGCGTGGCATTTGGCTTGAAGGTAGCGTTTGGCGAGCATGTCCATTGTATTTTCGCGGAGCCAACGCACTCCCCGTGCATGCTGTTGGGCGTACATACAGGCTTGCATGACGATATTTCGGTACAAGATTTGGGTATCGATAACATCACCGCCGCTGATGGCTTGGCAGTCGGGCGTGCTTCGGGATTTGTCGGAAGAGCGATGGAAAGGCTACTTGATGGTTTTTACACCATTGATGACGCTCGTATGTATCACCACTTGGGTGAGTTAAGTGAACTGGAAGGTATTAATCTAGAGCCTTCTGCATTAGCCGGTATGATTGGGGCAGTGCACGTCTCGAATAACCATGCTTATCAGTCTCAAATGAAATTTGACGAAGAAAAACTCAAAAACGCAACACATCTTGTTTGGGCAACTGGTGGGGGCATGGTTCCGGAAGATGAAATGGCGGCTTATCTCAAAAAATCTGGTCGGTAAATCAGCACTGTATACGTGCTTAATTAGGTAACTAATAATACAGGAATAACAAAAGGGCTCATCGTTTGATGAGCCCTTCTCGTCACTGAAAATCGAATTATAGAGATTGTAATAGCTGGTAGTAACGACCTTTTTGAGCGAGTAGCGTTGGATGGTCGCCTTGTTCGATGATCTCACCTTGTTCCATCAAACAGATGCTATCCATACTTTCTAGCTCTATCAGTCGGTGTGTAATGAATACTACTGTCTTATTAGCAAAGTGTTCATTGAAAAGCGCCATCACTTTTTGTTCCGTACGCTTATCGAGGCCTTCAGTCGGTTCATCTAAGAGTAGGATTGGGGCATCACGTAGCAATGCTCGAGCAATACCGATTCGACGTTTCTCACCACCAGATAACTGACGGCCGCCGTCGCCTAACCAAGCGTCTAACCCCGGCTCTTCAAGAAGTCCGCCAAGCTCGACTTTTTGTAAAATAGTAGACAGTTGCTCATCACTTGCATCCGGAGCGGCCATGAGTAAGTTGTCACGTAGTGTCCCGTTTAGTACATCTACGCGTTGACTGACCACAGTCATTGCTGCTCGCAGGTCCGACTCGCTCCAATCTTGCAGTTTTGTACCACCGATTCGAACTTCACCTTGGTTAACATCCCAGTAGCGGCAAAGAAGCTGAATCAGTGTTGATTTACCTGAACCTGTTTGACCTACAATTGCAGTTTTAGTGCCCAACGGTAGTGAGAGTGACAAGTCTTTCAGCACCTTTTGCTGACCGTCAGGGTAAGTGAAATCAATGCTGTCGAATTCAATGTCTAACGTTGTGTCTTTATGTTTCGACTGCTCAGGGAAGACAACGTCAGGTTCAGCTAAAATTACTTCATTTAAACGACGAGCAGAAGTCAACGTTTGACCGAGATACTGGAATGCGCCCGCGATAGGCATCAGAATCTCAAAGCTCGCCATGGTTGCAAACGCAAACAGCGCAATCCAAGGATCAGGAGCACGACCACCTACGCCGTCTGCAGCAAACCAAAGCATCACAACCAGTGTAATGCCGTTCACCAGCATAAGCAGGCCTGAAGCCATGCCCGTTAAATTCGCGTTCACAAACTGGTTAGACAGCAACTGCTTCTGCTTCTCTAGAATGAGATTACGATAACGTTCTTCTGCCCCAAAGATACTCAGTTCGCTGTAGCCTTGAAGCCAGTCCAGTGTCGCCACTCGCAATTGCGCTTTATGATGAGTGAGATTCTCGCCATTGTTTTTACCCAGTTTATAGAACAGCACCGGCCATACAAACAACATGACGGTAAGAATCGAACCAAGCAGTAAGGCGAGATGCCAATCAAAGAACGCCAGGACAGCCGTTAAACTCAATATGCCAAAAATACCAATCACGACAGGGCTGATAAGTCGAAGGTAAACGTGATCCATCGCATCTACGTCCGCTACTAGGCGGTTGAGCAGATCGGCATCACGCATCGTAGAAACACGACCCGGAATCAGTGGTGCAAGTTTCTTAAAGAAGAAGATACGTAGATCGGTAAGCAGCTTGAACGTTGCATTGTGGCTAACGACACGTTCTCCCCATCGACCTGCGGTTCGAGCCATTGCAGCGCCGCGTACCCCGGCACCTGGTAACATGTAGTTGAAGGTCTCACGAGCAACCGTCAAGCCTGCCACCGCTGCGGCTGAAATAAACCAACCTGATAGCGTTAATAAGCCAATAGACGCCGCTAAGGTCAGAAATGCCAGTAGCATACCTAGCGAAAGACCAAACCAGTGTTTCTTATAGAGTTTTAGATAAGGGAGTAAATCACGCATCTAAGTTCCCCTTGTCTGTTTCACGTTGTGCGAGGTTCGCTTCCAACATGTCTTTAAATAAGCCATCTTCTGTCGACAGTGTGGCGTAATCACCACGTTGAACAATCTGGCCGTCCTGCATAACAAGAATTTGCGATACGTTTTGTAAAGGCGCAAGTTGGTGAGTAATCATCAAATTCGTTGTGGCATGCGCATACTTGTTAATGCCTTCCATCACGAGTTTTTCACTGCGAGCATCTAAGCTTGCGGTTGGTTCATCTAATAACCAAAAACGACCATTTTGTAGCATGGCGCGAGCCAGTGCTAAACGCTGCGCTTGGCCGACAGATAAACCACCAGAACGATCAGATATCGGATAATCCAACCCATGCATTTCAACAAATTCAGCAGCGTGAGAGTCATTCAACACAGAATGTACGTCTGCATCCTGAATATTGTGCTTACCTAGTGTGATGTTATCTCGAATGCTACCGTGTAATAGCATCGGGTTTTGACCAATCCAGCTTACTGCCTCTCGCCATGTGGCTAGATCCAGTTGCGACAATTCACAACCATTAATCTTCAAGCTACCTTGATAAGGCATGAAACCGAGGATGGTGTTTACCAAGCTTGTTTTACCTGCGCCACTTGGTCCAACTAAAGCCGTACTTTTGTTGGCTTCAAGAGAGAAGGATAGGGGACCTGCGAGCTGCTTACCTTCCGGACTAAAAATGGTTAACTGGTTCGCTTCAATATGGATAGGGCTGTTTTTATCTAACGCTTGGGTACCATCTTTGATTTGATCGACTTCCAAATCCAGAAACTCGACAATGCTTTCTGCTGCGCCAACCGCTTGCTGTTTCGCATGATAGAACGTGCCCAAATCACGTAATGGCTGATAAAACTCTGGCGCAAGAATCAGAATGAACAAACCAGCAAAGAGCGTAACACCTGCGCCGTAGTAGCCGAAATCGAGCTCCCCGATATAACTAAAGCCAAAGTAGACAGCGGTAATTGCGATAGAAATAGAAGTGAAAAACTCTAACACCGCAGAAGACAGAAACGCGATTTTCAGAACGTCCATGGTACGAGTACGAAAGACTTCCGAAGCACCCTTAAGAGTTTCAGTTTCAGATTTTGTTCTATCGAATAAGCGAATAGTCGTCATTGCTTGCAAGCGGTCATAAAAGTGACCCGACAAACGCTGCATTGCTTTAAAGTTTTTACGGTTTGCTTCTGCGGCTTTCATCCCAACCAGTGCCATGAAAATAGGCACTAGTGGTGCAGTGACCAGGAAGATCAAGCCTGCTGCCCAGTTTACTGGGAATACGACAACCAAAATGATGAAAGGCACTAGTACCGATAATGACATTTGAGGCAAGTAGCGTGAGAAGAAATCTTGCATATCTTCTACCTGCTCTAAGATGAGCGTTGCCCAACTGCCAGCAGGTTTGCTTTTGATGTAAGCTGGCCCAAGTTTATGAACTTTATCTAAAATGAGTTGGCGAATATAAACTCGAATTTGCTCCCCGCAACGGTAACCGGCAAGCTCTCGACCCCAGGTACAAGCAGCTCGACCGATAACCGTGCCACCGAGCCCAACAAAATGCCAAATGAGGTCGGCTTTGTCGACTTGGTCAATAATTAACTGGTGCAGAATGGAGGCGAGCAGGGCTGCTTGAGCCAATAAAAACACGCTTGAAAGTACGCCTAGGCCTATCGCAATCATAAGCCAGCGCTTGGCTAACTTACTTTGTTGCTTCAGCCACTTATTCAAGCTGCTTTGCTTTTTCTTATCCATCGTGAAGGCTTAATGATAATTGTTTTAATGAGGCGGTAGTATACAAAAGAAAACCCAGCGGGAATACCGCTGGGCTTTAAGGATATGACACAAATGTGAAAAGTTATTTGTCACCAAGTGAGTCTAAGAAACGTTCAGCATCTAATGCAGCCATACAACCTGTACCTGCAGAGGTGATCGCTTGACGGTAGTTGTGGTCCATTACGTCGCCAGCTGCAAATACACCTTCGATACTAGTTTGTGTTGCGTTGCCTTCAAGACCTGATTGAACGATGATGTAGCCATCTTTCATGTCTACTTGGCCTTCAAAGATTTGTGTGTTTGGCTGGTGGCCAATTGCGATGAATGCACCCATTACATCGATATCTTCTGTCGCACCGCTGTTCACGTCTTTAATGCGGACGCCCGTTACGCCCATATCGTCACCCAGTACTTCATCGAGAGTGCGATCGGTATGAAGAACGATATTACCGCTTTCAACTTTATCCATCAGACGTTTCACAAGGATCTTCTCTGCGCGGAATGAATCGCGGCGGTGGATCAGGTGAACTTCTGACGCAATGTTAGATAGGTATAGCGCTTCTTCAACAGCCGTGTTACCACCGCCCACAACTGCAACTTTCTGATTACGGTAGAAGAAACCGTCACAGGTTGCACAAGCAGAAACGCCGCGACCTTTAAATGCTTCTTCAGACTCAAGGCCAAGGTATTTTGCTGATGCGCCGGTAGATATGATTAAGGCATCACAAGTGTACTCACCTGAGTCGCCTTTTAAACGAAATGGGCGTTGTGATAGATCTACTTCATTGATGTGATCAAATACGATTTCAGTTTCAAAACGCTCGGCGTGTTCTTTCATGCGATCCATCAATGCTGGTCCTGTCAGTCCCTCAGCATCGCCTGGCCAGTTTTCAACTTCAGTTGTGGTGGTTAGCTGACCACCTTGTTGCATTCCCGTCACAAGCACAGGGTTTAAGTTTGCACGCGCTGCGTAGACGGCAGCTGTGTATCCTGCAGGACCAGAACCAAGAATTAATAATTTACAGTGTTTTACGTCGCTCATTATGGCTCCAAAAAGGGCGTAACATTTCCCTCGATTGTATGGAAATTCTTAGTGCTTTAAAAGCATAAACAACGATTGTGATCGAATAATTGGTTATAGATTAGAACCCACTAAATATTGATAGAGAACGTTGACTTCTAGCATAAAATTCTATTCGTAGTAGAGAAGTCTAGTTTCAAATATTGTCAAAGCGTAAAACTGAAACATGGTTCTGTTTTTGTGGTTTGATTTGGTTTGTTATGTCGTTTTCGTCGTTTTGTTGAAGCTATCAACGTTAAAAGCTGGTAATTGCAGAATATTTGCGTAACCTAGTGTGTAAATTAAATGTTAATTAATGTGCCTCATTAAAGGAGCAAATGATGTTACATTCACGTGAGAATACTCTACATTTAACACAGCTCAGCATGGCAGCAATTGAGCAGCTTTCCCCATCGTTTGAAGAACTGCCTCGTACCGAACATGCAGATGGTCAGTATCGACTACGACGTTATTCTGTGGTTGGTTTTGATAACGGCAAAGTCATCGACTTAAATAAAAATAGCTTTGTTCAATCCTCTGATATCAACCGATTTCAAGGTGATGTTGTAAGACAATTCGAGCCAATTGAGAAGGATATTCTTACCAGCGATGGCTTTCGAGAAATGTGTGAATTGTTTGTCAATGCGAATCATCTGCCAAACGGTCAAGAAATAGAAATTCACCAAATCCGTATCAGGGCACTGGAAGAAGAAACCCAAGTAGCACCTGAAGGTGTGCACCAAGACGGTTTTGATCACATTGCAATGGTTGGTGTGGGACGCCATAACATCATCGGTGGCGACATCATGCTGTACAGCAGCCATAACCAAGCCCCATTTTTCCGTAAAGTGCTAGAAACCGGAGAGGTCGCAATCTTGGCTGATAGCAAGCTGTGGCATAACGCGTGCCCAATCCGCTCTGTTATTGATGACGAAGCGGGCCATATGGATGTATTTGTACTCACGGCTACGGATAAGCGTAATGAACTTCAATCTTAATCAGATCAGAGAGCAATTTCCGGCGTTGGCTCAATACCACAACGACAAGCCCGTGACGTTTTTTGATGGTCCAGGTGGCTCACAAGTGCCTCAATCAGTACTAGACAGCATGGTAGGGTATTTAGGTTGTTTCAACGCTAACTTAGGCGGGCATTATTTTTCTAGCCAAGTGACCGTTGACGTAATGCAAAATGCGCGTGAGTCGGCTCAGGCGCTACTTAATGCCCCTTCATCTGGCAATATTGTCTTCGGTGCCAATATGACCTCACTAACCTTTCAGCTTAGTCGCGCGATTAGTCGAGATTGGCAAGCAGGAGATGAGATCATTGTTTCCGCTTTGGATCACTATTCAAATGTATCCAGCTGGCAGCAAGCGGCAGAAGATAAAGGCGTTACGGTTCATCAAGTTCGTATCAACGAAGAAGATTGTACGCTGGATATGGAGCATTTAAGCCGCCTTCTTTCTGATAAAACGCGCCTTGTCGCTGTGACTCATGCATCGAACACGACGGGCTCTATTGTGGATGTACAGCAAGTAGTCAGCATGGCGCACAATGTCGGGGCACAAGTTTATGTGGATGCCGTCCATTATGCGCCTCATCATTTGGTTGATGTTCAAGCGTTAGGTTGTGACTTTTTAGCTTGCTCAGCTTACAAGTTTTTCGGACCGCACGTTGGTATTGCTTACATAGCCGATCAGTGGCTCCACAGTATTCGCCCTTACAAAGTCGAGCCTGCCACTAATATAGGTCCAGGTCGATTTGAAACAGGAACGCAAAGTTTTGAAGGTCTTGCTGGTGTCGTTTCTGCGGTTGAGTATCTGGCTCAATTTGGTGAAGTCGGTTTACCTCTTCGCCAACGGTTGGAGCAAAGTTACCAACTGTATGAACAACATGAGCAGCGCTTGAGTGAGCGTTTCTTACAGCGTTTGAATGCATTAGATGGTGTCAATCTATTCGGTATCGCAAAGGAAGATAGCCAACTCCGCACGCCAACTTTTGCGCTAACGTTTGGCCGATATTCTCCAGAGTTCATCGCGAAAACACTGGGTGAACATAACATTTGTGTATGGAATGGTCACTTTTATGCGTTGGGCTTAGTTCGTCAACTTGGTTTAGAAGAATCGGGTGGTGTAGTGCGAATTGGTTGTATGCATTACAACACAATAGAAGAAGTCGATATGTTATTCGATGTGCTAGAAAGCATCCTTGACGCATAACTAACGATTTCTTCCTAATAGAAAAACAAAAGCTCGAGTCAAACTCGAGCTTTTTTCGTTTTTATTTGAATCAACGCGTTCTGCAAGCGATTACGCACTAACTTCAACTTCATAGGAAGTGAATTTTCTTACATTAATAACGCCAGTATCAAAGATGAGGTATTGACCTTTAATGCCTTGCAAAGTGCCAGTAACAACCGGGTTTTTATCGAAGTTATGCGAAGTGATCTTCGTTGGGTGCTGTTGTACCGGGTAGCTAAGGTCGGTAATGCTTTCGTTTAATACTTCAATGGCATCTTCGCCGAATTGCTGTTTTATCTCGGCAATTTTCTCTTCGACTAAAGGCAATAGCTCAGCAAAACGGTCCTGCAATGCCATAGGTTCACCGTCACCTTTAAGCAGTGTGCGCCAATTGGTCTTGTCTGCGATATGTTTCGCCAGTTCAACTTCAATTAAACCGGAGATATGGCGAGTTTTTACTTTAAAAATTGGCAAGCCCTGAGTCGCGCCTTGGTCAATCCAACGAGTCGGGATTTGAGTATGACGAGTAATACCAACTTTTAAGCTGGATGTGTTGGACAGGTAGACAAAGTGATCCACCATGCAATTCTCTTCACCCCATTGTGGTTCGCGACAAGTCCCTTGATCGTAGTGGCAGGTCTCTGGCTTCATGATACACATGTCGCAGCTTGCTAGCTTTTTCATGCATACAAAACAGTGGCCTTGCGAATAACTCTTTTTCGTTTTCTTTCCACATGAGCAACAAAAAATATTGCCAGTGTGAGTCAGTGTGAGCGTTTTACCCAGAAACGGAGTTAAGTCGATTTCTTCCTCACCGACAGGAAGACGGTAGTTGACGGCACCGTCCAGAGAAGCACGCATTTTGTTTAGCGTGCCAGTTGCAATTAATGACATGACATTACTCATTATTGTGTTTTTGCACAGTATATACTGAAGTGGAGAAGAGATGCAGGGTTGACAGGAGCTTTAAAGTAAATGTCTTGCACTAAATTATTATGCATCGTGTTTTATTTTCTAAAAATTATGGCTGTGAAATGCTTCGCAAATAGAAGTTGAGCTGCACTTTTTAGAAATTTTAAAACGTGATAACGGTTCAAAATCCGTTACTATGTGTCGAAACTAAGAATTGAATGAGAAAGTGATTTTATTTCTTGATAAATCACCTTGATTTCATTTTTTGAAATTATTGAACCTCACGTATTGCATATAATCTCAGCAGGTCACTTGCCCATGAAGTGGATCCATAACTTTATCTTTGCTCTTTCTATTTGCACTATCAGTTTGGTTGCCCTTTATAGTGTGCTTGGCGATACGCGAAAGCTGACCATTACACCTGAGCATTTCAATATCTATGCAACTAAAGATGCCAGTGAAGGAGGTGTGAGTGAGGCTGATATCACATACGATCGGCAAAGCCTAGTTCTTAGCTGTGAACTAAAGCAGAGCTCGTATGCTTGGCCTTACTGCGGAATCTCGGTTTATACCGATTCAGCAACGCCAACACAGGGTATTGACCTTTCCAACTACCATACGATTCGATTGAAGGTGCGATATGAAGAGGCAGGAATAGGGGCTAACCCTAGCCACGACCTACGTTTGTATCTTCGCAATTATAATTCTGAGTATTCCAAGCCGGACGACGAGTACACCATTAAATATAATGGCATGCAGTTTTCTCCGTCGGGTTCGAGCGATATTGTCGAAATTCCGATTAAAAATCTTCAGGTGATGACCTGGTGGTTAGCGGATAACGGAGTCGCGATTGAGCACTCTGCACCTGAATTTTCAAACATCACACGTATTGATATTGCAACTGGGTCTGGTGCGGCACTTGGTAAACATAGAATTGTGATTGATAAAATTGAGTTTGAAGGCGCTTACCTTGCGCAAGAAACATTGTTGTATGCATTATTACTCTCTTGGATGGCGCTTGGACTGGCTTTTTCACTGCATGAGTTACGAAAAAATAGAGTGGCTTATGAAAAAGCGCAAAAGCGTCACCGTCATTTGGAAAAGGTGAATGATACTTTGCGAGCTCAAAACTATGAGTTTGCAGAGTTAGCGCATCGAGATGCTTTGACGGGCGCGATGAACCGATATGCTGTGCAACACTGGCTGGAACAACAATCTCGTCAGGTTCGCTGGGGGCATAACACCTTCAGTATTCTCTATTTGGACTTGGATAAGTTTAAAAAGGTGAACGACAAATTTGGGCACCAAATGGGGGATGACATATTGCGCGAATTTGTCATGGTGGTAGCGACTTCTATTTACTCAGACGATCGACTCGTTCGTTGGGGCGGCGAAGAGTTTGTCGTATTTTGCCCTGATACCAATATTGAACAAGCGTTAGAGAAGGCAGAAATGATTCGCAAAAATGTGGAGGATCATTTGTGGGTGCACGGTGAATCATTAACTTGCAGTATTGGCATTGCCCAAATGCAGAATGAACGCGTCTCAGAAACAATGGCGAGAGCTGACGAAGTGTTGTATCAGGCGAAGCGCAATGGTCGCAACCGAGTGGAAGCTCATTATGGTTTACTTGCTTGCGAAAAGAAGCAAGCCTGATAGCCGTTCACTAAAAGGAAAGAAAAAAGGTGGCCAACTGGCCACCAAGAGGGAAACTGCTGAACACCACTTAGGGGGGAAGTTTGGGTTATCGATACGATTACCGTGAGCAGCAGTGTAGTGCTAATCGAATTTGCTATTTTTACCAGAACAACCAAGCGAAAAGCGTTAGTGCAGCAATACAGGCAATGTTTAATACGAAACCAATTCGCATCATTTCTTTTTGCTTGATATGACCCGTACCGAACACAATCGCGTTTGGAGGTGTTGCAACAGGTAACATAAATGCACAAGATGCAGCGACGGCAATCAGTGCAGAGAGAATAACCGGAGACATGCCTAAGGCTTCTGCAATGGTCGCAAATACAGGGACAAGTAGCGCAGCACTGGCGGTGTTACTCGCAAACTCAGTCAAGAAGACAACAAAAGCAACCACTGCAAGAATCGTTAAGAGAATACCGGCTTGCTCAAGGAAGCCTGACAAGCTATGAGCCAAAAATACGCTTGTTCCGGTTGCTTTTAGGACGTTACTCAGACAGATACCACCACCAAATAGGATTAACACACCCCAGTCGGTTGTTTTCTCAATATCTTTCCACTCGACGGCGCGAGAAGCACCAAGTAGAAGGATGGCGCCAATGGCTACAAGAGTATCGAACTTCGCGAAGCCACCCAGCATAGCGTTAATAGGCTTACTGAATATCCACAAAGTTACGGTCAGTAAGAAAATCGCCAACGTAATCATTTTGCCGTTTGTCCATTCGACTGGTTGATGGTCAAGGTCAAACTTGTGGCTAAGGTCAGGCTTAGTCATCGTGTACAATACGAGGATAGCGATTGGCATTAATACTAGGGAAATAGGTACACCAAACTTCATCCATTCAGTGAAGCTTAGGCCAACTTCAGCGGCTGCAATTGCGTTTGGTGGGCTACCAACCAGTGTTGCAATACCACCAATTGAAGCACTGTAAGCGATACCGAGTAGAACAAACAAAAAGGTGTTGTGGTTTTTCTTGGCGTCTAGCTTTGTCATCACACCCAGCACCAGCGGTAACATCATCGCGGCGGTGGCGGTGTTTGAAATCCACATTGACAGGCCAGCACTCACACCAAATAGCATGAATACAGCGACAGACATTTTTCCTCTTGCCAGCAATAGTACTTTATCTGCAATCGCTTGATCTAACTTTTGTTTATGCAGAGCCGCAGCTAGTGCAAAACCACCCAAAAATAGAAAAATGATGGAGTTGGAAAAGTTATTCAGTGCGGCTTGAGTGTTGAACACACCCAAAAATACCGCAAGTAGTGGTATGAGCAGCGCGGTAATGCTGACGTGAATCGCTTCGGTTAGCCACAAAATAGCAACAAAAACTAAGATGCTCAGGCCGGTTACTACTTGTGGTTCAAAGGGTAAGGTATTAAACAAGATAATGAACAATAGGATATTCGCGTTCAAAATCATGCTGTTGCGAGTGAAGAACCAATTCTTCAATGTCACAGCGAGTGCGGTCATGGGTAGTGCTCCTTTTGCATTGCCTTTTGTCGGTTTTTTATGGCAAAGTAACTGACTTGTAGTTATTTATTGATGAAATGTTACTTTGAATGCGAAAAAGAGTTTTGCCTGAATCGTAGAGCAAATTAGAAAGTGTGATGTTGAGAATTGGAAATGGGTAGAAAACTACCCATTTGTTTTATAGAAATGTTACTAGGCTTGTGAGCCTATTCGACGGGGACTTGAAGAGGCTCGTTAGCTGCTTTATTTGGCTCTTTTACTGCGACGATAGGTTCTTGAGGGCCAAGAAACTTAGGCTGCGTATTGATAATGTACAGGTCTAAAAACGCTTTCACACGGGCTAGCAGTTCTCGAACACGCATCGATGTTTTTTGCTTGTTGGCCGTCGGCCCTGCTACCGCGAGACATTGCGCATCAATGCTGTAAGCATCAGCGATGAACAGTGCGCGTTCACAGTGAAAGCGCTGAGTCACAATCAGAAATCGCTCCGAAGCAAAAATTTTTTTCGCTCGTACAATCGAATCTAAGGTACGAAAGCCAGCATAATCAAGGTGAATCACTTCTTCAGGCACGCCTGCTTTAAGTAAGTCGCGTTTCATTGTCCACGGTTCGTTGTATGAACGGTGGGCGTTATCACCACTCAATAAAAACTGTTTTACTTTGCCTTGGTTGTAAAGCTCAATCGCCGCATTAATGCGATGAGTGTAGTAAGTGTTGAGGATCTTTCCGATGTATTTACTGGTACCAAGAACTACGGCAACCTCATGTTGAGGGATTTGCTCGTATTCAGTGAAAATGCTCTCTTTGGCTTGTAAAACCACCCACCGGTCGATGGCAATAACAGAAACAAGCAGACTAAGTGCAGAGATCGACAAAATCAAAGCAAATCGCTTCCAGGAAAATTTCAGCTTCCACTTTGATCTTATGCGAGAAAACAACAAAACGTCTTATATCCTTAACTAAAAATGTAGCTCTCATCATATCTGATAGAAACAAAAAGAGAGAAGCCCATTTATGCCAAAATCTGGTTAGGATGATAAAAAAATAAAAGCCCCTACATGGTAGGGGCTAATTATTAAACGAATTGTCTCAAGCTTAGAACGCAGTGCGTTTGTAGCGGCGGTAAACAGGTTGCCAGAACGACTGTTCAATCGCCACGTTCAATGCTTCATCAGTAATTTCTAATGCGACACCTTGTTCAATTGCCTTTTTACCAACGGCAAATGCGATTTTTTTCGACACTAAGTGGATCTCTTCCAGTGGTGGAAGTAGTGCACCACGACCATTGATTGCTAGAGGAGAACATGTTGCTAGCGCGCGACTTGATTCCATTAGCATCTCGTCAGTGACACGTTTTGCATTGACAGCAAGTACACCAAGGCCAATGCCTGGGAAGATGTAGCTGTTGTTACATTGTGCAATAGGGTAAGTGCGACCTTCATGAACCACTGGCTCAAATGGGCTACCTGTTGCAACCAGTGCTTCACCATTTGTCCAACGAATGATGTCGTTCGGTGTCGCTTCCACGCGGCTTGTTGGGTTCGACAGTGGGAAGACAATCGGACGCTTACAGTGTTTATGCATTTCTTTGATGACTTCTTGGCTAAATAGGCCAGGAGCACCAGAAACACCAATTAGTACCGTTGGCTTGGCGTTACGCATAACATCGAGTAGTGAGAAGCCATTTCCTTCATTTTCCCACTCTTTCGTATTGGTATGCTTTTGCACCAAGCGTTGTTGGAAATCAAGAAGGTTAGGCATGCCTTCTTGTAACAGACCCCAACGGTCAACCATGTAAACTTGTGAGCGAGCTTGCTCGTCAGAAATTCCTTCCGATACCATTTGTGCGATGATCGCTTCTGCGATACCACAACCAGCAGACCCTGCGCCTAGGAAGGTAATACGTTGTTTAGAAAGCTGAGTTCCTGCTGCTTTACAAGCTGCAAGTAGAGAGCCAACAGTAACAGCAGCAGTACCCTGAATATCATCATTGAAGCAACACACGCGGTCTTTGTAACGCTCAAGAAGAGGCATCGCATTTTTCTGAGCAAAGTCTTCGAACTGGATCAAAGCATCAGGCCAACGGCGCTGTACCGCTTGGATAAACTCTTCTACAAATGCATCGTATTCTGCACCCGTAATACGAGGATGACGCCAACCCATGTACATCGGATCAGCTAAGCGTTGCGGGTTATTGGTACCCACATCAAGCACGATTGGTAGCGTGTAAGCAGGGCTGATACCACCACACGCGGTATATAGTGACAGTTTACCGATAGGAATACCCATGCCGCCGATACCTTGGTCACCCAAGCCAAGGATACGTTCTCCATCTGTCACAACAATCACTTTAACGTTGTGGTTTGCTGCGTTGTTCAGCAAGTCGTCAATACGGTCACGGTTTGGGTATGAAATGAACAGACCACGACCACGACGGTAAATGTTAGAGAAGTTTTCACATGCTGCGCCAACAGTCGGTGTGTAGATGATAGGCATCATCTCAGAAATGTGATTTTGCACTAGGCGGTAATACAATGTTTCGTTGGTGTCTTGGATATTACGCAGATAAATGTGCTTATCCATATCGCTTTCGAAACTTTTGTATTGCTGGTAGGCACGTTCCACCTGCTCTTGGATAGTTTCGGTCGACTCTGGAAGCAGACCTTCTAAGTTGAATGAACTACGTTCTTCAGCAGAGAATGCACTGCCTTTGTTCAAAAGAGGGGTTGCTAAAAGAGCCGGACCCGCATATGGAATATATAGTGGGCGTTTATCGTTGTTCATTGGGTGCCTTATGTAGGGTTGAAGGATGCGCACCAAATTTTAACGGGTTCACTATTTAGTTGTAAACATGCGTTGATGCACATCAATGTAATGTCGCAAAAAAATTCAGATACCGACGAAAATATCGGCAATATTGGTTGTTTAGAGATACCTAAAGCAGGATTTTTTTACTTGGGTATAATGTTTTGCATCATCAAATCAAATCCAATTTCTATGTTTCAACTACCTATCGACAGCCTGCAAGCCGAGTTTGACCATCGTGTAAGCCTTAACCATCTTGTGGTGGAAGCCGAAACCGGGTCGGGTAAATCTACCCGCTTGCCCATGTGGGCGGCAAAACACGGACGCGTTCTGGTTATTGAACCACGTCGAATTGCTTGTACCTCGCTGGCTGAATTTCTTGCGGAGCAATCTGGAGAGCCAATAGGTCGCAAAGTCGGTTACGCGATCAAGCTTCATGCCTACTTTGATGAAAAAACCGAAGTTGTATTTGTGACTCCGGGGGTTGCACTGCGTTGGTTTTCGGAAAACAAGCTAGCAGACTTTGATGTCGTGATAGTGGACGAATTTCACGAGCGACGATGGGATATTGATCTATTAACCGCCATTTTGAAGCAAGAAAATCAACATCGATTGATCGTCACTTCCGCTACCTTAGAAGGCGAAAAGCTAGCGCGTTACCTGGATGCTAAGCGTCTGCGTTCGGAAGGACGTTGCTTTCCAGTCACGGTGACACATCGTTCCACAGACAGCCGCTATTTACCGAACAAAAAGGGATGTGAACAGGAAGTTGTCGGAGCGGTAAAAGAAGCACTGGAAGATGAAGATGGCGATATTCTTGTTTTTCTCCCAGGACGTAAAGAGATCGCCCAATGCGCGCAGATGCTACAAAGCAGCAGTGATGTCATGGTGGTTAAACTTCATGCCTCGGTCAGTGATGAAGAACGACATCGTGCGCTGACGGTACAAAAGCAACGGAAAGTCGTATTGGCAACCAACGTCGCGGAAACCTCTCTGACCATTCCTAATATCCGTGTGGTAATCGATAGTGGTTTAGAGCGCAGAACTGTACAACGAAATGGACGTACAGCACTGACATTAACCAACATTTCTAAGGCCAGTGCCGCGCAGCGAATGGGGCGAGCAGGTCGCGTTACCGAAGGGGCTTGTATTCGTCTATATGGTGAGCACGCGCCTTTAGAATTAGTGACGCCTCCAGAATTACACAGAGAAGAGCTCGTCGAGCCCATGCTGGCAGCGGCTTGTTGTGGGTACCGTCTCTCAACACTCGATTTTCTCGACTCAATTCCCCCAAAGTCGCTAGAGGCATCTCATTCGACGTTGTTATCCATGGAAGCGATTGATGAGGATGGCAATGTCACGCAGCACGGGAGAAAAGTATATCCACTACCTATTGATGCACTGTTTGCCGATCTCGTTACCAGAATTCAAGCGAAGCCAGAGAAGGAAGCAATGATTGATTTGGCTGCCGCCTTATCTGTGCCTGCGCAGCTCTATCAGCGACAAAGTGGTGAAGTTGCTGAGCTTCTATCTCAAGAGGAGCCATACGGATGTGATGCCTCTTTGCTGATCCGTTTGGTTCGAGGGGAGCGACTTCCGGGCATTGTCATTGATGCCAGCGCACTCGAAGAGGCACAAGGTTTAGCGAAACAAATGCGAGAAGTATTTGAATTACCGGAACTTGACGTTGCCTCTCGATATAAACGTGAAGCGCTCTTTTTCTCCATCGCCTCATTGCACCCTGAGCTTGTGTTTGTCCGACGAGCTCGTCGAAGGGATGCTCTAGGAAATGGCGTAGTCGAGATGCTGGTTGGGCGTAACAGCCGCTTTCCTGATAAAGAAGAAGCGGCCATCGTGCTAGATAGCCATAGCGTGCCAGGACGAGGCGTTAAGCAAACACTGAACCTCGCATCGGTTATGATGCCTATCCCGCTGACATTATTACGCGAACTTGAGCTAGGGGAGTGGCAACAAGGTGAGACGAATTATGAAGAGGAGACCCCAAGAGCAACGATGCATTTGGTCTACGCCGGACGAACAATCTGTACTGAACATCAAGCGTTAAAAGGTGATGTTGCTGTTCAGTCTATTGTCGAAATGATAGAAGACGAGACACTGTTACCAGGATTTGCTTCTCAAAGAAAACAACAAATCCAACACTGGAAACTCTACAACGCATTGGGCCTTAATGTCGAAGGAGAAGAGGTTAACGACTTGGCCTCCTTGACATTTTCTAGCTGGTTAAAGGATCAGTTGGAAACATTAGGCGTTGAAAATGTCGATGATATGGCGTTGTTTGAACCGGAAGACTTAACATTTAACGGTGTTCCAGAATGGGAATACGACGATTTCACGGAGCAGTACCCTTTAGAACTTTCGCTGCCAGAACTCCAACTGGATGTTGAGTATTACGCGTCTCGCAAGCTGGTACAGGTCGTTTATCGAGAGGGAAACCGTAAGGGGGACCCGAAGCGTTGGGAGCTGCCACGTTGGGCTGGTTGGAAGATACAGTATAAAAAGGCCAGTCGAGTGATTGATGTAAAGTAGGTCGGCGGATGACGTTGTGACAAGAATTGATATTTTCTTGGTGAATCTATAATGATTTCATATTGATAGCGTTACTTGCGTGTTGTTTTTAGTTTCTTAATTGAAATATTAATCAATTGAATGCTTATATATGGCGAAGCTGTACATCAGTTGTTACAAAGCTGGTTTTAATATTTCCTTTTGTATGTAAATTAAGGCATAAAAGACGAATGTTTTATATCCCATTGCTATATCAAAACAGTTGAACGATATTTGGTATATCTCATTTTCGAGTGTCGGGGGCATAGAATGGATCAACAAGGAAAGACGTGCATTGAATTCGACTACACTAGCTTTTTAGGAGCGACAGGTAGTAAGAAATGGACCTTTTTAGAGGCATTTGCCACCATCGCGCCTATTTTCGGTTTGATGTGGAAACAGAACATTGCGGAATTGAGCAAGCCTGAAGATCGGTTGTGGGATGCCGCATTAAAATCGATGTCTTCTCGTAAAAGTGATGAATCCAATTTGGTCCGCTTAACCCAGCTAGCTAAACATGAAGGGATCAATGAATTGCGAGTCGTTATGCCATATTCGCTCGATGTTCAGCAAATCGAGTACATAGAATCTCGCAGTCAGTTGAAGGTGGATACGTCAGAACAAGATGTCCTTAACATCAAGTTTTAGGCTGAGCATTTCCACTTCATCGATGTACCACTTAACAATAGTGCAATGAAAAGCGACCTCAAAGTAGGTCGCTTTTTTATTTTGAGGTTTTTGTCACAGGTCTTGGAAGTGTGATGAATATAGAGTATTTGCACTTAAATTAACAAAAATGTAACGTTTGGAAATGCAATTGTCATAACTAGCTTCTAACTTTGTGTTTTTAGGACAAATTACCGACTAAGTGGTTGGTACTGTAAGTTCGAATTAACGTCCCTTATTGGCACACAAGGATGATTGAGTCACCACGTCATTTGGGCATAAAAACAAACACAATAAGAAAGGAAGTCAATATGTCTTTGTCTCGTCGAGACTTTATGAAAGCTGCCTCTTCAACGGCGATTGTTACCGGGCTGGTGGGCTGTGGTAGCGATGCTAGTGAATCTGTTGCGGTTACCTTTGAGCACGGAGTGGCGAGTGGAGATCCTACTCAAACACAAGTAATCATTTGGACTCGTGTTACGACCTCAGCAAGCTACGCAGATGTAAGCTGGCAAGTTTCATCTAACGAAATTTTTACTGATATCGTACAAAGTGGCACTTTCGCTACAGATACGAGCCGAGATTTTACGGTAAAAGTTGATGTTCAAAACCTCAACGCAAATTCTCACTATTACTATCGATTCATGGTTGGAGATGTCACTAGCGAAGTCGGGCAAACTCAAACATTACCAGAGGGTGGTGTAGAAAAGGCATCCATGGCCGTTGTTTCTTGTGCAAACTATCCTGCTGGTTATTTCCATGTGTATCGAGAGATCTTAAATCAACATGAGCAAGAACCGTTTGATGTGGTACTTCATCTCGGTGATTACATTTATGAGTATGGGGCTGGTGGCTACGCTAGTGAAGATGCTGAGGCACTAGGGCGAGAGCCAAGCAAAGGCACTGAATGCATTACCTTAGATGATTACCGAAAACGGTATGCGCAATATCGCCAAGATGCTGATCTGCAAGCGTTACATGCGAGCCTACCAATGATTGCAGTCTGGGATGACCATGAGCTTGCAAATGATAGTTGGAAAAATGGTGCGGAAAACCATCAAGAAGAGGAAGGCAGTTTTAATGATCGTCGTCCAGCTGCGGCTGCCGCGTGGACAGAATGGTTGCCCGTTCGTGAAAACACTTTCTCAAACATGCTGATTTACCGTCAGTTTTCGTTTGGAAGTCTAGTCAATTTGATGATGCTCGACACGCGACTTGTGGGGCGTGATAAACCGTTGGATTATTTCTCGCTCAGCTCTCCAACGATGGAAGCGATTGGCGGTTTAGTTGCTCAGTCGCGCAGCGAAGACCGAGAGCTGTTAGGCGCTGACCAACTCGCTTGGCTGATGGATGCGTTCAGTACGCACGACGCAACTTGGAATGTGCTAGGGCAACAAGTGTTAATGTCTCGTATGGAGTTGCCAAGTTCGGTTATGACCGCGATGTTTCAATTGTTTACTGCCACTGAAGAACAAAAAACAGAGGCGTTATTAGCAGTAAACTCTGCGATTACGGGTTACCTCTCTGACCCAAGTTCAGATACCATTTCTCTCCCGTATAACCTAGATGCATGGGATGGTTACTACGTTGAGCGAGAGAAAGTTTATCAACTGGCCAAAGCCAACAGTGGTAAATTTGTCTGCTTGGCAGGAGATACGCACAACGCATGGGCAAGTGAGCTTAAAGACGTATCTAAGCATCCTATCGGGATAGAGTTTGCAACTAGCTCGGTGAGTTCCCCTGGGCTAGAGGCCTACCTAGCGTTAGATCCTGTTGCGATCGCTCAAATGGAATACACGTTGCCGCACTTAGTGTCAGAATTACAGTGGGCAGATATCAAGCAGCGTGGCTTTATGCGCGTTACTTTTACGCCCGACAAAGCAGAGTCGACCTGGTATTTCGTATCAACGATTAAAGACAAAACATATCAGGTGACGACCAAGTCAGCCTCCACAACTGATGGTACTACGTTAAATATCGGCTAAACTGAGCCTAATACGAAAAAAGTCCGCAAGCTAGTGCGGACTTTTTATTGGAAAGCGTTTAGCAATCTAGCGACAGTGCTAGTCAATCAATCCGTATTCTTTGCTCAGAACCTCGATGATTTCCGCTTTCGGATTCTCACTCAAATGAATCGGCTTGCCTGTAATCTTCTCGGCAATACCAATGTAGGTGCTCGAAATCGCCATCAAAGATTCGACGGGTAAAGCATTATCACGAGCGAGTGCTTCACGCTCTGGCATACGTTCTTTATTTAGCAAGATATCTGGGTCAGGGAAGTGGTTAAGTAGGAACTGGCGGAAACCTTCTTTTGAGTTCTCTACGATGTGACCTGCTTGGTACTCTTTAGCATCCCATATACGAGATGAGTCTGGTGTACCCACTTCATCCATGTAAATCAGCTTTTCATTGCCAGCAGCATCATGAACATAACCAAATTCGAATTTGGTATCGACAAAGATTTGGTCAATTGCTTCTAATGCTTGGCTGATAACGTTAAAGCCGTCTTTCAGCAGTTTTTCGTAGAGTGCGATATCGTCCGCACTTGAGAAGTTAAATGCTTCGTAGTTGTCTACGATATTTTGACGAGTAATATTAACGTCATCCGCTTCTGGCACACCGGGAATGCCTTTTAGAATGCCTTTTGTGGATGGGGTCATTAGCAACTCTGGCAGTGCTTTGTCTTTTTCTAACCCTTCAGGAAGTTGGATTCCACAAAACTCGCGCTCGCCATTTGCGTAAGCGCGCCACATCGAACCCGTGATGTATTTGCGGCAGATGGCTTCGATTTTTACCGGTTTGGCTTTTTGTACAATCCAAACAAAAGGGTGAGGAATGTCTAGAATATGGCTATCTGCTAAGCCATTTTCTTTGAACAGTTTGAACCAGTGATTAGAAATCGCATTAAGCGCAGCCCCTTTACCCGGGACACCATTAAGACCACCTTCAGCATGCCAAATACAATCGAATGCAGAGATTCGGTCGCTAATCACCATGATAGCCAAGGGCGCATCTGGAGCGACATTGTATCCTTTTTCTTTGATCAGTCGGGCGCTGTCTTCTTCAGTTAACCAGTAAACTGAACGAACTTTTCCACTATGAACGGGTTTATGGGTGCGAATTGGCAGGTCGTCATTGACGGCAAGTACTTGATTAGCAAGGCTCATTGCGACATTCCTATCATCTTAATCAAACGTCAGAAAGAGAAGATATTCAGCAAAATGTGGGCGCTGAATAAATCGAATGTGGGCATCATACCAGAACTATTTTAACTCGCCAGAGAAAAAGCAAACGTTTGCCTGTTTTCTTTAATACAAAAAAAGCCCCCTTAAAAAGGAGGCGAGATGCAGGATGGATAACGTCGAACTTATTAGTGGTACTTATTAACTCTGCCTTCGACGAAAAAGACTTCACACTGATAGCGCTGCGCCATGTCGCGCAACATAGATTGATTCATAAGTGCAATTTTATTGGATGCGACAACAGCACTGGCATTGCCTGAGCGGATGGCTTTTATCACGATCTCGACTTCTGAAAGCTGTTGAGAGGGCTTCATTTGAATAACGTTTTTACAGCAAATATTAGAAGCAGTGAGTTGTTCAAAGTCTGGACGAGGGCAGTCTGCTGTAAACAAAATCCATTGTTTCTGCTGCGATAAAACAGCCAGCTTAGATAGAAGCTGATCCGAAACGGCCATGGGCTTAGTTGCTTGTGCCAATACGTTGTAACGAGAGTATGTATGAGATTGACTTTGTAACTGCATCTTACTGTTCCTTTATACATGCTGTATGTGTATACAGTAGTTTGTTTTGGTGACCTGATCAACCAGTTTCTCAAAAGTTATTTGCGGTTTTTTGAGAAGGAAATAAAAGGATTTGATTCTAAGTGATTGAATTTATGTGGTTGTTTTTCATTTTTGATATGTCTAACATCAATTTAAAAATGTGAGGTGAGTAGAAAACTGGACGAGAGACATACAGGGGTTTACTACTGTATATACAGGTGTTTTTCACGGACAATGGTTTGTATACAGTGGGAGAGGGCTGATAACCGATGCGACGTGCTATGTAAGATAGGAGGGAATACGAGATAGAGATTGGAAATAGGGCTTGGCCGATCAAAAAAGCGCCTTAAAAGGCGCCTTTGAAAATCAGTTCCATTGATTCCGTCTTGCTTAGCTCGCTCGTTGCAAGCGTTCGCGCATTTGCAATTCGCCTTGGTTAAATAGGCGCACGTCGATTTTTGCCATGTCGTAACAAGCTTTACATGAGTAATGGTGCTTGCCATCTAAATAATCGTGACGAGTTACAAGACTAGGTTTTTTACACCAATCACAGGTGCCTTCTTCAGTGAACATTGATTTTCTCCCCACCTAGATTAATTTGAGTCGTTAGGTGTTATTTTGCGCCGGGCATTATGGCATAAAAGCGCGACTTAAGTTAAATGTCTGTTAATTTCTTTGAGAGGGAGATCGATTGCGGTGTTTGATTATATGGGAATAAAAGCATGGCAGCCAAAGTATCCTGACCTATTTTTACTGTTTTGTAACATTTTGTGAAACGAGCTTAAAGGCATGATTGAGTCGCTTCATTTCTTCTTCACTGCCCCTTGTGTCAGGATGATAAAGCTTTGATAACTGTCTATAGCGTAGCTTGATTGCCTGTAAATCAGGGATGGTTTGTGGTGTGTAGCCAAACATAGCACACGCGACGCTTAGCTTATGGTTTTCTGCCTGAGTTTTGGATTTCTTAAATTCTCTGAATAGTTTCTCTAACTGACGCTTCAGTTGCTTGTTCGTAAACTCTAGCTCTTTTATTTTTTCCGCCATTCGTTGATTTTGGCTTTCCTCTTTGGCTTCACGCGCTTTTCTATTCTGCTTGAGTTTTTTGATCACGAGGAAACTTAAGCCGCTGATGATGAGGATCGCCGCTAGCCAAATCAGCCATAGAAACTGCGAGTGTTTTACTTTGGGGTTTGCAACTGTGCTTTTCTCTTCTTGTGTTTGCTCTGCTTTTTTATCGAGCGACTTTATTTGCGAGACTTGTTTAGCTCGTAGTTGGTTGAAGCGCAGCTCTAACAGTTGATTATAAGCTTGTTCTGCTGCTGGATTATGCTGAGAAGCCATTTGATACAAGGCTTCAGTCAATTGAGAAGTTGTGACCTTATCTGGATTGCGCTGAATAAAATCGGCGAGAAGAAAGCCACGATCGGTTGGGTCATTGAGTGCGATAGAGGTTAGCCAATATAACGCTTGTGTTTCATTTTTTTCGCCATTTATCCCTTTAGCAAAGTCGTTCGCGAGCTGTTTTTGCGCAGGGAGGTAACCTTGGTTGGCGGATTGCTCTAGCCAGTAGCGCGTTTCTGGTGAGGCTTCAGCTTCGTTTGATGCCAATAATTGTTGTGCGTACTCGTATTGTTCGATGGGGTCATTTGGAGCTTGAGAGGCAAGTGAGTAGCCAGAAAAGCTGAGGCTAAATAAGCAGAGTAGGGCAGACGTTTTGACAGACATTAATATGTCAGGCCTAACGATAATGGTTAGGCCTGCTCCGGTAATTTTTTATTATTACCGTTATGGTGCAACCAAATTACTTCAGTGGCAAGATCTGGATTTCAACACGACGGTTGCACGCACGACCTTCAGAAGTTTGGTTTGAGCAAATTGGGTTACGTTCGCCGTAGCCGCGTGCAATTGCACGACCAGGTGCAACGTTTTGAGATACTAGGAATTGACGTACGGACTCTGCACGGCGCTCTGACAACGTTTGGTTGTATGACTCACTGCCTGTGCTATCCGTGTAACCATCAATAACGAGACTGGTATCTGGGTACTCAACTAGGATGCGAGCAACACCGCGTAGAGTATTATGGATACTAGCATCAAGTTGGTAAGAGCTTGAAGAGAAGCCGATACCGTTTTCCATACGCAGTAAAAGCTGATTTTCACCAACACGCTGAACTTGTACGCCAGAGTTTAGCAAAGCGCGACGTAATTCCGCTTCTTGTTGGTCAAAGTAGTAACCAACGCCAGCGCCAGTCGCTCCGCCTGCGGCTGCACCAATGAGTGCATGCTGACGACGTTCTTTAGCATCATCACCCGTTGCTAGGCCGATTGCTGCGCCAGCGATCGCACCAATAAGCGCGCCTTGCGTGGTGGAGTTAGTTTCGTATTCACCCGTTGTTGCATTTTGGCGTTGAGTGGCTTGACAGCCAGTAAGAGCTAGCACTAGAGCTAGTGCAATAGGCATCTTTTTCAAGGGAAAATCTCCGTATAAAACTGAGGCGAAACCATGCCTCATAATGGGATGCGAATTATGAATAAACAAGCATTAATATTTGTTATGAGAAAGTAAGATTGATAAGAGTTTCTGTAAGAAAATTCCTACCAATACTGCCAAAGCTCTCAAAGTAAGCCCCATCGACATCGAAGTCATTGCTGCTTATGTGAATCCTTTACTATTCTGGCTATTTCGATGAATCGCCCAACATTTTGCGTGCTTGTTCGCCGCCCACTCCACGGTTAACTGAAACCTTTCTACCTTTCTTTAAGCCCACTTCGTAGTCTTCAGTTAGGTTTTTCATTGCTTCTTTCAATTGCTTCTTGAACGTTTCGCGGTCAATGTTTTGGAATTCTTTATCAATATAGTCATTAATTTTATTGGCCGACTCTTCATCTGGAGAAATAATTGGCAATTTTTCAATCGCGCCTTCCACCCAGCCAGATACAAATGAGTTCACACGGCGAGTCACTTCCTGAGAAGAGGTGCCGGTGCCAGCAAAGCTGTTTCGGAATTGTCCGGTACTTTCGTTCATCTCGCGATAAACAATATCGAAAGCAAATGCAGCAAAAATAGCGCGATCTGCTTCACCGATAAATTCGACACGTTTGAGCCCTTTGTGATTCAACAATACTGCTTCGACACCGAATTTTGTGTTAATGCCGCGAATCACTCGCAATATGGTAGAACTGATGTTCGCTGGTAGCAGATGAGAAGATTGTGTTTTTCCCATTCTGATGAACTCAATATCGTCTTTATCGAGACCATATTTAAGCATGAGGCGATGTGCCATTTTGATAGCATTGGCAGCCTCATTAACATTAGCGGAATTGCCCAGTTCTAAGCACTTGGCGATTTTTTTCAGAGCTTTTTGTTTATCCATCGACAACCAGTAACGAAAGCAGAAAATTTATGAAGTCAGACATATTACCTTTTTTGACATAAAAACGAAATACAAGGTGGGACTGAAGATAATTTCAGCACATAAAAAGAAGCCTCGCATTAAGCGAGGCTGGCGTTTTAGTTCGTCGTAATCAGTATGAAGTCGTACTTGTGTCTAAGAAGCCATTCTTCATTAAGATTCGTTAGAATTACAACCCGAGCTGGTTGAGCAAGTCATCGGCATCATCGTTTGATCCCGACGATTTAGATTCTTTCTCAGCCAACTGTTTACGTGTGGCCTCTAAAATGTCGTCTGGGTTTTCGTCTTCAGCAACTTCAAACTCTTCCAGTTGGATGAACTCAGTTTTATCCATTGCTAGTTCGAGATAGAAAATATTGTTGTTTTCGGTGGAGAACGTCACTCTGCGCGCTTGAGGGCGGTCAAGGTTGGTATCAACTTGTAAGATAACTTGCTTATTCAGCGCCAGCATTTTTGGTTGGTTTTGTGTGATGTTCGTTTGCAGGTCTTTACGAATTTTATTAGTGAAGTCTCCGACCAGTTGATTCATGAGTTCACCCAGAACATCGCCTACCTCGTCAGAAGTATGAGATATTGCCAGTTCTTCTTCTGGCATGCCCATATTACGCATGTAGTTGGTGTAGATCTCCAGTGCGGCTTTTGCCGTAAAATTAATCACAACTAGCCCGGTAAATCCGCCATCAAACAGAACAAAACAGCCAAAATCTGGTTTGAGGCTAGTCTTGTGGATTTTTTGCACCATTGCTGAATAATTTACTTGAGAAGATGTCGCCGAAGTAAGTACGCCAGAAACAGACTGGCAAAGTTTGAGAAGGATATCTTCAGTGGTCACAATTTTATTTTTTTTCATTCTGAAAACTCATCTAGAAACGCGATTCGTTCCCCAATGTAAGGCATCAAGCGTGAAAAAATAAAGCATAAGTTTAATTATTGTATCGAGATTCTGATTTGCTCGTCTTTTTAAATGTTGTAAAGTGACGAAATTCAAAGAATATTACTTCACTAACTCTTTTGTGGTGTTTTTTTTCGCTTAGCGCCAATTTGTATGAGAAGTGAGCAAATAATTACACAACCCGCAGCTGATCGGATCAGCGTCGTAGGGGCAGGAAGCAAATGTTACCAAGATTACACTCGCAAACTGATGTCGATCCTCTTGTTCTTAGTTTTCTGAAAGAGCTTGAGCACGCCGGATTCACTGGTGATATCGAAAGCCAATATTCAAGCCGGCTAGCGGTTGCCACTGACAACAGTGTTTACCAGCAACTTCCTCAGTCTGTCGTTCATCCCAAAACGACAGAAGATGTTTCTCTCCTCGGGAAACTGAGCAATAAAGAAAAGTACGAACGAATTACCTTTTCACCTCGTGGTGGCGGCACAGGGACCAATGGTCAGTCGCTAACCAAAGGTATTGTGGTGGATATGTCTCGTCACATGAACAAAGTGCTTGAGATTAATGAGAAAGAAGGCTGGGTTCGTGTACAAACTGGTGTAGTGAAAGACCAGTTAAATGACGCTGTTCGCCCTTATGGCTACTTCTTCTCTCCAGACTTATCTACCAGTAACCGTGCAACGATTGGCGGCATGGTCAACACCGATGCTTCTGGTCAAGGTTCTCTGAAATACGGAAAAACATCCGATCATGTTTTGTCGCTACAAGCGGTGTTTGCTGATGGCTCAGTTTTAGAATCAGACCTGTCCAACGGCTACCCAAAAGAAGACGAGTTTGCTGCCAAGGCGCTACGTGTAACGGAATCCGTATGTCGTGAAAAACGCCAGCAGATCGTAGATAAGTTTCCTCCTCTTAACCGCTTTTTAACGGGCTACGATTTAAAAAATGCCTTGAATGAAGAAGGTGACCGTTTCGATATCACACGAGTACTGTGCGGCGCTGAAGGTTCATTGGCATTCATTACCGAAGCGAAGCTTAACCTGACGCCAATTCCGAAAGCGCGTACTTTGGTTAACGTTAAATACAACAGCTTTGATTCTGCACTGCGTAATGCACCGTTGATGGTCGAAGCGAAAGCGCTGTCTGTAGAAACCGTTGACTCGAAAGTGCTTAATCTCGCGAAGCAAGATATCGTCTGGCACACCGTGAGTGATTTGCTTACCGATGTTCCAAATAAAGAGATGCTTGGCATCAATATGGTGGAATATGCAGGTCAGGACGAAGAAGAAGTTGCAGCGCAGGTTGCATCGCTGACCGCCAAGCTCGATACCATGCTGGAAACAGAAGAAGCGGGCATCATCGGTTACCAAGTCTGTAACGATGTAGCGAGTATCGGGCGTATTTACAACATGCGTAAAAAAGCGGTGGGTTTGTTAGGCGCAGCAAAAGGCCGCGCTAAACCGGTCGCATTTGCTGAAGATACCTGTGTGCCACCAGAAAATCTGGCGGACTTCATTGTAGAGTTTCGAGAGCTGTTAGACAGCAAGTCTCTGAATTACGGCATGTTTGGTCACGTCGATGCCGGGGTGCTTCACGTACGTCCTGCGTTGGATTTGTGTGACCCGCACCAAGAAGCATTGATGCACGAAGTTTCTGATGAAGTGGTTAAGCTGGTGGCGAAATACGGCGGTTTGATGTGGGGTGAACACGGCAAAGGTTTCCGTTCAGAATATGGCCCTGAGTTTTTCGGTGATGAGTTGTTTACTGAGCTGAGACGTGTGAAGGCGGCATTCGATCCACACAACAAAATGAACCCGGGCAAAATCTGTACGCCGCTTGATAGTGATGCAGAGCTTGTCAAAGTTACCGATACCAAACGTGGTTACTATGACCGTCAGATTGACGTTCAAGTACGTGACAGCTTTAAACAAGCGATGGAATGTAACGGTAACGGTTTGTGTTTTAACTACGATACTAGCTCGCCAATGTGTCCATCGATGAAAGTAACAGCCGATCGTCGTCATTCACCAAAAGGTCGTGCAGGTTTGGTTCGTGAGTGGTTGCGTCAGCTTACTGAGCAAGGCATTGATATTCTTGACTTAGAAAAGCAAACACTAGAAAACAAAACATCAATCAAAACCATGATTGACCGCGTACGTCATTCTATCAATCGTCGTCACGAATACGATTTCTCCCACGAAGTGTATGAAGCGATGAATGGTTGTTTGGCGTGTAAAGCATGTGCGAGCCAGTGTCCGATTAAAGTCGATGTTCCGAGCTTTCGCTCACGCTTTTTAAACATCTATCACTCTCGTTATCAACGTCCTGCAAAAGACTATCTGGTTGCGAACATTGAGACTATGCTGCCGATGATGGCAAAAGCGCCAGGTGTCGTAAATGGTGTTTTGAAGCAGTCGTGGGTGAAAAGTTTAACGGCATCTACGGTCGGGTATGTCGATGCGCCGTTGTTATCAGTACCCACCTTGAAACAACGAGTAGAGTCGCTGACAACGCCTTATGATCTGCAAGCGCTCAGTGGTTTGTCTTCGTCTGAAAAGAGCAAGCATGTTTTAATTGTTCAAGACCCATTCACTAGCTACTACGACGCTGATGTCGTTGAAGACTTCGTTAAGTTATTGAAAAAGCTGGGTATGCATCCGGTACTTCTGCCGTTTAAGCCGAATGGTAAAGCACAACACATTAAAGGGTTTTTACGTCAGTTTAAGGGCACAGCAGCCGACACAGCGAAGTTCTTGGCGATGGTAGCGGATTTGGATATCCCATTAGTTGGTGTCGACCCTGCATTGGTGCTGTGTTATCGAGATGAATACGCTGAAGTGCTTGGCAGTAAGCGAGGTAATTTCGATGTACTAACAGCCCACGAATGGCTTTACCCAAGACTAGAAGCGTTTGAAAGCGGAGAGCATAAGGCGCAGGAACCTTGGTATCTGTTTGCGCACTGTACTGAAAAAACCAAAATGCCGAATGCGGAAAAAGAGTGGGGCGCTATTTTTGCTCACTTTGGTGCAGTTTTGAATACGGTACCTGTTGGTTGTTGTGGTATGGCGGGTACGTTTGGTCATGAGGTTGATAAGTTGTCGATGTCGAAAGATATTTACAATTTAAGCTGGAAGCCAAGCTTAGATAAGTTGGATAACGAGAGATGTTTGATTACAGGCTATTCTTGCCGCAGCCAAGTTAAACGCTTTGAAGGAACGAAGCCCAAGCATCCCGTTCAGGCGCTGTTAACTTTGATATAATCACATCAAATTAAGCCCAGTTTTACTGGGCTTTTTTAGAAGCCACATACAACAATTTCAAAGGATATGAATCTTGAGAAAACTTGAACTCAAAGCCCCACCTGTTGTGGTGTTTTTGTTAGTCATACTTTTGATGTATGGACTTAAAGTTTTGACGCCGAGCATGAACATTCGAGTACCCTTTGTTGAATTTGTAGTAGGTGTATTAACTTTGTTGTCTGGTTACATGGGCATTGCTGGTGTGTATGAATTTCGCAAAGTAAAAACCACAGTAAACCCAGTAAAACCTGAAGCGGCATCTTCTGTTGTAAGAACTGGTGTGTTTGCCTTTTCACGCAACCCTATGTACACGGCATTACTGCTCCTAATCATAGCAACTGGTTTGTGGTGGCAGCACTTGAGTGTGGTGCTTTGTGGCGTGATATTTGTCAGTTATATGAATCGGTTTCAAATCAAGCCTGAGGAACGCGTTTTAGAGCGATTGTTTGGTGAAGAGTATGTGGATTATAAAAATCATGTTCGTCGCTGGCTCTAAGCATTGCATTTAGTTTTGTTTGGATGAGACATAAAAAGAAAGCCCAACGGTAGACGTTGGACTTTCTTTTAGTAAACACGTTTTTTGTGCGCTTCCGATAGGGCAGTCGACTAGGCTGCCTTAACGAACTTTGCTAGGAATGCATCCTTACGTTCATTAAAGCGGCGTACAAGGTCGTCAACCGCTTCTTGGTCATATGGCTTCAAGCCACTTGCAACCATGCGCTTAATACCTTTACCAACGACTTCACCGTCTTCTTTGAACGCAAAGTTTAAGGTGACTACACCTCGTTTTCCTTCTACGTCGAATGTTGCGCCAGTGAAATCAACCTCTGGATGCGTAAGGTCTAAGCGTGAAAATTCGACTTCCATGCTTTCATAAATAACTAATGGACGCTGGCAGTTAATCATCATTTGCTTCTCTTCCATAAGAGGAACCATGATGTGAGGGAAGTTCATACCAGAAAATTGCACGTAATTTGTCACTACATGCTCAATAAATGCCGGATCGTGGTTAGTTTCACCTTCACGGGACATGTGTAAGTATTCTTTACCTGCCTCGTCAACAACAGCGCTTTCTTTGTCACACTTATTTTCAATATGAAGTGCTACACCATCGTTTACCATGCCAGAGAAGTTAAAACGCATCTTTTGGCTAACGCCTTCTTTACTAAGAAGCACAGCGAAAAGTAAATCCCCAGGGACACAAAAGCGTTTGTTGTCTTCATCATGAATTGGGTTGTAGTCACCTGCGACACGTTTTGCAAAGTGGCTTGCTTGTTCGCGAGTGAACTGAAACTGGTGATTAGTGTTTGAAAAATAAGGTGTTAGAAACATAATTTTTACGTAGTAACCAAAACTGTGTGGGATTATATGCGAATATCTGCGTAGCAATGGTCCATCCAGTGAAAACTTCACCGTATCCTAACAATAAGACACTATTTCGGCGGATAAACCGTTAAAAACGCATACTTTAGCAACGCTTTTATTTGTGAAAACAATAAACAACGACCTTTTCGCTCGCCTATCTTTTAAAGTATAGCCATCAAAGTAGACTGGCGTTCATAAATAGTGCCATCAACATGTTTAATCGTATGTAAAAAGGCTCCACGCTGAACGTAGAGCCTTCAAGTCATTATCTGTTTATTCGATGAAATGCCAGTTATGCTTGGTTATTGAACACTTGGTAACAAGCTCTCTGGCATGAGCGTGTTGTGGATAGCCAGCTTAAGCAGAGTATTTGCCTGTTCAATGTCTGGAGCAAAGTAGCGATCTTTATCGTAGAACGATACTTTTTCACGCAACATTTGTTTCGCAATCTCAATACGCTCAGAGGACTTGTTTGGTGCTCTAAAGTCTAGGCCTTGTGCTGCTGAGAGGTATTCTACCGCCAGAATACCGCGAGTGTTTTCGCCCATTTCTTTCAATCTGCGAGCCGCGAATGTTGCCATTGACACGTGATCTTCTTGGTTTGCAGATGTTGGCAAGCTGTCTACTGACGCTGGGTGAGCGAGTGTTTTGTTTTCACTTGCTAACGCAGCAGAGGTAACCTGAGCGATCATGAAACCAGAGTTCACACCACCATTGTCGACTAAGAACGGTGGCAGTTTTGATAGCGCGCTATCGATAAGTAATGCCATACGACGTTCAGACAAGCTGCCGATCTCGGCAATCGCAAGTGCTAGGTTGTCGGCTGCCATTGCAACCGGCTCCGCGTGGAAGTTACCGCCAGAGATGATGTCACCATCTTCAGCAAACACCAACGGATTATCTGATACGGAGTTCGCTTCTACTTGCAATACTTCCGCCGCATTGCGGATTTGCTGTAAACACGCACCCATCACTTGAGGCTGACAGCGCAAAGAATACGGGTCTTGTACTTTTTCACAGTTAGTGTGCGAATCACCTATTTCACTCGATGTGTCTAACAAATGACGGTATGCGAGTGCTGCGTCCATTTGGCTGCGATGACCACGTACACGGTGAATGCGCGGATCGAATGGACGTCGGCTGCCGAGAGCGGCTTCAACAGACATTGCACCACAAACGGTTGCTGACGCGAAAAGGTCTTCCGCGATAAACAGGCCTTCCAATGCGAACGCTGTGGATGCCTGAGTCCCATTTAGTAGCGCTAAGCCTTCTTTTGGCGCCAGAGTGATAGGCTCTAGACCTGCGATTTTTAATGCTTCTTGCCCGGAAATGATATTACCGTTGTGGCGAGCTTGTCCTTCTCCCAGTAATACTGTGCTCATATGGGCTAGAGGAGCTAAGTCACCTGATGCGCCAACAGAGCCCTTTTTAGGTACGCAAGGGTAAACTTGTGCGTTGACTAGGTCGGTCAGCATATTAATGACTTTTAGGCGAATCCCAGAAAAGCCACGAGACAGACTATTGATTTTTAATACCATCATCAGACGAACCGTTTCATCTGACATAAACTCACCGATACCTGCCGCATGAGAAAGAACGATACTGCGTTGAAGTGTTTCTAAATCTTCTGGTGCTATTCGTGTGTTAGCCAATAGCCCAAAACCAGTGTTAATTCCGTAAACCGTTCTATCTTCCGCGATGACTCGGTCTACGACTTGCGTGCTTTCTTCAATGGCCGGAATGGCTTCAGGAGCCAAAGTAAGGTTGACTGGTGAACGGCTCACTTGGCGTAGTTCGTTTAAGCTAATATGACCTGGCTTTAGCGTTAAATTTAACATCTCTTTCATCCTTACTTGAGCTTCTTCAGTTCTTCGTTGAGCATTGGCAAATCTAGCCCTTGCTCTGCTGCACATTGTTTAGCGATATCGTATCCCGCATCAGCATGACGCATCACGCCTGTTGCTGGGTCGTTATGCAGCACGCGGGCAATACGTTCTGAGGCATCTTCACTGCCGTCACAGCAGATAACCATACCTGAGTGTTGCGAGAAGCCCATACCTACGCCACCACCGTGGTGTAGTGAAACCCAAGTTGCGCCGCCTGCCGTGTTGAGTAGCGCGTTTAATAATGGCCAGTCTGATACGGCGTCAGATCCGTCCATCATACCTTCGGTTTCACGGTTCGGGCTTGCTACAGAGCCAGAGTCTAAGTGGTCTCGACCAATGACAACGGGCGCCTTAAGTTCGCCATTTTTCACCATTTCGTTGAATGCTTGACCAAGACGCTCACGATCTTTAAGACCAACCCAGCAAATACGCGCAGGTAAACCTTGGAACTGGATGCGTTCGCGAGCCATATCTAGCCAGTTATGTAAGTGCGGATTATCTGGAATTAGCTCTTTTACTTTTTGGTCGGTTTTATAAATGTCCTCAGGATCGCCAGAGAGAGCAGCCCAACGGAAAGGACCGATACCTTCACAGAATAGAGGACGAATGTAGGCTGGAACGAAGCCAGGGAAATCAAATGCGTTTTCTACGCCTTCTTCCAAGGCCATCTGGCGGATGTTGTTACCGTAGTCGAGTGTTGCGGCGCCGCGATTTTGCAGCTCTAACATCGCTTGAACTTGCACAGCCATGGATTTTTTCGCTGCTTTTACGACCATTGCTTCATCTTGCAAACGCATTTCTGCTGCGTGAGACATGCTCCAGCCTTGTGGTAAATAACCATTGAGCGGGTCGTGTGCAGACGTTTGGTCTGTTACGACATCAGGCGTGATATTACGTTCTACCAGCTTAGAGAAAACGTCTGCTGCATTACCTAGTAGACCAACCGATACTGGTGTGTCTGACTCTTTAATGATAGCTAGCGCTTCATCTAAAGAAGTCGCTTTCTTATCGACATAGCCTGTACGTAGGCGGTAATCGATACGTGATTCATCACACTCTACTGCAATCATGGAGAAGCCCGCCATTGTACCAGCGAGAGGTTGAGCACCACCCATGCCACCAAGACCACCCGTTAGAATCCAACGGCCCTTTGCTTCACCGTCAAAGTGTTTTTTTGCAACAGATACGAACGTTTCGTATGTGCCTTGTACGATACCTTGCGAGCCAATGTATATCCAGCTGCCAGCGGTCATTTGGCCGTACATCATCAAGCCTTGTTTATCGAGCTCGTTGAAGTGTTCCCAGTTTGCCCAATGCGGAACAAGGTTTGAGTTTGCGATAAGCACGCGTGGGGCATTTTTATGAGTAGGGAAAACACCAACAGGCTTGCCTGATTGAACTAAAAGCGTTTGGTCATCTTCGAGTCTTTCAAGTACTTCAACAATCTTGTCGTAACATTCCCAGTTTCGCGCTGCTCGGCCAATGCCGCCATATACAACCAGTGAATGTGGATGTTCTGCAACATCAGGATCAAGGTTGTTCATCAGCATACGAAGAGGGGCTTCGGTTAGCCAAGATTTTGCGCGCAGTTTATCTCCGTGAGGTGCACGAATTGTTCTGCTTGTATCAAGTCGTGGATCTTGTCCCTGGCGCTGTGTCATTTCAGACTCCTTTAGTTTCTCGTGATGACCAAGTACTTGCTTGGTCGTAATAATCAGTGGCATCTGGGATGCATTATGGTTTGTGCTGTTTTTCCGCCATTGCGTTGGCGATATCCCAACACAAACGGGCAGCTAATCGTGCTGTTTGACTATCGACGTCATAATTTGGGTTGTATTCGGCGATATCAGCCAGCATTAACTTATTTTTGTAATGAAGAATTCGATCTAAAAAGGGGGCAATTGTGCCGTAACTCACTCCCCGAGCTGCTGGTGCGCTGACTCCAGGTGCGGTTGCAGCAGGGAATACATCCAGATCAATAGTCAAATAGAGGTAGTCACAGTCGTCAATAAAATGCTGAAGCTGAGTTAAGTGATAACTGTGGTTTAAGTAGCAGAGCTGATTGTCCTCTACATACCAAACATTTAACGCATCTGCTTTTTCAAATAGCGCTTTAGTGTTGCTACTGCGGCTTACACCAATACAAGCGTAATGAAAGTCCCAATCGTTACGTTGACAAAAATGGTGAATTTGGTTGAAGGGTGTACCAGAGCTCGGTCTTATGTCGGCGAGGTTACTCTCGAATGCGCGCAAATCGAAATGCGCATCGAAATTGATAATGCCGATTTTAGGCTTCTTCTCTGGATGGTGCGCTTTAAAATATTCCGCTAAGCCGGAAAACGAGGCCCACGCAATCTCATGCCCACCACCCAGCACGATGACTGGCGTATGGGGCAGTGCGCTTGAAATGGTTGCTGCACATAGAGCTTGGCTCTCTTCCAGTAAGTCGTCTTCACACACCACAGTACCTAAGTCATATAGTGGGGCGTCTTGGTGCCATGCTAAATTAGCGAGTGCTCGTCGGATTAAGTCTGGCGCTTTTTTCGCGCCAATGCGTCCTTTGTTTCTCGCAACGCCAGCGTCGGTAGCAAAACCGAGTAATGAGACGCCATGCGCAACGGCACTCAACTCATCTGCTTTTTGGCGTTGAACAACGTGATGAATTCGCTGACCAAGCTTGCCGTCCTCGGCATCATGACGGCCTTGCCAATGAAATAGGGGAGAGTGTAGGTCGAATTGAGACATATTAGTGGCCTCCGTGTGAAATGTATTCACCATTTACTATACGACCTACCAGACGTTTTGCTCCGACTTGATAGCTTAAATCCGCAGGGCTTTCGATATCCCAGATAGAGAAGTCCGCATCAAACCCTACTTTGATTTCGCCACGTGAGTTTTGATAACCCAGAGCTTTGGCTGCATGTTGCGTTACACCACGCAGTGCTTCTTGCGGTGTAAGGCGAAATAGTGTGCACGCCATATTCAGCATGAGTGTGAGATCAGAAAATGGTGATGTACCTGGGTTGACGTCCGTAGCAATTGCCATCGGCACGTTATGCTCTCTCAACAACTCAATCGGTGGTAACTGAGTTTCTCTTAGAAAATAAAAAGCGCCAGGCAATAGAGTGGCGACGGTGTTTGATCGAGCAAGTGCTTTAACACCTTGCTCATCTAAAAACTCGATGTGATCCGCTGACAGACCGTTGTATTGCGCAGTGAGGGCTGTACCACCGAGATTAGAAAGTTGCTCAGTATGCCCTTTAACCTTTAAGCCGTGGCGTTTTGCAGCTACAAACACTTTTTCTGTTTGTTCAAGATTGAAACCAATCGATTCACAAAAAACATCGACACTCGTAGCTAATTCTTCCTTTGCGACAACAGGGATTATGTCCTGACAAATGTGCTCAATATAATCATCTGCACGACCTTGGAACTCTGGCGGAATGGCGTGAGCGGCGAGAAGTGTAGTGGTGATTTTAACTTTGCGCTCTTGTTCAAGCATTTTGGCTGCACGGAGCATTTTTATTTCATCATTCAGTGTCAATCCATAGCCAGATTTCACCTCGACAGAAGTGACGCCACTCGCGAGTAACCCATCTAAACGTGGTAACGCTAACTCAACTAGTTGTGCTTCGGTTGCAGAGCGTGTCGCATGTACCGTTGAGAGAATCCCGCCGCCTTGTTTGGAAATTTCTTGATATGGCACGCCGTTTAAGCGCATTTCAAATTCGTTGGCACGATTGCCCGCGTAAATAAGATGAGTGTGGCAGTCGATCAAACCTGGCAGAACTAACTTGCCTTGAAGGTCGATACTCTGAGCGTAATGTTGGGCAGACAGCAGAGACTCGGTTTGCGGTGCGTCTTCACCAATGGCACAAGTACTGATCGCAACGATTTTTCCAGATTTAATACCAATGCGCGCTGGAGGCGTTGGAAGGTATCCGCATTCTCCCGATTGCATGGTAACTAGACGTGCGTTTTCAATCAGCAAATCCATGTTTGTGTCCCTGTGTTTATTTGTATCATTAAATGTATATACAAATAAATAGAGCAAAATAAGAATACTGACAAGATTGATGTTGCTAAAATGTGATCAAAACGTAGATCTAGAGGACAAATCTTGTCCTTAAATGAGCACTTTTGAGCTCAGCTTATATTTGTTACCAGGGTGATAAAGTAGGGCGGTACTGACTAATTTATCTTGGCTCCACGTTCTGCGATTCAAGAGAAGGCAAGGTTCATTGGCTTGCATTTTTAAGTCTTGCTTAATACGGCTTTCAGGCACAATTGCCTCTACAGTATGTTCTATCGCGCTGAGTGGGCAATTATTTGACAGGTATTGATTTGGAGTGATTTGTGTGAAGTCTTGATTTAAATAACTCGGGGCATATTGGCTATTCACCCAGCGGAGCTCCAATTGAATCGGCGTTTGGTCTTCATAGTGAATAATTTCACTGTAAAACACTGTCGTGCCTAGCATAACGCCGAGTTTTGTCGCAATGTTGTCATCTGCTTTTATGGCAATTTGTTTGAGCACTTTACTGCCATACTTTCGCCCTCTATCGCTGACTTCTTCGGCAATGTTTCGAATGTCTAGCAGAGGAGATTCTGACTTTTCACCAGGATCACACACGAACGTGCCTAAACGTGGGCGACGTTGTAATCGGCCCTCATTTACTAAATCCCGAATTGCTTTGTTCACTGTCATTCTACTGACACCAAATTGCTCGGTAAGCTCAATCTCGGTGGCGATGCGATGACCAACTACCCACTCTCCAGCATCAATTTTATCCAGGATAAATTGTTTAATTTGAATGTAGAGTGGTGCAGACATAATGATCTCCCTTTATTTGACTATACAAATACTGCTTAATTTAGGTACAAATTGCAAACATTTCTCGACGAATGTACCGCTTAGTGACCGAGCAATCCTATTGCAGAGCTGAATGACTCTTGTTGCTGAGCATTATTTGGATTGATGATTGAATTCAAACATTTTCTTGTGGTCTATTGCTTGCACAGCAGAAAACAATTGTGTAAACAAACGATTATTAGAAGAAAAATCGCTAAAAAAGGGAAAGTATGTTTAAAAAATTGAAAGCATCACTGGGGATCGGCTCTGCAAAAGTAGATACCATTTTGGACGAAATGAGCGTGTTTCAAGGAGCGACGCTGAAAGGGCATGTTCATATCAAAGGCGGAGACGTCGAACAACAAATTGATGCTATTACGATTAAATTGAACACGGAAATGAAAGTCGAAGTGGATGATAGCGTAAGTTACCAAACGTTCACTATTGATCAATTGAAAGCAGTTGACCCTTTTGTGATTCAACCTAATGAAGAAAAGCAGGTTCCGTTTGAGCTAAAATTGCATGATGAAACGCCAATTACTGCGGTTAGCGCACTTAAGAATCAATGTCATGTTTGGGTTGAGACGACGTTAGATATTGATTTTGCAATTGATCCGCGTGACCGTGACTATATTGAAGTGAAACCACTACCAGTAGCATCTCGGGTTATTCAAGCGATCGAGCAAGCTGGTTTCACAATGGTTAAAGCCGATGTTGAAAAAGGCTTTTTGCGCGGTGGCTCGTTTGCCTCTCGCTCTGGTATTTATCAAGAACTAGAGTTCCGTAACAACGGCTTTATCTCATCAAAAGAAATTGAGCTCTCTTTTATTCTGGAAGGGCAGGTCATGCATTGTTTGGCAGAGATTGACCGTTCGCTCAGTTTGGCTGGTGACCAATATCGCTCGTTTACGTTGCCGATCAATGCAACCGATGCTCAAGTCGCAACCGCAGTTGCACCAACGCTAAATCTATAGCTCTCATCAACTTGATGAAAATATGTACCGATATCCTATTGTGAAAGCGATATCGGTACTGTTATCCATGTTTCTTGCGTTCTCTACGGCTAAAAACTCAAGCGCTGAATTTTCCATTAGATATCGATAGCCTAATACCAGTTCATTAGAGGCATCAGCAAACTCTGTGGGCCCTTCTGTTGAGCCTTGATACCAATGATATTCCAACATCAGGTGATGGTTATCTTCTAAGGCATAACGGTACCCACCCGCAATGGCAATCGTATTATGTCGATAGGGCAGATCGAGCAAGGCACGGTCATCCGAGCGAAAAGTCATGCCAATCATCGAATAAAATGCATGAGCATCACTTAAGTAGCTGTAGTTTAATTGGAAGCCTTGCTCGAAACTGCTACCTTGAAAAGTGCTGTGAGCCACATCGTTAAAATACAAACTGCCGCCAATCGATAGGCCGTGATGTTCATTTTGGAACACTTGATACTGCAAGTAAGTAGATAGGTTATTGGCCAGTGTTTGTCCTTCGAAATCATCTTCAAGCACATCATATTGCGGCATTGAAATGTAAAAACGATCTCTGTCTACTTTATCCCGCCCATTTTGTCCGATACCGAAAAGTTTATGGAAGCTTTTCGTCAGTCCATCTAAATGGTTGTCAGCGGCAAAGACCCATCGATAGTTGAGCTCCCACTGCCAACGGTTGCTGACTTGCCATTTGCTGCCTAATTCGATTTGATTGTGGTAATAATCCAGTGCGTATTCATCAGTATGAGCCCAAACACTTGCCACGGTTCCCGAACCATAAGCTTCGACAAAACCATAGGGTAGACTATGTCCTGAACGCAGTACGTTGGTGTGACTAACCACTTGCATTGGGGATTGTGCGTAAGAACGCAGCGGGCCATATAAGTCATTTGATGCGAAGGCTTGCAAAGAACATATCGAGGTGCTTAGAAGCACCATAAAGCGCGATTTGAAATAGACCATGATGAATACCTACATACAAACTACTCTATAAAACAACTATATACCTAAATCGCACGTTGAGCTCTCGCCCAGCGTGTTAGGTTTTGTATCGGTTCACACGTAATAGGCGATATTGTAATTTGTTGTGTAAGTTCATTGAGGGGCAATTCCGTTTACAAGTTATGCTGTCTCTTAAAAAAGCATGATCAGATTGTCGTGACGGGTCTGCGGTTAAGTTCTTATGACAAAACAAAATCGCGCTTTGCATTCTAAATGTGAGCTAGGTACAATCCCATTCTCGATAACGGTCCGGTATTCGTGTTACCGAGAGGCCTTTATTGACTCTCAACTATTTTCAACAAATAGCTTCTAATTTGAATAACATGTGTTGCTTGGTGTGCAACACCACTGTAAAGGACATAGCATGCCTATTATTACTCTTCCTGACGGCAGTCAGCGTCAATTTGACAACCCAGTTTCTACTATGGAAGTTGCGCAATCGATCGGTCCTGGTCTTGCCAAAGCAACTATCGCTGGTCGTGTAAACGGTAACCGCGTTGATGCGTGTGATCTAATTGAAGAAGACGCAAGCCTTGAAATCATCACAGTTAAAGATGAAGTAGACGGTCTAGAAATCGTTCGTCACTCTTGTGCTCACCTTCTTGGTCACGCTCTTAAGCAGCTTTACCCTCAAGCTAAAATGGCGATCGGTCCAACCATCGACAATGGCTTCTACTACGATATCGACCTAGACGAATCTCTAACGCAAGAAGATCTTGAAAAGATTGAAAAGCGTATGAAAGAGCTAGCGAAAACCAAGTACGAAGTGGTTAAGAAAAAAGTAAGCTGGCAGGAAGCGCGTGATACGTTTGAATCACGTGGCGAACCATACAAAGTGGAAATCCTTGACGAAAACGTATCTCGTGATGATCGTCCAGGCCTTTACCACCATGAAGAATACATCGACATGTGTCGTGGTCCTCACGTTCCTAACATGAGCTTCTGTCAACACTTCACTTTGCTGAATGTTGCAGGTGCTTACTGGCGTGGTAACAGCGACAACAAAATGCTTCAACGTATCTACGGTACGGCTTTCCACGACAAGAAAGCACTGAAAGCGCACCTAACTCGCCTAGAAGAAGCGGCGAAGCGTGATCACCGTAAGATTGGTAAGCAACTAGACCTATTCCACATGCAGCAAGAAGCACCGGGTATGGTGTTCTGGCATCACAATGGTTGGTCTATCTTCCGTGATCTAGAAGTATTCATCCGCGCTAAGCTAGATGAGTACGGTTACCAAGAAGTGAAAGGTCCACTTATGATGGACCGTGTTCTTTGGGAACGCTCTGGGCACTGGGACAAATACGCTGATGCAATGTTCACAACTTCTTCTGAGAACCGTGAATACGCGATTAAGCCAATGAACTGTCCAGGTCACGTACAGATCTTCAACCAAGGTCTAAAATCGTACCGCGACCTACCGCTACGTATGGCTGAGTTTGGCTCATGTCACCGTAACGAACCATCTGGTGCACTACACGGTATTATGCGTGTACGTGGCTTTACTCAGGATGACGCTCACATTTTCTGTACTGAGAGCCAAATTCAAGAAGAAGTAACAAACTGTATCAAGATGGTGTACGATACGTACCAAACATTTGGTTTCGACAACATCGTAGTGAAACTGTCTACTCGTCCAGAGAAACGTGTAGGTTCAGATGAAATCTGGGATCAATCTGAAGAAGCATTGAAGCAGTCTCTTGAATCGATGGATATCCCATACGAAATTCAAGAAGGCGAGGGTGCGTTCTACGGCCCTAAGATTGAATTCACACTATACGATTGTCTAGACCGTGCGTGGCAGTGTGGTACTGTCCAGCTAGACTTCAACCTACCAGGTCGCTTAGGTGCAACTTATGTAGGTGAAAACAATGAACGTCTTGTACCGGTAATGATTCACCGTGCGATTCTAGGTTCACTAGAGCGCTTCATCGGTATCCTTATCGAAGAATATGCTGGTTTCTTCCCAACTTGGTTGGCGCCAGAACAAGCAGTTCTTATGAACATTACTGATAAACAGTCAGGTTATGTTCAAGAAATAGTACAAAAACTACAAAAAAGTGGAATTAGAGCTAAAGCGGACTTGAGAAATGAGAAGATTGGCTTTAAAATCCGCGAACATACTTTGAAGCGTGTACCGTATATGCTTGTTGTTGGTGACCAAGAAATGGAAGCTGGCGAAATAGCAGTGCGTACTCGTAAAGGTAAAGATCTTGGTAAATTTAAAGTGGATGATTTTATTGCATACATCCAAGACGAGATCTCTAGCCGTAAGCTCAATCTGGAGGAATAAGCTATTAAAGGCGGAAGACGTGGCCAACAGCCGGTAAAACAAAACCCGCACCGTATCAACGGTGAAATTCGTGGTATTCGTGAAGTTCGACTAACAGGCGCTGACGGTGAATCAGTTGGTGTTGTATCGATTCAAGAAGCCATTGCAGCTGCTGAAGAAGCTGGTATGGATCTCGTTGAGATCAGTCCTAACGCCGAGCCACCTGTTTGTCGTGTGATGGACTATGGTAAGTTCCTCTTCGAGAAGAGCAAAACTGCTAAAGAGCAGAAGAAGAAGCAAAAGCAGGTCCAGATCAAGGAAGTAAAATTCCGTCCTGGAACTGATATTGGAGACTATCAGGTAAAACTACGCAACCTGACGCGTTTCCTTGAAGAAGGCAACAAAGTGAAAGTAACAATTCGCTTCCGTGGCCGAGAGATGGCACACCAAGACATCGGTGTTGACGTTCTAAATCGTCTTAAGGAAGATACTGCAGAAATTGCTGTAGTTGAATCTTTCCCTAAGAAGATTGAAGGTCGCCAGATGATCATGGTGCTAGCCCCTAAAAAGAAGTAATTAACGGCTCATCAAGTAATTAAAACCTAGCCGCTTTCCTTTATATAAAGGCATATGGCTGGGTTTTGTTCGCCCTAATTACGTTGTTTATTAAACCTACTCAATGCGGAGTTATTCATCATGCCTAAGATGAAAACCAACAAAGGTGCTGCTAAGCGTTTTAAGAAAACTGCTGGTGGTATTAAGTACAAGCACGCTACAAAACGTCACATCCTGACTAAGCGTACTACTAAGAACAAGCGTCAACTACGTCCGAATGCAATCCTTCCAAAATGTGAAGTGGCTGCAGTAATCCGTATGTTGCCATACGCTTAATTCTTTTTAGTTATCAATCGTTTAGTTTAGGAGAAGCATAATGCCTCGCGTAAAACGTGGTGTACAAGCTCGTGCACGTCATAAGAAAGTTCTAAAACAAGCTAAAGGTTACTACGGTGCGCGTTCACGTGTTTACCGCGTAGCTTTCCAAGCAGTTACTAAAGCTGGTCAATACGCTTACCGTGACCGTCGCGCTAAGAAACGTCAATTCCGTCAACTATGGATTGCACGTATCAATGCGGCATCTCGTCAAAATGGTCTATCTTACAGCCGTTTCATCAACGGTCTGAAGAAAGCATCTATCGAGATCGACCGTAAGATCCTTGCGGACATCGCTGTATTCGACAAAGCTGCATTTGCAGTTCTAGTTGAAAAAGCGAAAGCTGCTCTTTAATTAGCAGTTTAGGATTAAGAGAAGGAGAGCATTAGCTCTCCTTTTTTATTGCTAAAATTTATACCCAAATGACTTTTAGCTTGGCTATTTAGAGTATTGTTTATCAGTGTTCTCAATTTATTGGTTAGCATCTTATGTTAGTTATAAGGTAGCTTGGGTATAAATTTTTACGTTTATAAGGGATTAAAAATGATCTACACAACGACCGAAAGCATTCCTGGCAAGCAGATCTCTGAAATCAGAGGGGTTGTAACTGGTAATGTTGTTCAATCAAAGCATATTGGCCGTGACCTCATGGCGGGTATCAAGAGCATTGTTGGCGGCGAAATTCGTGGTTACACGGAAATGATGACCGACGCGCGTGATATTGCTATACAGCGCATGGTGGCGGACGCTGAATCTAAAGGTGCCGATGCAATAGTAGGGATTCGATTTACCACAAGCTCAATCGTAGATGGTTCTTCGGAAATTTTGGCATTTGGTACTGCAGTGAAACTAGCGGACTAGTCTACTTGAATAGCATTGCAAAAATGCTAATAGAGAGCGGTGAATTATTATGCATTTACCGTTCTGTTCCTTTTAGGTTAATTATTCTAGATTTTTGTAGAGAGAATAGGTTTATATTCTCAACTTTACGTTACTATTAAAATTAATCACGATGATTTAGAGTAATTGCTTTACTTTTATTTTGCATATTATTTTATATCTATAATGAAATTGAATTCATATTGAATTTTTCATTTGTTGTGTGAATTCTCTTTTCGGTATATTAATTCATGTTTTTCTTATAAAAATATGAACTTATACCTTGCCAAGCGGTTCTAAATTGTTACAAATACTATACAGCTGTAACATTGCCAAAAGGAATTGTAGATGAGAGATCTGACTCCCGAATACTTGCTAGCCGCATTACGCCAAGCGATTAAAACAAAAGGGCTAACATATCGAGAGCTATCTGAGAAAATGGGTATGCCACTATCTACCTTTAAGAGACATCTTACAAGCACGAATCTCGCTTTAGATAAGTTGCTGGAATATTGTAGAGCGGTTGATTGCACGTTAGATGAACTACAAAAGCTCGCAAATCAATTGCAAGGTGAAGACGAGGATTACTTTAGTCGCACACAGGATGAAGTATTCTTTCAATTCCCTCACCTTTACGACTTTTATCGTGAATTGAGAATGCTTCGAGGTAAAGACGGTTATTCTATTTTAAAGAAAAAGTATGACTTGTCTGAGCAGAGCATGTCTGATTACTTAAAAGCATTAGAGTTGTTGGATCTCGTTTACGTTGATGAAGATAAAAATATAACGCTGCACGGGCCTTTATATTATAGCTATGCAGAGAACTCCAAGCTCAACGACAAATATACCGAAATCATAAAAGAGCAGACGACTACCCACGATAAGTGTGTTCGCGTTGCTTTGGCGCGTATGAAAATTACTGAAGAACAGCTTTTGTTACTGGAAGATCAAGTTGCAAAGACCGTCATTGATTTTCATTCCAAAAATGTTGTAGCAGAGAACTTTAATGTCTCTGATTTTACTAATATTGTTCTACTTGCTGGGCCACATCAGCCAGTCACATTCTCTGACGGCATTATTGAGACAGAGGGGCGATTTATTGATGATATTCGTTATGCCATCGCAGCTGCAGGTGATAAGCCAAGCCTATCTATATAGATTTTGAGCCTTTTTTGAAGAGAGTTTCTGAAAGGGCGTTGCAAAAGAAAAAGCCTAAGACAGCAAATACTTTGTAAGTAGGGCATTCAGCGGTGTTTGCTCTTAATTCAGACTTAAAGTGTGTTGGGCTTATTTCGAATAATACCTGTTCAGCATCTACTTTCGTTATTTTTAACATGCTGATTTCCTTCGTTGTTCCTCCCAAAGCCTCTCTCGCTTCCTCTACAAAGAAACCATTCTCGTTGAACCAAGCATCCTGTAGCTACTTGGGTATGCATAATTGGTAGCTATTTATCTTCTAATTATAAATTCATACTTGAAATGTTTGTTTTTTGATCTATTATGACGAAGTGTCATTTGTGACGGTTCGTCAACTTTAGTTGCGTTCCCGTATTAAAGAATCGTGTTACAATTATTGGGAGTGTGTTGGTATACGGATCAAAGGATTATGTTTAACTTTCGCTGTAAAAAATATAGCAAGCAAGACGGATGTCGTGTGTCTTCAGGGCTAACAAAAAAGCAACAGGCGATTGCTGATCGTGAGATAGAGCTTATTCAATTGGCTAAGTCTTTAGTTCAAGAGCAAGGCTTTGCCAACTTAACGATGGACAAGCTTACAGCGTCAAGCCCTTATTCTAAAGGGACGATCTACAATCATTTTTGCAGCAAAGAAGATGTGATTCTTGCGCTTTGTATTCATTCGCTGAAAAGCGAAGCAATATTTTTCGAACGTACCGCCAAATTTAATGGCAATACCAGAGAAAAAATCATTGCGATGCATGTAGGTTATCGTATTTACGCTCGTATGGAGCCAGTACTATCAACTTGTGCGATTGTTGCAAAGACGCCTTGGGTTCTAGAGAAGGCTTCGCCTAAACGTGTGAATGAACTGAATAACTTGGAAGAACAAGTAATAGATGGTGCTGATGCGCTGGTGAACAATGCGGTAGAATGTGGTGATCTTAAGTTTTCTCCCGCAATTGGTTCTGATGCTATTGTATTCGCCAACTGGTCTATTGCATTCGGTTCAAACGCTTTGGCGCAAAATGCATCGAACAGTCGATGTATTCAGCGAATTCAAGACCCATTCTCAGTACTGCACAACGCGAATATGTTACTTGATGGTTTAGGTTGGTCGCCTTTATCTACAGAATGGGACTACCGTAAAACCTGGCGTCGAGTGGAGCAGGAGTTATTTAGTGAAGAGCTTGCTTATTTAGAGTCAGTGAATCGCTAATAAACTGGAAAGGCCAATCTGACGTTATGGTTGGCTTTTTTATCGCACTATTGTGACGAATCGTCATTAAATCTCGAGGGTTGGCGTTCAGCCAATGATCACGAGAAGCATAGGAAGTTACTAAAAACTGACTTATGTAGCCAAATTCATTCGATCTAAAGTTTGCATGTCGAGTTTGTCTGGTTATTTACAGCATTTGCTGTTTTTTTAGTTTTTAAATTTGACGAAACGTCACAAAAGGAGAGTGTGATGCCACATCACAACGTTCAACAATACGCCCGTTCAGGGTGGGGTAAGCTACCAACGAATTACAGTGTATTGGTGATGCTTGCTACCGTTTTATTGATTGTCATAGCAACTATTGGAGGAAAAAATCTTTACTTTAGAGGAGATTACGACATCTTCTTTGATGGAACAAATGAGCAGTTACTTGCGTTTGATGAAATTCAAACCACCTTTGCAAAATCTGACAGTCTTGCTTTGGTTATAGCGCCAAAGAGCGGCACTGTTTTTACTCCTAGTACATTATCTCTTATTCAGCAGATCACTGACGAGGCGTGGCAAGTTCCATACTCCACCCGCGTTGATTCCCTCGCCAACTACCAGCATACCGAAGCGTTTGAAGATGATCTTCTTGTCGAAGACTTACTGTATAGCGAATATGAATTGACACCTCAACGAATAGAGAAAGTCAAAAGTATTGCGTTGAGTGAGCCGGTTTTGAAAAGTTCACTGATTTCTGAAAAAGGAGATGTCACGGTCGTAAACATTACGGTCCAACTCCCTGAAATAGATAAAACTGCTGAAGTACAAGAGGTGGTTGCTTACATAAACGGAATGATTGAACGTTATCAGCAAGTGTACCCAGACACGGAATTCCACAAGGCTGGTATTATTGCAATGAACTACGCATTTATGACCGCAGCCCAAGATGATAGCGCAACATTAGTGCCTACTATGTTACTAGTGATATTGGTGTTTCTGACCATCATGTTGCGCTCATTGCTTAGCGTCATCGCGACGCTCATCGTTATTATCGGCTCGGTTATGGTGACAATGGGCTTGTCAGGATGGGCTGGTATGTTCTTAAGCACGGCGACCGTTAATGTGCCTACCTTGGTGATGACGCTTGCCGTCGCAGACTGTGTACACATCATCGCGACAATGCGTCAGTCTATGCAAAACGGCTTTAGTAAAGCCCACTCTATTGAGCGAAGTATTGCGCTCAATTTCATGCCTATCTTGATTACCTCCATTACCACCGCGATCGGCTTTTTAATGATGAATATGTCGGATTCTCCAATCCTGAGAGATTTCGGCAACCTATCAGCCCTTGGCGTCATGGTTGCTTGTTTCCTTTCCATCACGTTACTTCCCGCCTTGCTTAATATCCTTCCGGTTACGGTGAAGTCGGATACTTCTGATGAAAGAAAGCACTTTATGGATCATTTAGGAGATTTCGTGGTGTCAAAGCGACATGCGTTATTGCCGTTGTCGGTGCTTGTTATTGTCGCGAGTGCGAGCTTGATTCCGCTGAACAAAGTCAATGATGAATCCGTCGAGTACTTTGGCCATAGCAATGAATTTCGCCGAGCGGCTGATTTTATGGAAGAGCGAATCAGTGGCATGGCGAACATCAGTATCGCGATAAAAACTAACGAATCGCAGGGCATTGCCGATCCTAATTTTCTCAATTCCGTGGGTAAATTTACTGACTGGCTAAGGTTGCAGCCAGAAACGGACCATGTTGCGACCTTGAGCGATGTTTATAAGCGCCTAAACAAGAACATGCATGGAGATGATCAGGCTTATTACTCGCTCCCTCAAGACAGAGAATTAGCGGCTCAATATCTGCTGCTTTATGAAATGTCACTACCGTATGGTTTAGATTTGAACAACCAAATCAATGTAGATAAGTCGTCGATCAAGATGGTTCTCACCGTGGAGAACTTGGGCAGCGTCGAGCTTGTTGATTTGGAAAATCGCATTTACCAATGGTTTAACGAAAACGCGCCTCAATATGATGTTGTTGCGTCTAGTCCTTCATTGATGTTTGCGCATATTGGTGAAACGAATATGGCCAGCATGCTGTCAACCTTGCCCATTACTCTTGTCTTAATCTCTGCATTACTGATCTTTGCCTTGCGTTCGTTCAAGCTTGGCTTAATTAGTCTTGTCCCGAATATTGCTCCTGCGCTTATTGGTTTTGGTATTTGGGCGCTGGTTTCTGGCGAGATTAACTTGGGATTGTCTGTCGTTGTGACATTAACGCTTGGTGTTGTTGTCGATGACGCCGTTCACTTTCTTTCTAAATATCAACACGCTCGTAAAGATGGCCACAGTGCGGAGCAAGCGGTTCGCTACGCCTTTCGCACCGTGGGGCGCGCGCTTTGGATTACGACGGTCGTGCTTGTTGCTGGTTTCTCTGTTCTGGCGATGTCGAGCTTCCGCTTAAATGCCGATATGGGACAGTTGAGTGCCATTGTTATCTTCATTGCTCTTGTTGTGGATTTCATCTTTCTACCGACTCTACTGATGTTGTTTGACAAAGGCGTTTACGACGAGGTAGAGCGCCGAAATAAGCTTAAATCAACTGACTCTCAAACCAAGACTGTTACTCAGTCATAACGAATTAAAGGATTGAACATGAATTTAGTAAAAAATGCCTTAAAAGTATCAGTACTTTCTGTCTCGCTTATTATGAGTCATGCGGTGTTGGCGGATGAAGCCAAAGGACTAGAAATTGCCCAAGAGCGCAAAGCCCGTGATGGAGGGTGGGGGGATTCTGTTGCTACGATGCAAATGATTCTGCGAAACGCGCAAGGAGAAAGCAGCACACGTTTAATGCGCTTACAATCACTTGAAGTTGATGGCGATGGTGACAAAGGGCTCACGATATTTGATGAACCGAGAGATGTAAAAGGCACGGCGTTTCTCAACCATTCTCATACGGTGGGTGCCGATGACCAATGGCTTTACCTTCCTGCACTGAAACGTGTGAAACGTATTTCCTCGCGTAACAAATCAGGTCCTTTTATGGGCAGTGAATTCGCGTATGAGGATCTCAGTTCCTTTGAGATTGAAAAATACCGTTTCAACTACCTAAAAGATGACAGCATAAACGGGCAAGATGTTTTCGTCGTAGAGCAAATTCCGACCGATAAGAACTCAGGTTATACCAAGCAAACGGTGTGGTTAGATAAAGCGCATTATCGTCCACTTAAAGTTGAGTTTTACGACCGCAAAGGCTCTTTGTTAAAAACGCTTTCTTTTTCCGATTACAAGCAATATCTCAACCAATATTGGCGAGCGCACACTATGGCGATGACAAACCATCAAACAGGAAAAAGTACTGAGCTAACGACTAGCGAAATGCGTTTTAACACTGGATTACAAGACAATGACTTTCATAAGAATGTGTTGAAGCGAGTGAGGTAGTGGAGGAAAAATGAAGCGATTAAATGTTGGGTTGTTGCTTAGTGCAGCAGCCTTTTTTTACTCGATGCCTCTGACTGCCGTCGAGCTCGCAGGACAAGTCAATATTGAGCATCGTCAGTTTTTTAAAACGGGCTCTCAGGGTCAGAGCAAAGCGCAAACGTCATTGGTTTTGCAGCCAGAATTTTACTGGGAGATGCAAAATGGTGATGCAAACTTTACTTTCACACCTTTCTATCGTCTGGATGGTCTAGACGATGAGCGAAGTCATGGTGACATACGAGAGGCACTTTATCTGACTTATTGGGATGATTATGAGCTTCGAGTTGGGATTAGTAAGGTCTTTTGGGGAGTGACTGAATCAGCCCATTTAGTTGATGTAGTAAACCAAACAGACTCTATTGAAGCCGTTGATGGTGAAGATAAGCTCGGTCAGCCGATGTTACATTTTACCTCTTTCAAAGACTGGGGTACCGTCCACGCAATGTTGTTACCTTACTTTAGGGAACGAACGTTTGCGGGTACAGATGGCCGCTTGCGAACCGAACCCGTTGTCTCTGATGATGCTATCTATGAATCAAGCAGAGAAGAGAAGCACGTAGATGTGGCTTTTCGATATTCGAAAATGCTTGGCGATTGGGACGTAGGCCTAAGCTATTTATATGGAACAAACCGGGATCCCTACTTTCGTTTTGAGTACGGAGAATTAAAGCCTTACTACGCTCTGATGAGTCATGTCGGTCTCGATGTGCAAGGAATTGTTGGCGATTGGTTATGGAAACTAGAAAGTGTTTATCGAGATAGCGCTGATAATCATGTCGGTCTTGTGACGGGTTTTGAGTATACCTTCGTCGGTGCATTTGACACGGTTTGGGATGTGGGAGTTATTGGTGAGTACCTCTATGACAGTCGAGGGAACAACGCACAAACTATCGGTCAAAATGATGTGTTTGCAGGTATTCGTTGGGCGCTCAATGATGAGGACGGAACGGAAGTATTGACGGGAATCACGAAGGATTTAGATAACGCTGATGTTTACAATGCTAAGTTAGAGGCGTCGAGCCGAATATCGAATCACGTTAAGTGGCAAATTGATGCTTGGTTGTTTAAAAATGAAACACCAAATGATTTGCTCTACTTTGCTAGAGATGACGATTTTATCGAGCTATCTATTCAATACTATTTCTAAAACAAAAGGGCACAACTAAACGGCAGATTAACTAAAGATGACATTTTTGACGTTTTTGTGCTCTTTTTATTCAATAACCTCTTCTTTTCGTAATTCAATTTGGCATTGGTGCCCGGTTTGGCTACTATGTACAGCTATCAAAAAACCAATCACTCCCTTATGGACACTACCTACAGGTAGATGAGGAAACGATGCAACATCTAGAAGAGATCATTGCTAGCGCGAGCACTGCAATTGAAGCTGCCGAATCGCTAGTCGCACTTGATGAAGTGCGTGTTCAGTATCTGGGTAAAAAAGGTGAGCTAACTGCTCAACTTCAAAGCCTAGGCAAACTACCACCAGAAGAACGCCGTGAAGCTGGTCAAGAGATCAACAAAGCGAAAGGCGTAGTTCAGCAAGCTATCGCAGCTCGTAAAGATGCACTACAACGTGCTGAGCTTGAAGCGAAACTAGCAGCAGAAACAATCGACGTAACACTACCAGGTCGTCGTATTGAAAACGGTGGTTTACACCCAGTAACTCGTACTGTAGAGCGTATTGAGAAGTTCTTTGGCGAACTCGGTTTTAACACCGAGGCAGGCCCAGAGATCGAAGATGCATTCCACAACTTCGATGCGCTAAACATCGCAGCTGATCACCCAGCGCGTACTGACCACGATACTTTCTTCTTCAACCCAGACTTGATGCTTCGTACTCATACGTCAGGCGTACAGATCCGTACGATGGAAAATGGTAAACCACCATTCCGTTTCATCGCACCAGGCCGTGTATACCGTAACGACTACGACCAAACGCACACGCCAATGTTCCACCAAGTGGAAGGCATGCTGGTTGATGAGAACGTAAACTTTGCTCAGCTGAAAGGCATCCTGCACGATTTCCTATGTAACTTCTTCGAAGAAGAAGTAGAAGTACGTTTCCGTCCATCTTACTTCCCATTCACTGAGCCTTCAGCTGAAGTAGACGTGAAAGGCAAGAACGGTAAATGGTTAGAAGTACTAGGCTGCGGTATGGTTCACCCGAACGTGCTACGTAGCGTAGGTATCGATCCTGAAAAATACTCTGGTTTCGCATTCGGTATGGGTGTTGAGCGTCTAACAATGCTTCGTTACGGCGTGAACGACCTACGTGCGTTCTTCGAGAACGATCTTCGTTTCCTAAAACAGTTCAAGTAATCCAGAGGGTTCATCAACATGAAATTCAGCGAATCATGGCTTCGTGAGTGGGTAAACCCTGCGGTTACTACTGACGAGCTAACTCACCAAATTACAATGGCCGGTCTAGAGGTAGACGACGTTCTTCCTGTTGCAGGTTCTTTTACTGGCGTTAAAGTCGGTCACGTTGTTGAATGTGGTCAACACCCAGATGCAGACAAACTGCGCGTAACTAAAGTTGACGTGGGTGAAGAAGAGCTTCTAGACATTGTTTGTGGCGCACCTAACTGTCGCCAAGGTCTGAAAGTAGCAGTAGCAACAGTTGGTGCTGTTCTTCCAGGTGATTTCAAAATCAAAAAAGCGAAACTACGTGGCCAGCCATCTCACGGCATGCTTTGTTCATTCACTGAACTAGGTATCGACGTTGAGTCAGACGGTATCATGGAACTAGCAGAAGACGCAGTAGTCGGTACCGATTTCCGTGAATTCCTAGGTCTAGACGACGTAACAGTAGACGTAGACCTAACGGCAAACCGCGCTGACTGTTTCAGCATTCGTGGTCTAGCTCGTGAAGTTGGCGTACTAAACCGTGCTGACGTGACAGAGCCATTAGTAGAAGCAGTTGCCCCTTCAATCGACGATAAAGTGTCTATCGAAGTGAAAGCTCCTGCTGCGTGTCCTCGTTACCTAGGTCGTGTTATTAAGAACGTAAACGTTCAAGCTGAAACACCACTATGGATGCAAGAGAAACTGCGTCGTTGTGGTATTCGCTCTATCGACCCTGTAGTAGACATCACTAACTACGTTCTTCTAGAGCAAGGCCAACCAATGCACGCATTCGATCTAGCGAAGATCGAAGGTGGCATCGTAGTTCGTATGGCTGAGCAAGGTGAGAAGCTAACGCTTCTTGACGGCAACGAAGCAGAACTAAACGCAGATACACTAGTAGTTGCTGACCACAACAAAGCACTTGCAATCGCAGGTATCTTTGGTGGTGAAGAGTCTGGTGTAACAACTGAGACTAAAGACGTTCTACTAGAGTGTGCATTCTTTGCACCTGACCACATCCGTGGCCGCGCACGTAGCTACGGTCTTCACACTGATTCTTCAATGCGTTTCGAGCGTGGTGTGGATTACGCACTACAAGTGAGCGCAATGGAGCGTGCAACACAGCTTCTTGTTGAAATTTGTGGTGGTGAAGTAGCACCTGTTGTAGCTGTAGAATCTGAAGCAGACCTACCTAAGCCAAACAAAGTTGCACTACGTCGCACGAAACTAGACAACCTACTAGGTCACCACATCGCTGATGCTGATGTAGTAGAAATCCTAGAGCGCCTAGGTTTGACTGTTGAAGCTTCAGAAGAAGGTTGGGTGGCAGTAGCGCCAACATGGCGTTTCGATATCGCTATCGAGCAAGATCTGATTGAAGAAGTTGGCCGTATCTACGGTTACGACAACATTCCTAACCAAAACCCAGCAGCAGCACTTAAGATGCACAACCACGTTGAAGCGGATCTTCCACTGAAACGCGTTCGTGATCTTCTTGTTGACCGTGGTTACCACGAAGCAATCACATACAGCTTCGTTGAGCCTGAGCAGCAAAAGCTAGTTGTACCTGGTGTTGAGCCTCTAGTACTTCCAAACCCAATTTCTGCAGACATGTCAGCAATGCGTCTTGGTCTTATCCAAGGTCTGCTGAACACGGTTGTTCACAACCAGAAGCGTCAACAGCCACGCGTTCGTCTATTCGAATACGGCCTACGTTTCATCCCATGTGAATCTGCAGAAAACGGCATGCGCCAAGAGCCTATGCTAGCGGGTGTTATCGCTGGTACTCGCGGTGAAGAACATTGGGATATCGAAACTAACACGGTTGATTTCTTCGACCTTAAAGGCGATCTAGAAGCGATTCTAGAGCTATCTGCGAACGAAAAAGCGTACTCTTTCGCTGCACTGTCACCTGAAAGCAAAAAAGCTAACCCAGCACTTCACCCAGGTCAATCTGCGGCAATCATCGTAGATGGCAAAGAAGTGGGCGTGATCGGTACCGTTCACCCTGAGCTTGAGCGTAAGTTCGGTCTAAATGGTCGTACTATCGTATTCGAAATCGAATGGTCTGCAATTAACAGCAAAGTGATCCCAGAAGCGGTAGCACTTTCTAAATTCCCTTCAAACCGTCGTGATATCGCGGTAGTAGTGGATGAAGCTGTTGCATCTGGTGACATTGTTAACGCTTGTCTAGAGCAAGGTGGCGAGTTCCTTAAAGATGCAAAACTGTTCGACGTTTACGTAGGTAAAGGCGTTGAAGAAGGTAAGAAGAGCCTAGCAATCGCTCTGACTCTACAGTCACTTGAGCGTACGCTTGAAGATGCAGATATCGCTGGTGCGGTTGACGCTATCGTTGCTCACGTTTCTGAGAAGTTTGGTGCGTCTCTACGTGACTAATCTCGCGTAACGTATCTTCTTAAGAAATGAAAACCCTGCCAGTTTGGCAGGGTTTTTTTATTTTTAGGATTACCTTATCGTTGTTCAAGTTCCTTACTGCTCGCACCACCCCTCATTATTTTAAAATACTAGACCAAACTAGGGATGGCCCTTACCCGAGATTAGGAACGTATTGTTTTTCAGCTAATACACGCTAACGATAGCTTATTGGCGGTTAGGCAGCGAGTGAGAGGGTATAGCTAAGCAGAAGAGGCAGCGTAAGAATGCTGAAAAAGTTGCCAAATAGTACCATTGACGCCACCTTCATGGGTTCTATATTCAGTCTTTCCGCAAATAGGTAATTCATGACGGCTGGCGGCAGCATTGTGAAGAGCACCATCATTTGCAATTGCATCGTTGGAAGGGGAATTAACCAATAAATAAGTGCAAAAGCGACAGCACCAGTTGCCAGTGACTGCACGGTACACAACACACCAATCTTTAAACCGTCCAACCGTAAATGACACATTTGTGCCCCCAGAGATAAAAGCATCACGGGTACGGCCGCTTGCCCAAGTAGAGCAGTGGCTTCGTATAAAGGCGCCCATGCACCCACATTTGACACGTTGAGAAACAGAGCCAACGACGCTGCTAAAAAGATTGGCATCTTGACTATTTGCTTAAAAGGGTTGCCATGACTAAGCAGCATTACGCCTAAGCTGATATGCAAGCATGCTGACACGACAAATAAAAGCACTGCTGACGACAGCGCAATTTCTCCAAACGTATAGGTAAACAAAGGAATAGCTAGATTTCCGCTATTCCGAAACATATGTGGTGGCGCCCAGGTTTTAAACGAGAGTGACGTCCATCGACATACCGGGATCATGAGTAGTGCGGGAATTAAAACCGCAACAATTGCCGCCAAAAGAAGCGGCCCCTGATTTGAATCGAGCGGCATGCTAACGAGTGACGAAAATACCAGTGCTGGCGTAAAAACCTCAATATTAATGCGGTTTATTGGGCGAAAGTCAGGCTTGATGTAACGACCGACCAAATAGCCAACTCCGACAAGAGCAAAAACAGGGAAAAGAATATTTATGATTTGATTAATCATGGTCGCCTAGAAGCAGTGTAAGAAGCTAATGAGGAAATACACGAACTTCCACATTATCAATCTTTATATATGGCGTCATCGTTAAACAGCGAGAAGCGTGGGTTTAATCAAGCTTTCAAAGCACAGTTGCAAAGTACAGGTGGTCATACCTTTTAATCTAATTGTTACGTATCGAGTTACATACAAATCACTGAATTTACGACAAGTTCTATGTCAAGTGTCTGTTAAATAACCAATATCTGATATTTTTATTAAATAGTGTTTAATGTTGATATTTAAACTACTTTTAGTTTTATAATCTGGATGTTTTTCCTGATAAAGATGAAACAAAAACAAAAATATCAAATTTCTGGCGTTTAACAATAATTTACGTAGTGCTATTCCTTTTGTTCGCCAAGAAAAAAGTTGGCGAAAATCATAAGCTTGTCATACACTTCCTGATGTAACCCCGATATGTTGTTGAATTGGTAGGGTAAAACTGCTCTGGCGCTACACTAACGTAGCATTGTTTAACATAGCTTTGAGGAAAGTTTTATGGCGCTCACAAAAGCCGAACTGGCAGAAAACCTGTTTGATAAATTAGGATTTAGTAAGCGGGACGCCAAGGAAACGGTGGAAGTGTTCTTTGAAGAGATTCGTAAGGCACTGGAAAGTGGCGAACAGGTAAAACTGTCAGGTTTTGGTAACTTTGATCTTCGTGACAAGAATGAACGACCTGGTCGTAACCCGAAAACTGGTGAAGATATTCCAATTACTGCTCGACGTGTAGTGACTTTTCGCCCGGGTCAGAAGTTAAAAGCTCGTGTAGAAAACCTGAAGAAAGTACAGTAAGCCGAATAAATGGATCACGCTAAGGCGTGGTCTTTTTTTTGCGTAAAATTCGTGTGCATACAAATGAAAACCACCGTAATGCGGTGGTTTTTCTGTTTATGAGAGACGCTTAATGATATCGGTTACGCCGCTTCTAGATGCGTTGTTAAGTATGGTTGCCATGCTTGTTGGTACAAGTTCTTAGACTGTGTACGCATGTTGCGAATAGAGGCAAGCTCTATTTCGCTTAGCTCACGTTTTTCCAACATCGCTTGACGTTCTAGTTTCTGGATTTTTTCGTATAGGTCGTGTTCGGGACCGCTTTTTACATCTGCGATTGCTTTCAAGTGCAGTTGAACTTCGGCTACTAGGTTTGTTTTTGGTAAACGAACGAGCAAGTTCAAGTCTCTATATCCTGAAGGGCCAGGTTTTTTGAATCGATTTTTTACTTTCACAATCGTTGTTTCACGCTCTAACGTTTCATAAATGGAGACTAAACTCGCGACGTCTTCAGCTACAATCGTTGCACGTGCTAGGTCAGTAATACGTTCAACTTTCCCATCTAACTCTAAAGCTATCTTTTCTTCTGCTCGTTGTTTGGATTTCACGCCTGCGAAGTATGGCTGAGCGTCATTAAGAAGTGCGGTACTTTTACAGATAGTTTCAAGTTCAAATTGCGCTTGGTGAGCTTTGCTGTAAAGAATGTCGAAGTCAGAATATGGCTGAGTTGGTGTGGTGTCGATTGACTGAATGCCATATAAACCGCTAAGGCTGTGTTTAAAAAGTTTCGAACAAACTTCGTTTTGGCTGGTTGAACGATTTTGTTCGCCATTAGGCGCAGGGGTAATTGGAAGTGCGGCAAATGCCGGTGCACGGCTAAGTACCAAAAGCATCAATGCTGTAGTACGAAGAAATAAGCTCATTCACTCTCCTTAACTTGCTTGTACTTAGAAAATAGGGAACATAAAGGTCGCTAAGTTCGGCAAATCAGGTACTAACTTATAAATGGGGCCATTACGAAAGATTCCAAGGTTTCAGTTTTATCTTGAAGTAGAATCGTGCGTTAGATCACCATTTCTCTTTTCTTTATTCTGATTATCAGATAAAGGCGCATCTCCTATGAGACCGATTACATCCTATCACCGCAGTATTAACCAAAGATGAACGGCATAGACAAATTGAAAAAAAACGTTAGTCTTACCTCTCAAAATGAAAACAGCCGACAAGTAGAAAGTAAAATGAGAGACCAAGAATTTTGGCATAACAAATGGGCCAGCAATCAAATCGGATTTCACTTGGAAGATGTAAACCCGCTATTACCAGTATATTGGAAACACACTAATCCAAAGCGTGAAGATAAAGTGTTAGTTCCTTTATGTGGAAAGTCAGAAGACTTGATTTGGCTAGCGATGAAGCATGATTCGGTTGAAGGTGTTGAGCTAAGCCATATCGCTGTGCGTGCCTTTTTTGCTGAACATTTTTACACGCCAACGGTAACGCCTCTTAATGGCATGCACGAGCTTTATCAATTTGATGAGCTCTCTATTTATACTGGGGACTTTTTCACTGCACCAGTATCTCAAGCCGATATCATTTATGATCGCGCCGCGTTGGTTGCTTTACCGCAAGATATGCGAGAGGAGTATGTAGAGCGTCTCAAGCAACTGCTGAATCCAGGCGGTCGTATTTTGCTTGTTACACTCAACTATCCTCAAGAAGAGATGGCGGGGCCTCCATTTAGCGTGCCGGTCGAAGAGATTGAGCAGTTATTTTCAGGTTACAAAGTTACTTGTTTGAACGTAGATGAAGCTGACGAGAATCATCCTAAAATTGCGAAAAAAGGCTTAAGTCGCTTCTCTGAAGAAGTGTACTTAATCGAGAGTGAATAGGCTCTCTTCGGTTTGGAACACGAAATAGCGCAGCAAGTTGAGCTGCGCTATTTTTGTATGAGTGGTTCGTATTTAATAAATGATATTCACTTTTGAAGCACTTTCAACAGCATCTTGAACGGCTTCTTCGGTGGTTTTTCGTCGCGTAAGGACAACACCTAAACGGCGGCGGCCATCGATTTCTGGCTTACCGAATAGACGAACTTGTGTTTGAGGTTGAGCTAAAGCTTTGCTTAGGTTTTCAAAGCGAATGTTTGTGGAAGTTCCTTGTCCAAGAATAACAGCAGACGCAGATGGGCCATATTGCACAATATTATTAATTGGCATTCCGGTAAACGCGAGCACGTGGAGAGCAAACTCAGACATTTCCTGTGAAATCATTGTAACCATGCCCGTATCGTGAGGGCGAGGAGAGACCTCATTGAAAATGACTTTATCGCCTTTGACAAACAGCTCTACACCAAAGATGCCGTAGCCACCGAGCGCGTTTACCACTTTCTCAGCCGTGTATTCAGCTGCTTTTACTGCGTTTTCTGACATAGTTTGCGGTTGCCATGATTCGCGGTAGTCGCCATCTTCCTGACGATGACCAATTGGAGCACAGAAATGCACACCGTCAACGGCTCTGATGGTCAATAAAGTGATTTCGTAATCGAAGTCGATAAAACCTTCCACGATAACGCGACCTGCACCCGTACGTCCGCCTTCCTGAGCGTAATCCCATGCTTTTGTAACGTCGTCTTCGGTCTTGATAACACTTTGCCCTTTACCGGAAGAGCTCATCACTGGCTTCACCACGCACGGAATACCCACATGCTCAACCGCGGCTTTGAAGTCTTCAAAGTTATCTGCAAAACGATAAGGTGAAGTCGTCAATTCCAGTTCTTCTGCTGCCAAACGTCGGATACCTTCACGATTCATTGTTAGCCTGGTTGCCTTAGCGGTTGGAACAACATTCAGTCCTTTTTCTTCAAGCTCTACCAGTTTGCCGGTTGCGATGGCTTCAATTTCTGGTACGACGTAAGTAGGTTGTTCCTTCGTAATAACTTCTTCTAAGGCGTTCCCATCTAACATGTCGATAACATAACTACGGTGAGCGACTTGCATCGCTGGAGCATTGGCATAGCGATCACAAGCAATCACTTCTAAACCAAGTCTCTGGCATTCAATGGCGACTTCTTTACCGAGTTCGCCAGAGCCTAAAAGTAATACACGGGTAGCATTTGCGCTAGTTGCAGTGCCAAACATAGTGTTCCCTTACAAAATAGAGTGATGAGACAGAAATTGCAGGAGATCATACTGAAGTTTTATGACAAAGCAAACGTTTGCTTTTGGTTTTTAGGTAATAAAAAAGCTCTACATGTTGTAGAGCTTTTTGTTGAATTTGTCGTTTATACGTTGACAAAACTAAGCGGAATATCTGGATTCAACGCTTCCAACGTTGATTGCGTATCGGCTAAGTGACTGATCTTACCTTCAGAGTTTTCTACCAATGCAGCGGCTTTGATGCTGTCAAAGTTTTCACCCGCAAGTAAAACTTGGATTAGCGCAACTTGTAGCGGTGGCAAGCTAGGATTAAACGCTGCATTTTCTGCATAAGCGCCTTGGAATACACGGCCGCTAGTCATCTCTAATGCTAAACCACTCAAGTTGTTGGTGTATGGAGAGTGGCTCATGTTCATCGCTTCAACTGCACTTTGGATGAGTGCGTCTTCATCATCACATGAGAATTGGTGTTTAACTTCTGCCATTAAGCCGGACTCGATACCGAGATCGTTTGGTCCAAAGGCTTCAGGCAGGTATTCATGAAGTGACTTTTCTTCGCGTTCTGGGAGCTGGATTTTAAGCTCGTTTGCGGTAGATAACTCATTCATGAACTGGCGGCAGTGACCACATGGGCTGAAGTTGATAGTGATATCCTTAAGACCACGTTCGCCTTTCATCCAAGCATGGCTAATCGCAGACTGCTCTGCGTGAACCGTTTGACCCAACTGTACACCAAAGAATTCCATGTTGGCACCGAAGTAAAGGCGACCTGAAAGGCCACGAACGATAGCGCCGACATAAAAGTCAGAAAGGGGAGCATAGGAGTACGCTGCGGCAAAAGGAAGTAGCGCAACACGAAGCTCTTTGTCTGATAGACCGGTAGCTGAAAGCAACTGCTCAAATTGTTGAACTGAAAGCGTAGCATCAAAATCATCAGCTTGGATGATAGGAGCAAGTTGTTTGGAAAGTGCTTCTGGAGCGCCTGCTAGCGCCTGTTCAATGCGACTTTTCATGTTGAATCCTTGTTATTGCATGGACAGTTATTCTATGTGAAAGATAGAAATGTTCCGTGCGTTAGATCACGATAAATAATGCAATTGATAATTCTGTTACATAATTAGAGTGAGCTCACACATGTATTCGATTGCACAGGTGTGAAGCGTTATCTCCGTCTCACAATTAACCATATCAGTATATATTCATATGACCAAGGAGCAGGAGTATGTTACTAACGCGACTTTTACCGCTATGCTACTTTATGCCTACGTAATCTAGAGCGAGTGGTAGCACCTAGAATGCTAATGCTATGAATGTATATCTCGATCAAGTCCCTTCACGATATTACTGGGTGAGGTTGATAGATAAGATAGGGTTTAGAAAAGGGTAAGGAAGAAGCGGAAAGGCTACGGCCTGCCGGAAGGAGGGCAGACCGAGAGCGCTTAACTATTGATATAGCCAGACAGCCAAAGCAAAAAAGCTTGGAGCCAAAATAGAAGTTATGATCCCACATAAAACCAATGCGAGTGATGAGAACGCGGCATCTATGGGCTGTTTCTCTGCACAAGTAGCGGTGCCTAAGGCATGAGAGACTGTACCCATTGTCAGACCACGTGCAATCGGGTGTTTAATTCCAATCAAATTGTAAATTGGGTATGCCAAAATTGCGCCCAATAAACCGACAATCAGAACCAAGATCGCTGCAACGGCGGCTTCACCACCGAGGTGACTCGATATTTCCATCGCTATTGGTGTAGTGACGGACTTACCCACTAGACTCGCGATTAAACTGATATCCGCTTTGAAAGCGACTGCGATCAAGGTGGTTGTCATCATCGACATCACACTGCCTACTGTGCAAGCAAAAGTGATGATTCGCCAGTTTGCTTTAATTTGTGGTAGTTGTTCATATAGTGGATAAGCCAGAGCAACTACGGCTGGTTGAAGTAAAAAACTGATCCCTTCGTTATCCGCATAATACGTTTCAAACGGTACATTTAAGTAAGTAAGCAAAGGAATGAGCACTGCAATACTGATCAGCAAAGGATTTGCTAGAGGATTATTCACTTTGATTGCAATTTGGCGCGCGACAAGAAAAACCGCAATGGTAACAACTAACCACATATCAGTGCTTCTCCTTTAACAAGTAGTCCAGCAGCCAAGCGAGGCTGACTAGTACAATGAGTGAGCCTCCAACTGCGCTAGCAATGATAGGGAGGGCATTAGCGAGTAGCATATCGAAATGTTGCATTAATCCCACGCTAATAGGAACGAACAATAAGATCATATAGCGGATAAATAGCGTGGCGCCCGGTTTGACCCAGTCGACTTTTACAAGCCCAAGAGTCATGGAGAAAAACAGTACGAGCATACCGATGACACTTCCTGGAACGGAAACGCCAGTGAACTTTTGAATGGTAATTCCGATGCCAAGTGCTCCCATGATGAGGAAGATTGAAATGAGCAGTTGGATCAGTTGTAAGAATCGTTCTTTAATCATTTTGACAGTATATAAACAACAAGCACACCATAAGGTGCGCTTGTATTAGGAGGAGTTAGGAAGCTAAGCTCTCTACATAACGGTACACGGATTTTAATATCGCAATCTTCTTTTCGTCACTTTCATGTTCGTGAACTAAGTTTTCTAAATTCAGCATGTACTCTTCAATTTGGCTTTCAAACACTTCTCGACAGTGTAGTGCCCAGCGTCTTTGTTCTTGCTCGTCTAATGTGCCTGGGAAGTTACGCGCACGATAGCGGAACAATAGAGGTTTAATACGCTTGTCATCAAATTCAATGTCTAATGCAGCAAGATTATTCGGGTCGGTTTCTCGAATGATATCCATAGCTGCGCGATCAGCCGGAGAAAAGAACCCGTCGTAAAGCTGTGTATCGACGTCATCACTTTTATCGAATTTACGCTCGACGGAAAAGAGGCTAATCAGCTTTTCTCTAATTTCAGGATGTTGGCGCAACAAAGCGAGATTGGCGAGACATTGTTGGCGATCAATGCCAATAGACTCTGCATTTTCAGCCGTTAACGTTTTTGCAGGGGCGAGAATAGGGCATTTGTTCAAATGAACTAGTTTAACTGGCACTGGTAGCAATTCACCAAGATCTTCGCGCTTCGTGTAGAGTCTTTCGTGCAGCTCTTCTGCGGATAGCTCAAGAATAGGTTGAGGGTCTTTCGCTAAATCGATGGTGATAACGGCGTTATTATTGGTTGGATGCCAAGCAACAGGCACAATCCAGCTAGTGTACTGACATTCGCGCCCTAGCATGCCTGAAACGTGCATCAACGGTGTCATGTTGACGATGTCGACTAAATCATTGAGCTTGCGCTTTTGGCGCATAGAAAAAAAGTAATCAAACAATTTTGGTTGCGCTGCTTTTACTTTCTTTGCCATTTCGATAGTCGCAACCACATCTGCCATGGCATCGTGCGCGTTACTATGTTCTATGCCGTTAGCCACAGACAAGTGTTCTAATTTAAAGCTAGTGAAGCCATCTTCGTTTTCTGGCCATTCTACGCCTTCTGGGCGAAGGGCATGGCACGCGCGTAGTACATCGAGTAAATCCCAACGTGAGTTACCGTTTTGCCAACTCCATGCGTATGGATCGATAAAGTTGCGATAACAAGTATAACGGGTCACTTCGTCATCAAAGCGAATGCTGTTGTAGCCTAAACTGGTGGTATTTGGTCTCGCGAGTTCAGTGTGAATCTTAGCGATAAACTCTGGCTCAGAAAGGCCTTCTTGAACCGTTTTTTGCGGAGTAATACCAGTAATAAGCGCAGCTTCAGGAGACGGAAGATAATCAGCCGGTGGTTGACAGTACATGACTAAAGGCTCGCCGATGATATTAAAGTTTTCATCTGTACGAACACCAGCAAACTGGCTTGGGCGATCTTTCGCGGGGTTGGTTCCCCATGTCTCATAATCAAAGAAGAAAAAAGTGGGCTGATTATCTTGGTGCATTCTGCTTACCGTTTACAAAACCGATGACAGTATTAGACCATTCAACGCCTTGACTAGCAACGAAAGATGCAAGTTGAATTTTTGAAAATGAAAAAAGCCGATGGCGAACCATCGGCTTGATATTTTACGTTTTATCGCTTTGGAAGGAATTTGAGTTCTATGCTCGTGTTTCTTCCAATGTTGCTTCACTTTCTGGTGACTTCAGCACTCGGCTAGCAATTGTACCCGCAGTCATTGAGCCTGAAACGTTTAGTGCGGTACGTGCCATGTCAATCAGTGGTTCAATAGAGATAAGCAGTGCCGCGATGGTCACAGGTAAGCCCATTGCAGGAAGAACAATCAAGGCTGCAAACGTCGCACCGCCGCCGACACCTGCAATACCAAATGAGCTGATGGTGATAATCGCAATCAATGACAGGATAAAGTGTAGATCAAGTGGGTTGATACCCATTGTTGGAGCTACCATCACTGCAAGCATTGCAGGATAGATACCCGCACAGCCGTTTTGGCCGATAGTGGCACCAAACGATGCTGATAGGTTTGCAATCGCTGGTGGTACGTTAAGCTTGGTGATTTGCGCTTCTACGTTTAGTGGAATTGTTGCTGCTGAGCTACGGGATGTAAACGCGAAGGTCAGTACAGGCCAGATTTTCTTAAAGTATTCCGCAGGGCTAACGCCAACAAAAGAGACCAATACGCCATGAACAACAAACATCAGTGCGATAGCAACATAAGACGCCACAATAAAGCCAAGTAGGTTTAGGATGTCGCCTGCGCTTGATGTCGCTACCACTTTTGCCATCAGTGCTGCGATGCCGTATGGCGTTAGGGCCATGATCATCTTCACTAATCGCATAACGATAGATTGAGCAGCTTCTACGAAAGTACGAATCGGTGATTCCAACTCTGCTTTTTCCATCATCACTTTACGAGCGGCGATACCAGTTAACACGCCGAAAATCACAACAGCGATAATTGATGTCGAGCGAGCACCTGTTAGATCAGCAAATGGGTTGGTTGGAATGAAGCTAACTAGCATTTGAGGAATAGTTAGGTCACTTACTGTACTGGCACGGCTTTCTAAAACGGCGATACGAGCGGTTTCACGCGCGCCTTCAGTTAAACCTTCTGCTGAAAGGCCAAATGTCGTTGTCACCAAGATACCGATAAGTGCAGCAATTGCAGTCGTTACTAGAAGAACAGAGATGGTCAGGCCAGAAATTTTACCTAATGATCCACCTTTCTCCAATTTAACAACTGCAGAGATCATCGATACCAACACCAGTGGCATGATGACCATTTTCAGTAGACCAACGTAGCCACTGCCTACAATGCCTACCCATTCAAGTGTTTGAGCAATTGCGCTGTTACCTTCACCGTGAATGAGTTGCAAAGCAAGACCAAAAAGAGAACCGGTAACAAGACCGATCAAAACGAGACGTGAAAGAGTGTGTTTCTTTTGTTGTTGATTAAATAGAAAGAACAATATTCCAACAAAGACGGCTAGAGAGGCTATCACTGCAAAATTCATAATTTGACCTTATCAACCAACCGAAGTGGCGGTTGTTTTTTATACGGGGTTTTATACGGATTTATTTATGGAGCGTAAGATAACGCTCGTGATATAACTTTAAAAATGACAAACGGGTATTAGCTAGATCTAAAATGAATATAAAAACGAGATCTTAGTCGCGTGAGAGCGTGAATTAGCACGTTAATTGTACAAAATGGTTATTCGTAGTGATGCAGTAAGTCACGCATTTCTTTCCTTTGTAAGTAAACCACCGAGTCTTCTTGATAACTGAAAAGTTGATAAATCATCGCTTTGGCGACATCTTCTGCTCGAATCGGTAAAAAGTTGGACAGTTTGCCTAGCATAAGTGGGCGAATTACCTTAAACAGAGTTTGTACTAACTTCTCGTCCATTCTTGGGTTTTGACGTTGACCAACAAGCGGGCCTGGGCGAACAAATACGATTTCCTCAAAATCCATAGCTTCGATTCGTTGTTCCATTTGTCCTTTACAAGCTAAGTAATGGGATGGCGATTTACTATTTGCACCGAGGCTAGAAACAACCGCAAGGCGTTTGACTCCGATTGTTTTCATTTGTTGGGCGACTTTGCACACCAGATCAACATCTACTCTACGCAAATTATCCTTACTACCAGCTTGCTTAAGGGTCGTACCTAAACAGATAAAGCCGATGGTTGGTGTTGGTTGGTTCTCATCCCATTGGTGGATAGAAAGGTCTGCATCAATGAGAGGAATAAGCTTGTTGTCCACATCTAGGACGCCATCGAGTGGGCGGCGAGAAAGATAATATAATGTTCCAACACCTGATTGATTTATGAGGTTTGCAATGACTTTTGAGCCTACTAAGCCAGTTGCACCGGCGATGATTGCGCAGGTGTTGTTATCCATATCTTTTCTCCTATATGGGAACATAGTCTAAGCTATTGTAGCGGATTTCAACGAGTTACTTATAATCTCGTGCAAGAAAGGTGAGACGCTCTGCGAACTCGGCAGACTATCCTGAGATAAACTTGATTAGCGCTGCCCCAATTGGATGCAAGTGTATACAATAGTGGGCGCGCAAAAACTGTCGCTGAACAAGACCTCTTGAACAACAGAACACCTCTCACCCAGACAACATCAAAGGAACGTAAAAAATGGATGACTCTTTTGCTGCGGAGATACAAGCACGCATAGATAACAAAACCAAACCCGTCGGTTCTTTAGGCTTATTGGAAAAGGTGGCACTGCAGTTAGCTCTTATTCAAAGTCAGGATAAACCTCAGCCAGTTGATTCCATCGCTATCTGCAAACCGAGCATGCTGGTATTTGCTGGAGATCACGGCGTTGCAGAGGAGGGTGTGAGCATTGCGCCAAGCGAAGTCACTCAACAAATGGTGGCTAACTTTCTCGCTGGCGGCGCAGCCATCAACTGTTTTTGCGACATTAATGGCATTCAACTCAAAGTAATAGATTGCGGCATGTTGGCTCCTATTGATGTGCTGGTTCCAGAATTTAAATCCCATCCCAACTTGGTTGAACAACGGTTGGGTAACGGTACGGCTAATTTTTCTAAACAATCAGCGATGTCCCCAGAACAAGTGGCGTTAGGTTTAGAATATGGTGCGAAGATTGCTGAGCAAACCATTTTGCATGGTTCAAACCTCTTGATGTTCGGTGAGATGGGCATCGGTAATACCAGTTCGGCCTCAGCACTGTTATCGGCACTGAGCTCATTAGATATTGATTATTGTGTTGGCGTTGGCACCGGAATCAATCAACAGCAGTTGAGCCGCAAATATAAACTGGTAGCACAGGGGGTAAACCGATGTCGAGGTCTTGATACCAAAGCGATTCTCGCACAGGTTGGGGGCTTTGAAATCGTACAGATAGTGGGCGCTTTTTTAGAAGCCAAGCGGCTTAAAACTCCAGTTTTAGTGGATGGGTTTATCGTATCGGTAGCGGCTTATATTGCGACGTTGTTAGACGAAGAAACGCGTGAATACATGTTGTTTGCCCATCGCTCTGAAGAAAATGGACATAAATTTGTATTGGAACATCTAAAAGCAGAACCTCTGCTCGACCTTGGTTTACGGCTAGGGGAGGGAACAGGAGCCGCTCTTGCCTTGCCTCTGTTAAAAGCTGCTGCCCAGTTTTACAACAAAATGGCGAGCTTCGAGAGTGCAGGAGTTACAGTTTAGTGTCAGTCCCTGATAATTCTGAGAAAGTCATGCCGTCATCGTTAAGATACCAGTGGGAGTTATTTCTATTAGCTACCAGTTTTTTTAGCCGCTTACCCGTGCCCCAAGCGTTGCCTTACAGTGAAGAACGCATGAATCAGGCAGGCCGTTACTTTGCGTTAGTTGGTCTCGTGCTTGGAGCACTTTGCGCTTTGGTATTCTCGCTCACCTCAATTTTTTTCCCAGAGTCGGTTGCCATAGTATTAACGATGGTGTTTAGCTTATTGTTAACTGGGGCTTTTCACGAAGACGGCTTGACCGATATGGCGGATGGCATTGGCGGTGGCATGACCGTAGAGCGACGCCTCTCTATTATGAAAGACAGTCGTATTGGCACTTATGGTGCCGCCACTCTCATTATGGCGTTATTGGCTAAGTATGTTTTTTGGAGTGAACTGGCTAACTTGCCGCACTTTTGGTTGGTCATTGTCGTCGCTTACACCGCAAGCCGAGCACTAGCAGCGACGCTTATTTATGACATGCCTTATGTCAGTGACAGTGATACGTCGAAAAGTAAACCGCTAGCAAGTCGCCAGTCTTCTCTAGAAGTCTCCATTTTGTTGTTTACTGGTGGCATAACATTGCTTGTGCTTGGTATCGCGGATGCGATCTTGATATCGCTTGTTCTCGTGGTATTTCGTTTGATGTTCAAACGTTGGTTAACCAAGAGAATTGGCGGCTTTACGGGGGATTGCCTTGGCGCAGCGCAACAGTTGTCGGAACTGCTTATTTATCTCACTATGATTGGGTTGTATCACTCCTCATGAAGCAATTGATACTCGGTGGCGCGCGCTCTGGGAAGTCGCATTTGGCAGAAAAAACAGCTAAGCAATTATCGGTCGCTTCTCATCGATCATTACACTATGTTGCAACCGCGCTGCCATTTGACCAAGAAATGCGAGAGCGAATAGCGCATCATCAAAAGCAACGCGGGGGCGAGTGGCAAGAGCATGAATGCCCCCTTCATTTATCTGAGTTACTGACAAATTTCGCTACCACCGATGTTGTATTGGTCGATTGTTTAACCTTGTGGCTCAACAATTGGATATTTGAGTTAGGTGATGAATGTTCCAATGAGAAGCTAGAAGCAGAAATTGAAAAGCTTATACAGGTGGTACGTGGCTCAGATGCGACGTTAATATTCGTCTCTAACGAGGTTGGAATGGGCATTGTACCTTTGGGGGCGGTTAGTCGTTATTTTGTGGATAATGCAGGACGGATGAATCAAAAACTAGCCAGTGTTTGCCATCGCGTTACCTTTGTTGCTGCTGGTTTGCCGTTGGTTCTTAAAGAGTAGGATGGAACAAAATGAAAACACTCAATATCTATCTTGTGCGTCATGGAAAAGTAGACGCTCCACCAGGACTCCATGGCCAAACAGATGTAAAAGTTACGCCTGCTGATCAAGAGAGTATTGCTCGGGCTTGGGCCGAGAGTGGACGAGGTGTGGGTGGAATAATTTCTTCTCCGCTTTCACGCTGTCAAGAACTGGCAAACATCATTGCTGAACAGCAATTATTACCAGTAATGACGGATGAGTCTTTACAAGAGATGGCATTTGGTGATTTTGATGGTATGCCTTTTGATATGCTCACTGAGCAGTGGAAAAAGCTAGATGCTTTTTGGCAATCGCCAGCACAACATACGTTGCCGAATGCTGAGAGCTTAAGCACATTTTCTGAGCGCATATGTCGCGTTTGGTCTCAAATCATCAACGATATCAATGACAATCTACTTATCGTCACGCATGGTGGCGTCATTCGTATGATTCTTGCTCATGTATTGGAGTTAGATTGGCGTAACCCAAAGTGGTATTCGACGTTGTCGATAGGAAACGCTTCTGTCACGCATGTAACAGTTACCATAGATGAGCAAATTTACGCCTCGGTGCGTTCGATTGGCGTACCTCTTTTAACTCGTTAATTTATAAATATTAAAATGCCCAGAACGATATTGCTTACGGGCATAGTCACGGAAGATGTCAGTGGAAGCCCATCTGCTAGGTGCAGGAAGCGAAAATTGACTCAGTTACATAAAAAGGAAATATAGAAATGACAACGCCGAGTTGGGATTTGTCCATCGTTTATAACGACCTTTCTGACCCACGAATTCAAGACGATATTGCTCTTGTGGAACAATGTATTGATCTTTTGAATAAACAACCAGCAGATTGTGGCAACGTAGAGATCATGCAAAATGCGATTTTGACCAATGAAGCCGCGAGTCGTTTAGCGGGTACAGTTGCAAATTTTGCGAGTTGTTATGCTTCTGTTGATGCAACAAACGCCGAAGCGAAATCGTTACTTGGTAAAATGACCCGCATCTTTTCGGAGCTTTCCCAAGCGTTCAGTCCCTTTGATTTGACACTAACTCATGCCGACGAAGAGTTTATCTTGCGCGTGTTAGACCATGAGAATCCTGATATCAGTGGGCAAGCTTTTTCTATCTTGAATTCTAGAAAGTTGGCGGATACTCGTCTTAGCAACGCAGAAGAACAGTTACTGGCTGCGATGAGTGTGGATGGCAAATCGGCTTGGGGTAACCTATACGATAACCTGACTGGCTCATTGAAAGTGAAGCTTGAGTACACAGATGGTAATAGTGAAGAGCTTGGATTTTCTCAAGCGGCAAGCATTCTTTATGGTTCTGAATTCGAGCGTCAAGAAGCCGCGTGGCGTGGCGTACAAGATGCAATGCAAACGCACCAAGAATCATTCGCTGCGATTTTGAATGCGTTAGCAGGATGGCGCTTAACTGAAAACAAAAAGCGTTCTACGAAGCGTGAAGTTCACTTCCTAGAGCCGAGTTTGCATGGTAGCCGAATCCAAGCTGAAACTTTAAATGCGATGATGACAGTAGCCAAAGACAGTCGAGCTATTGGTCAGAGAGCAGGTTTATTGATGGCGCAAGTACATGGTCTGGATGAGATGAAACCTTGGAATCATCTGGCGGCTATGCCTGCTTTGAGCGGTGAAGCGAAGGTTTACGACTTTGATGAAGCGATTGATGTTATTTGTGAAGCATTTGAAACAGTAAACCCTGAGATGTCGGAGTTTGTCCGTTTGATGGTACAAAATGGTTGGATTGATGCCGCGCCAAATGCTAACAAGCGTCTTGGCGCATACTGCACCAAACTGCCAGCAACGCGAACACCACTTGTGTTTATGACTTGGAGTGGCAGCCGTTCAGACCTTATGACTCTGGCACATGAACTTGGCCATGCGTTCCATAACTGGGTTATTCGTGATTTGCCACTTTGCCAAACTTACTACCCAATGACGTTAGCAGAAACCGCCTCTATCTTTGCAGAAAACATCGTTCGTGATCATTTGATTTCGAAAGCTGAGAGCGTTGATGAAAAGCTCGAGATGTTGTGGGAAGAGTTGTCATCTGCGCTAGCTTTAATGATCAACATTCCGGTTCGCTACGAGTTTGAAAAATCGTTTTATGAACGCCGCCAGGATGGAGAGTTAACCGCAGATGATTTCTGTGAGTTGATGTCAGAAACTTGGAAAGAATGGTATGGCGACGTAATGAGCGAACCGGATCCGTACTTCTGGGCAAGCAAGCTGCACTTTTCTATTGATAGCGTGAGCTTTTATAACTACCCATACCTATTTGGCTTCTTGTTTAGCAAGGGTATCTATGCACAGCGAGAAACCAAAGGCGAAGCGTTTTACACCGATTACATCAATTTGCTGCGCGATACAGGCTGCATGATGGCGGAAGATGTCGTCGAAAAGCATCTGTCTATGGATTTAACCCAGCCAAGGTTTTGGCAGCAGAGTGTTGAGCTAGTGCGTGAAAAAGTCGATGAGTTTGAGCGTTTGCTCGTACAGCGCGGCTAAGTTTTTCGCAGTGTTGATGCATAATCTGCTTTATAGCTACAAAAATTTGATCAAATCATAATGATCTTAATCAGGGCTGTGGTAAAGTTCACAGCCCTAACACTTTGTAATTGTTTGAAAATTAAACGCCTCAATGCTTGATTTGAGTGCCTGGCGCGAAAAGGCATCGGATTTTCGAGGGAAATAGTGATTTCTACTCATAAGTGAGATCGCAGCAACAAAAATCCTTTGTACAATTTATTAACATATCCGCCGTGCTATTAAGGAGTAACGCATGACGAAGTCTCTCTTTCGCCAATCGTTTTTAACTGACACGTTAGATGTTCATATTGATGTTGCACCAGCGGAGCAGGTGCTTTCTAGCGGTGTAAAACTTAAACTCTATCAGCGTGGTGTATTAGAAGTAATCCCTGCGAATTATACTCAGGATACGAAGAACATCATCATCTCTTGTGGAGTTCACGGAGATGAAACCGCACCGATGGAGCTGGTGGATTCCATTATTCAAGACATAGAATCTGGGTTCCAGACGGTCGATACCCGTTGTCTGTTCATTATCGCTCACCCAGAATCCACTCTGGCGCACACGCGATTCCTCGAAGAAAACCTCAACCGTCTGTTTGACGAAAAAGAACACAAACAGACAAAAGAGCTTGTTATCGCCGATACACTTAAGCTGCTTGTTCGAGATTTTTATCAGGATACCGACCCGACAACACGCTGGCACCTTGATTTACACTGCGCGATTAGAGGCTCGAAGCACTATACGTTTTCAGTAAGTCCTAAGACTCGTCATCCAGTGCGCAGCAAGGCATTGATCGATTTCTTGGACAGTGCACACATTGAAGCTGTGCTCCTGTCAAACTCACCATCGAGTACGTTTAGCTGGTACAGTGCTGAGAACTTTGGTGCGCAGGCTCTCACGATGGAGCTTGGACGTGTGGCTCGTATTGGTGAAAATGACCTCGATAAACTGACCGCGTTTGATTTGTCTTTACGTAATTTGATTGCGGAAACGAAGCCAGAACACCTACCAAAACCATGCATTAAGTATCGCGTAAGTCGCACAATCGTTCGTTTGAACGAAGACTTTGACTTTATGTTCGACGACAATGTTGAAAACTTCACCTCATTTGTTCACGGCGAAGTGTTTGGTCATGATGGCGACAAACCATTAATGGCGAAGAATGAAAACGAAGCGATTGTCTTCCCGAACCGCCACGTCGCAATAGGTCAACGTGCAGCTCTGATGGTTTGTGAAGTGAAAACCCGTTTTGAAGAGGGTGAGTTGGTTTACGATTAATCCAACATTGCTTTGAGAAGTTAATTGCAATTTACCGAGGCTTAACTGTAAGGTTAAGCCTCGTTTGTTTTTATCGGCCGCTATGGATTTTCAACAACTTATCCTGAACAAGGAACGACGCTGGCAACGTAACCTGATGGTTATGTCGATCGTGCTCGCTGTACTCTCTGCCATTCACTTGATGGTCGGAGAAATTTTCCTTTCTCCTTTTCAATCCTTATCTGCATTTGAACAGAAGTTATTGGTGGACTTGCGTTTACCGAGGTTAGTGTCTGCGGCAATTATTGGTGCTGCGTTAGCGGTATCTGGCGCGACGTTACAAGTGTTGCTTGGGAACGTGTTGGCTGAACCTGGCGTGCTTGGTATCTCTGGTGGCGCAAGCTTAGCAATGGTCTTAATCATGTTCGCGTCACCTGTTCTTCCTACCCCGATTGTTTTTATGTTGGCAGCGATTGCAGGCTCGATGGTATTCACGTTTGTTTTGGTGGCGATAGCAAGGGCAATGCACCTGACGACGGCTCGATTGCTTTTGGTTGGGGTCGCATTGGGTATTTTATCGAGCGCGATTGTGACCTGGGCATTTTACTTTAGTGATGATCTCAGTTTACGCCAACTGATGTATTGGTTAATGGGCAGTATTGGCGGTGCAAGTTGGTATCAACATACCGTTACTTTGGTGATGTTACCAGTGCTTACCTGGTTATGTTGTAAAGGCAAGTCGCTTGATAAATTGATGCTGGGTGAGATTCATGCGACCCAATTGGGTGTCGATGTGCATCAAATGCGTTGGAAATTGATCCTCGCCATTTCTGTTTTGGTGGGTAGTTCAGTCGCTTTGGGTGGCATCATCAGTTTTGTTGGTTTGGTGGTGCCGCACTTGTTGCGTTTGGCTTTTGGTACGGAAAACCGTTATTTATTGCCACTTTCTGCAATATCTGGTGCTGCGTTGCTTGTATTTGCTGACATCGGCGCAAGACTGTTATTGGACTCCGCAGAGTTGCCTTTAGGTGTCATGACAACATCGATTGGCGCACCTATTTTCATCTGGATGCTGGTGAAGAGTCATGATGCACGTTAAACATATGTCGGTTGGTAGTCGATTATTGCCTCTTTCTTTTGAATGCAAAGCTAGCGAAATCGTACATATCGTTGGGCCTAATGGTTCCGGTAAGAGTACTTTATTGGCTGCGATTTCTGGTACGTTAAGTCACCGAGACGGTATGAGTGGTGAAGTGTACGTTGGCAACAAAAACTTGCTTACTTTACCGTTGTCAGAGCAAGCTCATGTTCGAGGTTATTTGTGTCAGCAATCGCGCCCAGCGTTTAATGTTGATGTGTTTCAGTATCTCGCTTTATCTCTGCCAAGTGGTGCTGAGATTGCGGATATCAAAGTGCGTGATGCCGTCAATATGGTGGTGGAGCTGGTACAACTGCAAGATAAGCTTCATCGCAGTATTCAAACATTATCCGGTGGTGAGTGGCAGCGTGTCCGATTAGCAGGTGTATGTTTGCAGGTGTGGCGTACCATTAATCCTTTTTCGCAGTTTTTAATTTTGGATGAGCCAGCAGCACCGTTAGATATTGCGCAAGAGGGTCTGCTCTATCAATTGATTAACGCTATGGCGGCGCAGGGAATTGGAGTATTAGTTGCTAATCACGATCTCAATCGCACATTAAAGCACGCAGATAAAGTATTGCTGCTTAACAACGGTGTGCTGCACTCATCAGGAAGTGCCGATACTGTGCTAACGGAAGAAGCTCTCGGGGAAGTGTTCAATACTCAAGTCAAAAAGGTCATCGTAGATGAGCAACCTTATTTAATCTTTGATTAATGTTTAGGGACAATAAAAAACGACCTACTTGAGGTCGTTTTTTTTAATCGAGATAGCCAAACTCAACGCTTATTGAGTTAACGGTTTTAGATCTGCAGGGCGGTAGTAAACAGATTTGAGTACTTTGCCTTTACGAATGGTTTTACCTTCCGATACGAAATCTTCGGCGCATTTCGCGATGATGTATTCACCTTTCTGCACCGCCATCAACTTGATGCCTTGTTCTGCGTAGAATGCTTCTGTTTCTGAGTACTCTTGCTCGTTACGGCATACTTTGCTCATGTTGCTTGAATGTACTTCATCCCAGCAAGGAATAAACTCGATACCACGGTTTACCGCAACGTTTAATAGAAGATCAATTAAGTAGCTGATCGCCAGGTTGTCTTCTACTTTGCTGTGGCCAAGATGAACGAGACGGCCCATTAATACATACACGCTGTCTACGATGGCATCTGCTTGCTCAGTTTTACAATCTGCTTCTGCTAGCTCTGTTAGCTCTTCGATCGCCAAAGAGGTGTGTAGTGTGTCTGCTTGCGTATCAAGGCTTGCAGCGTCTGCGACTGGTAAGTCGAACGTACTACGGAACTCGGTGATATCACGGTATAAGTGATCAAAAATCTCTTGGGTTAGCTTTGACAGTTGCATTCTAATTTCCATTGAATCGATTGAAGCGGCAATGATACCAAACCGCACTTTGAACCCCAAGGGCATTGCATCTAACTGGTGATAAATCTGCCTTTGGGAATGGTGGTGCTTAACGAAATAGGTAAGGGAACAGCTTTTTACGTTCTTCCTCTGAAAGGGCGGAAACACGAGCGATGTTCGTATCGGGAATGGATTCAGGATCAGGATAGTGTTTTAGTACCTTTTCCATACTCTCTTCGCGAATCAAATGGAAGATCGGGTAAGGAGAACGATTGGTTAGGTTTTCGTCGTCTTCAGGCCTTGCGCCGCCAAAACAGTAATCAGGATGGAAAGTCGCTACTTGGAAAACACCTTCCCAGTTTTGCTGCTTAATTAATCCTTCAACCCAATCTATGCAAAAGTTGTAGTCCCAGAAACCTTGTAGCATGTTGGGAACCACAACCAACGTGGTCTCAAGTTGTTCGGGTTCTGTGTTACTCAGCTCAATCAGCTGCAATAAAATATCTTCTAGAAGCGCTTCTTCTTGAGTCGCTTCACTAACAAAGATTTTGATTTGTTTATTACGTTGCGGCTTGGCAGCAAATGGACAAAGGTTGAGACCGATTACTACATCTTTGAGCCATTGATCGACCTGTTGAGTGATCGCTTCGATATCTGTGTTTTGTGTTGAACGCGTTGACATACGACTTTCTGGTTTTTATTAAAGTAGCGCAAGCATAGCAGAGTTGGTTATCCAAGTAACCAGAGAGGTATTACGCAAATGAGCGTACCTTAGCTACTCTTTAAACTCGCAGCGTCAGGTGTTTGGTCAGTATGCTTTCTTTCGGCAATGTGTTTCAAATACGCAATTGCAGCAAACATCGCTAGGTAGACTGCGCTTCCTCCCATAAGAACACTCGACCAACCACCATGTTGCCAACAATAAAGAAGTAAGAATCCTCCTAAGCTACCGCCTACGTAGTAGTGTACTAAGTAGAGCGCTGTCGCGGTGGCTTTGGCGCGAGTGGCGTTCTGACCGACCCAACCGTAGGCGAGGGTATGAGTAAAGAAGGCACCAAAACTTATCAGCAACAACCCAAATAGCATTGCAGTCAAGCTTTCAACCGCCGCAATCCACATCCCCGCCATGCTCACTATCGCGCCTAAGAACATACCGAGGATTGATGAATAACGTTTACTCCAGTGGCCTGCGCAACGAGAGGAGAAAGTCCCTCCCAAGTAACAAATAAAGATCAGTGAGGCCAACCCGACGGGCACATTGTGAGGTTCACTCACCAGACGGAAACCCATGACGGAGTAAAGGTTGACGAACAAAGCAAAGTTGAGTCCTCCTATCAGCATTGCGAACCACACGCGTTGGTTTTTAAAATGACCAATAAGCGCACGATTTTGATGGCGCAAGCTGCTTGATGACGGGGTGAAGTTGCGCTGTGTTGGCAATAAATAGTGAACGCCAATGACACCAAGAAGAGTGAACACCATCATAACTTCAATGGCGACATCAACACTGAAATTGTCCGCCAATAAGCCACCGCTAATACGCCCTGCAATGCCGCCTAATGAGTTAGCCGCAATGTACGTTCCAATTGCCATCGGGAAGGCGTGCTTGTCGAGTTCTTCTGCCATGTAAGCCACGGCGACCGCAGCAAAAGCGGCGAGCGCGACACCGATCAGTGCTCGACATACCACCAAAAACAGAAATGAGTCACCAAACAGCATCAAAGCGGAAAGGGTAGGAATTGAAAACAGACCAGCCATCATGACTGGCTTTCTTCCCACTGATTCTGACAACACAGCCATTGGAACGAGGCTAAAAGAGAGAGCGAGTGTCGAGGCCGCAAATAACCAGTTCACTTGCGTTTCTGAGATCGTGAAAATTTGAGCAAAAGTGGGCAGCATTGGCTGTAGTAGGTATAAATTTGAAAAAACCAAGAAGGAACCAAGCGCTAGCGAGAGCGTAATGCGTTTGTATTCCGGTGTGCCAAAACTGACCATGAATCCTGCCTAATGTGAGCAAATGGAGAGACTGTGATCAATCTATCAGTTCGTTATAAATTAAAAAAATATATTAAAAATATGGACACCATATATTTTTGATCTAATGGAATCGAAACAACTTAAACATTTTCTGGCGGTCGCTGAACACGGAAACATTACCCATGCGGCGAAAGCCCTGCATATTGCCCAGCCCGCATTAAGCATTTCTATCAAAAAGTTTGAGCAGTCTTTGGGCGTTACCCTATTTCGCCGTGATGATAAAAAAATCAGCTTAACGAAAGAGGGCGAAACGTTATTTGTACATGCCAAGCGGGTGATTCAACAGTTGCACGACGCGCAGCTCGCGATTGATGAGTTGAAAGGCTTAGCGAAAGGCGAAGTAAGGCTCGGGACGCCATCAATGATGGGCAGTTATTTCTTTCCACGAATTGTGATGGCGTTTAAAAGCCAGTTCCCGGAGTTAAAATTGACCTTGGTCGAAGCTGGGACTCAATCGATTCGTCGTATGCTGCTCAATGGTCAACTCGATATCGGTGTGATCAGTTGTGATAACGTGCCTGATGACCTAGAAACTGACCATTTGTTTACTAGCCAAATGGTCGCAGTTGTTTCACCTGAGCATGAGTTAGCCCAGCGACACGCTCTTACTTTTGATGAGTTCTTTGAACACGATTTGGTTATGTTTCAGCATGGCTATTTTCACCGCGAATTTTTGGATCAGGTGAGTGAGGAGCATGGGTTTACCATGAAGTCATCATTCGAGACCAACTTACTGCCTTTGATTTTGAGTATTGTAAAACAAGAGTTTGCGATTACCGCGTTACTGGAATTGGTGACGCAACATGAGTCGGGCGTTGTTGGCTTACCGTTTGAACCACCAGTGACGCTGGATCTGGCACTTGCTTGGCGCAAGCAGGGGTACTTATCAATAGCAGATCGAACGTTTATCGACTTTATCAAGCGCTACGTTTAAACGCAGCGCAGATTCATCGTCCGAGCACTAGTCGCCTTTGTACATCTTCTCGAAGTTCTTTGGGTTCCAGCCAATCATTACCCGATCACCAATTTTTAAAACTGGCACTGAACGAGCACCAAGCGCATCAAGTTCTTTGCGACCGCGTTGCATCTTAGCATTGCACAAACGATAGTTAATATTTTTCGAATCCAGATAACGTTGAGCATCTTTGCAGTGAGGGCATTTGTCTTTGACATAAAGAACGACACGTTTCATTGAATTTCTCTCCATTATCATTGGGAGGCGAAGTTTAACGGCCTTTCACCATAAATGAAAGGCGAAAGCTAAGGTGAAACTGTCCTTTATCTCAGGTATATTGAGCGCCTTTATTTTGTCATAACAGACGTTAACTCTATGCATCCGTCACTTCGATACATTCAGGGCTACCCACAAAACATCGTAGAGCAGGTGAGCTCATTGATAGCGAGTGGCAAGTTTGTTCCTTGGTTCGAAAAGCGTTATTCCGATAGGCACCAAATCAAAAGCGAAAGGGCGCTCTATGAGTACGCCATGGCAATCAAAAACCGCTACATGAAGAAAGCCGCGCCAATCAGTAAAGTTGTCTACGATAAGAAAATTCACGCGGTAAACAACGCGCTTGGTTTGCACAGTGTAATCAGTAGAAACCATGGCGGTAAGCTGAAGTCGAAAAACGAGATTCGCATTGCCAATGTATTTAAAGATGCGCCCGAGCCACTATTAAGAATGCTGGTGGTACATGAGTTGGCACATACTCGTGAGAAAAACCACGACAAGGCGTTCTATCAGTTATGTTGCTATATGGAGCCTGAGTATCACCAACTCGAATTTGATGCTCGTTTGTTTATGATTTACCTCGATTTAAAAGCGAATTTGAATGAAGAACAATAATCACAACGCGAAGCAAGCAAAGCCAAAGGCTTCAATGGCGGGTCAGAAGAAAGACGCGAATAAAGACAAGCCGAAGCGTGTTAAAGACAAAGTTGCGCGCAAATCCCCTCAGCCTGCAGGAAAGAGCGAAGTCGAGTTCATAAAAATAGCGAAGAATGGTTTGCATGAGCGTAATGTTCATCGAGGTCGTTACGATTTTAAAAAACTCGTGGAAAGTGAACCACAGTTAAAGCCATTCGTTATCAAAAATCCGAAAGGGGAAGATTCCATAAACTTCTCTGATCCTAACGCGGTTAAAATGCTCAATAAAGCATTGCTTGCTGCGTATTATGGTGTCGAGTTCTGGGACATTCCCGACACCTACCTTTGCCCACCGATTCCGGGCCGCGCTGATTACATTCACCGAGTGGCAGAACTACTTGATAGTGAAGTAAAAGGTCAGTACGCGCACCAAAAAGTGAAAGCGTTGGACATTGGCGTGGGAGCAAACTGTATTTATCCGATTGTTGGTGTAACAAAATACGGTTGGCACTATACGGGCAGCGATGTCGATCCAAAATCCATCCAATCGGCTCAAACGATCGTAGAGCACAATCGTGTTTTGAAGGGAAAAATTGCACTGGTACAGCAATACAATGATGCCAATATTTATCGAGGTATCATTCAACCGAATGATCGTTATGATGTGACGACATGTAATCCGCCATTCCACCGTTCGGCGGAAGATGCCGCTATGGGCAGCCAGCGTAAAATCGATAATCTAAAAGCAAACCAGCGCAAGAAAGGGCTAAAACCTCAAACCGCACCAGTAAAGACAAGTAAGCCTGCGTTGAATTTTGGCGGTCAAAACGCTGAATTGTGGTGTGAAGGCGGAGAAGCGGCGTTTATCCGAAAAATGGCGAATGAAAGCCAAGCTTTTGCCGCGCAGGTTTTGTGGTTTACAACACTCATATCCAAAAAAGACAACGTTCGCCCGATGCGCAAGCAGCTTGAAAAATTGGGTGTGAAAGCCATTCGTGTGGTTGAAATGAGCCAAGGACAGAAAGTGAGCCGCTTTGTAGCTTGGTCATACATGGATAAGCAACAGCGCAAAGCATGGATTGAACTAAAGTAACGTTGACCGTTTCACACTGAACAATAAAGTAGGAAGCCCGCTGATATCAGCGGGCTTCTCTTTTTGGGAGATCTAAAACTTAATGATGGGCTCACAATCTAGTGAACTGAGAGTGACAAAGGTATCTGTTTTGGCGTAGTACAAGCCACAGGTTTCACCTCTTATCTGCAACGTATATTGGTCTGGAAGATCCGTATAGCTGCCATCCAGCAGTTGATTGTTGTTACCTTTTACTCGTCCTTTTTCAATCAACAAATGCGGTGAGGATTCAAATACGTTATTTGCGATTCTAGGTGCTGGTGTCCCTTGGATTTCTGCGATCGCGTTTTGAATTTCTATGACTGTTTCCGGAGAGTTCTTTTTACTCAATGCTTCAACGGGTTCTTGTGACATAGCTTGACATCCTATCAAAGAAATTGAAGTGCCTAGGAAAAGCGCAACCCGAATCAGCATTCGTAAAAAGTTAGTTGATCTCAACATGAATTGCCTCTGTTCGTAGCGGAGAGCGAAGATCGCTTAACTCCGGAGATGAAATGTTACGCGGCATGGCGTTGAAACTTGAAGGGGATACTGGCGGACAGGTTCCTGTTTCCATGTAGTTTAGCGCCGCAGAAAGCATACCTTCAGACGGATCGCCTAATGGTTTTGTTAGGTCATCATTGACCCAGCAACCTTCCACTCTATTGTTTAAGCCTAGCTCGGTATTGATTTGGCTCTTTGGAGTAGGAATAAAACCATCAGCGAAGTCGCCAAATTTTTTCTCGTTCGCCGACTTGAACTGAATAGTGTAGTACATAGTGCCGCAGTTTTGTTCTGGTGAGAACCCATACGGTTTACCTGTGGTTGTTGAACCTATTTGGATAACCTCCACATCAATGCCGCGCAAAGCGTTGATTAGCAGTTCACTTGAGGAAGCCGTGCCTCCTGAAGTCAGCACATATACGCGCTTTTTGTTCAGTGTCGGAAGCACTTGATCCGAATATTTCTGTGCTGCCCAGTCTATTGCTAGATTCGTAAAGCGATAGATGTTATCCCCATCTTTAATGGTACGCATCACTTTGTCATTATGAATCAACTCACTGAAGACTCGGTTCTGACCAGCACCGCTTAGCATGTAGCCTACTTGCGAGGACTGAAGGACTAAGCCACCGCCGTTGTAACGTAAATCAACGACGATCTCGTCAACATTTTCTGCTGAGAGCGTACTGAACGCCTCAATAAGCGGGGCTTGAGCGCTTGGTTCAAAGGAGTTGTATTGCAGATAGCCGATCCGCATACCATTTTGTGTAATCACTTTGGCATTTTTAACTGGAGAGGTCATGACATCAGAGGCGGTAAGCGTCACGGTTTTCTCTAGACCGCCAACACTCTCAAATGTGAAGGTGTAATCTTGATTGATGTCAGGGTTAAAGAGCGTTTTATTAATAAAATCAATGTCGGACTGACTACCGGTGTTAACCACATCAATATTATTGATTTTCAGAAGCTTATCACCACGAGCAATGCCGCTTCTATCAGCTGGCGAGGCTTCTTCAGTGTAGGAAATACGAACGTCTCGAGGTTGTACGCCACGTAGGAATGCCCAGTTAAAACCAAATCCAGCAACTAAACCGGATTGCGATGATTTCATATCATCCTCATAAGGGACGGTAAAATGGAAGCGATCTTTTGGTTTACCCGTCGCGGTAGTAGCAGAGGTGACCAGCGTATTGAAGTAATCAGTAACAGTTTTGTAGTTTGCTGGATTATTATCAGGAACCTCGTCATACCATAGATACGTTTCGTTAGTAAAAGCTCTTAAAAAGAGTTTTTCGTGTAATGCAGAGCCCAATTTATCTGGATAGGCGGCATAGTTGTCATATGGGTCCAGTCCGACGCGGGGCGTTTCACATTGGTTGATAAACGTTTTCGACGATTGGCTAAAATCATGAACTTTCCATGTTGGACCGTTTGCACTGCTAGTGGACGGAGTAGGTGATGAGCTATCACCGCCGCCACCGCCACAGCCTTGTAATAATGCGAGAGTGACTGCCGTTGCTAAAGAATACTTAAATTTCACTTTTCTATGTCCTTATAAATAATAGAATTATAATTATGTGTTTTGCTTTTGTTTTTATTAGCTAGGTGAATGTATTAATTTAATTTGTTCGTCTGCAAATTTATAGTTAAATAGTGTGAGGTAAATAACGTAAAAAAGTTGTCTTTTATCCTTAAGCTAAATTAGTCATTACTTAAGTTTTCTGTCTATTTCAAAAGATCTAACAAGACAATTAATAAGTGTGAAATTAAGACAAGTTCTTAGTTGACTAAGCGATGCTTGCTAAATAAAAATCAGAATTAGATTCAGGAAACGCTTTGAATCAATAATTTGGTAGGGGTATATGATGTTATCTGGGATTTGTTTGATTTATTTGTCTGATGCTTTAACTTAATTTAGTGAGTTGAGCGACGTGCTTTAATAGGCTTCCGTCAATGTTAGGTATATCATCAGCGAAAAATATCTGAGCACCGGGAGTGCAGCGCATTAATATATTTGTTAGTTCACCTTCATTGTTGGAAGTGTTAACTGCGTTAAGTTTCGCTAATTTATTACAAAGCTCGTCCTCTATTTGCACTTTCTGCTCTTCGGTGAGCCTAATGCGACCTATACATACGCCTGGGTTGATATCATGAGAAAGCGAATCTTGTTGAAATCGCTCTTTGAATAAGGTGTCTAATGCCGTACCTTCTTCCATAATAAATCGACGACCAGAACGGTAAAACAAGCCGTCTCCGAAGTTTTCGACATATCCTAGAATTTCCGCGATACGCAAATAGAATCGTAAGCTTGTATCAGAAAGTCCGTAAGTTTGGGCTATCTCTTGCGGTTTAATATCACGAGAAGTCAGCATATAAATAAAATCAAGTAAATAAGGATGCTCAACGAAAAGGGCGCTCTCTTCATCTGTTAGCATTTGCTCGTTTTGGTGCTGAAGCTCGTTGGCTAAGGTTGCGAGTTCGATGAGATCGGTATTCAGGTAGTTCAGATAAATAAGTACTTTATCCAAACCTAAAGCTGGATTATGTAGGTGGCGTTTAATACTAGATAAAGGGATGCCACTTTTCTCTGACAAGGAATTGTAGCAAAGCCCTTCTTCTTTAATCTTTTGTCGTAGCGCTGCAAGTAAAAACTTTGGTCCAACATTCATCCTTGAATATCACCTTATTCGTTATTCCATTTACTGGCTGATATTTTGCCTTTCAAGCAGCAGGTTTCGAATCGCTGTGCCTGCTTCTAGAATATGCTTTTTCAGTAGGTACTTGGCGCCTTCGATATCGCGATTTTGGCACATTTCAAACAAGCTTAAGTGCTCTTCTTCTGCCTTTTTAATGCCTGTAGTAAACAATAGCTGCATGCGTATGTATCGGTCACACTTTGTGTTCAGGTTGTAAATGACGTCCATAGTTTCAGGCATGTTGGCTGGCGCATATAGGGCTTTGTGGAACTCGTAGTTGTAGTTGCTCCATTCTTCTACTTCGTCGCCACTGTTCACTACTGACTCGAAACGTTCGCGAACTTCGCGCGCGCGTTCAAGGTCAGCGTCTGTCATATTTTGAATCGCGCGCTCTAAAATGTGGCATTCCACGACAGCGCGCAGTTCAAATAGCTCATTGATTTTCTCTGGAGATAGCTCAGTGACCGTCGCACCTTTGTGAGGTTCAAAGCTAACGAGTCCTTGTGCTTCCAATTGAACTAACGCTTCACGCACAGGAATTCGGCTAACATTAAACTCTTTTGCTAACGCATCTTGACGTAAAGGTTGACCAGTTTTTAACTCGCCCTTCAAGATCTGAGTTCGAATTGCTTCCTCAACGAGCTGAGTGCGCGTTTTAAAAACAGGTTTCTGTGACATTGAAGTCTCCCGTGAAATTAATATTGTATCCAATCCATTTTACTTTAGTAGTTTATTGTTTTTCTGGCACAAACCAACTAGGAAAGAAGGTTTTGAGAAGTAGAGTGAAATAAAAGGCATCAGTTGATGCCTTTTTGAGCCATTTGTTGATCTTATTGGGACACACTGCCATCTATGGCGCGTTGGATACCCAGTGGGTTCGACGCTTTTAATGAATCCGGCAATAAAGATTCTGGCAAAGCTTGATAAGCGACCGGACGCAACCAACGATGAATAGCCTCCGCACCGACAGATGTTGAGGCAGAATTGGTTGAAGCCGGATATGGTCCACCATGAGCCATAGCGTAACCAACCTCGACGCCAGTTGGCCAACCGTTGAATACAAGGCGTCCGGCGATTTCTTCCAAACTTGGAAGCAGTTGCTTGGCTTGTTCTTCGTCTTCAGCGGTAGCGTGAAGGGTTGCGGTGAGCGATCCAGTCAGTGAATCACTCAGTTTCAACATGTCATCGAAATCTTCACAGATTACGATTAACGATTGAGGACCAAATATTTCTTCCTCCCATTGTGGGTTTTTACGCCAGTTTTTACTGTCCGTCACGAACAGTGCTGGTGAGACATTGGTCGCTTCTGCTTGTTCAGAACGAGTGACGTTAATGCCTGTTTCGGAAGTTCGCTTATCCACTTCGGATTCATATGTTTCTCGGATTCCTTGCGTTAGCAAAGTGGCCGTTGATTGTTGTCGAATTAACCCTTGAGCGGTTTCGATAAAGGCTTGCGTTTCTGGGCTATTCAAGACAAATACAACGCCTGGTTTTGTACAAAATTGTCCACAGCCCAAAGTCATAGAAGCCACAAACTCTTCAGCCAATGAGGCGTTTGCTCGTATGGCTGAAGGGAGAATAAATGTTGGGTTAATCGCCCCTAGTTCACCATAGAAGGGGATTGGCTCTGGTCTTTGCTGAGCTAGATTGAACAGCGCACGGCCACCACCGACGGAGCCTGTAAACCCAACCCCTTTAATTTTTGGATGGGTAACGAGTGCTTGGCCAAGTGCGCGTTTGTTGCCTTGCAATAGCGTGAAGATGGCTTGCGGTAAGCACTCTTTCTCCAGTGCAGCCTCAATACACTCTGCAACAAGTTGACTGGTGCCAGGGTGGGCGGTATGGCCTTTTACAATCACAGGACAGCCAGCTGCCAGTGCCGAAGCCGTATCACCACCTGCCGTAGAAAATGCGAGCGGAAAATTAGACGCACCAAACACGGCGACAGGGCCAATTGCGATTTGTTGACGGCGAATATCTGGTTTTGGCAGTGGTTGACGGTTTGGGTTTGGCGTATCGAAAATTGCTTGATGGTGATTACCCGATCTCACAACCTCGGCAAATAGTCTTAATTGGTTCGCGGTACGTCCTATTTCGCCGCTTAAACGTGCTTCGGGAAGGGCAGTTTCTAAATGAGCACGAGCAACGATTTCTTCACTCTTCACTTCCAATTCAGAGGCGATAGAGCAAAGTAAGCTCGATCGCTTTGCATTACTTAGTTGGCGAAACTCACGCGCAACGTTTTGGGCGGCTGAGGCGGCTTGATTAACTTCTTGCTCTCCATGTACCGGAAACGCAATAGGTAGAGGCTCACCAGTAAAGGCGTTGACTGCGTAAAAAGTGGTTGGTTCTTGTGGGTTCATCATTCTTCCTTACTATCCTTATTACTTCACTTCAAATCCGTACGCATATGGATCTTCATCGTCTACCCATATTGTGTTGTGACCGTATACTTGTGCCCATCCTTCAATACTTGGCAAAATAGCGGCTTTGCCATTCACTTCGGTAATGCCTTCTATACGTCCTTGAAATAGGCTGCCGATGATACTTTCGTGAACAAAGTCTTCTCCTTGATTGAGTTTGCCTCTTGCATGCCATTGCGCCATGCGTGCACTAGTACCCGTACCACATGGCGAGCGATCCAACGCTTTGTCGCCGTAAAACACAGCATTTCGAGCGGTGGCGTTTTCTTGAGTGGGCTCTCCGGTCCATAGCACGTGAGAAACACCGCACACTGTCGGATCTTCTGGATGTACGCACTCAACCGCTCGAGATACCGCTTCGCGAACTTTTGGAGAAAGCATCAAAATTTCATCTGGAGAGTAGTGTTCAAGTCCGGCGTAGTTTTCTTGAGGGTCGACGATTACGTAATAGTTTCCGCCATAAGCAACATCGACAGTGAGCTCACCTAAGCCCTCTATGTCCACGGTTACGTCTTGGTGGGCAAGGTAAGCCGGTACGTTAAATATCTTTACCGACGTGACCTTGTCACCTTTTGTTTGGTAGTGCACTTCGATTTGTCCTGCTGGGACATCAAGTATCAAACGACCTTCTTTTTGGGGAGTGATAAGGCGATTTTCGATAGCGGTGGTGACGGTTCCAATGGTGCCGTGGCCACACATTGGTAAGCAGCCACTGGTTTCAATAAACAGAATTGAAGCGTCTGCGTTATCGCTGCAAGGAGGCAAGACAACGGACCCCGACATCATCGAGTGTCCGCGAGGCTCAAACATGAGTGCCTGACGAATCCAATCATAATGCTCAAGAAAGTATTGGCGCTTTTCGCTCATGGTATTGCCTTCGAGTGGAGGCACACCGCCTGCTACCAGCCTAACTGGGTTGCCGCAGGTGTGGGCATCAATACAGAAAAAAGTTCCTTGTCTCATTTTTCGCTCCTTGCTGAAAAAATGGTTGAATTAAACAATAGTGATGTTAACGTAATGTAAAATATATTGTATACAATCTACGTTTTCAAGTGTGACTCGGAGCATATTTATGTTGGTCAAGGATGAAACTAAAAAGGAAAGGATCGCTGTGATAGGTGCGGGGATTATTGGCTTATCAATTGGCTTGAAATTGCAGCAGCAAGGTTATCAAGTCACGATTTTTGATCCCAATGGCGTGGGGAATGGATGCTCTAAGGGAAATGCAGGCCATATCGCGACTGAGCAAATCTTCCCTCTTGCAACGCCAGCGCTGCTTCCACAATTACCTAAAATGCTGCTAGATCCCAAAAGTCCGGTTTCGATCCGTTGGCAAGATATTCCAAACACAATCGGGTGGATGGTTCGTTTTCTATTACAAACCAAGCCATCAGCCGCGGAGCGGGCAAAAAACGCGATTAAGAGTCTTAACGAGCGGTCAGTGGCAAGTTGGCGTGGCGTGCTTGATTCAATCGGAAAAGCGCATCTAATAAAAATGAATGGTTCATTGCTCACTTTTGAAAACGAGAAACTGTTTCAGAATTATCAAAGCACGCTTAACTCACTGGCTAAAAACGGTGTGGCGTATCAAGTTTGGACACAAGAGGCGATTCGAGAGCGGATACCTGATCTCAGCCATAAGGTTCGTGTCGGCGTCTTTTTTCCCGATACAGGTCATACGCTAGACCCTTATCAGCTCTGTGTTGAGCTAAGTGAAGCTTTTGAAGTTCTTGGCGGTAAGGTTTTACAAAACGGTGTATCTGCGTTGGCGAAAAATGGCGAGGTGCTGGTTGAGTCTCAAACGTATTCATTTGACCGAATCATTGTTGCTGCTGGTGTACATTCTAAGCCTTTGATACGGCAGCTAACCGGAGTCAAAGTGCCTATTCAAGCCGAGCGAGGTTATCACCTAATGGTGGACGACAAGCATGATGTACTGCCATTTCCTATTAGCTCTGCCGATAGAAAATTCATCATGACTCCGATGTCTGGTGGGCTACGCTTGGCAGGCACTGTTGAGTATGCCGATGTAGAGTCACCACCCAATATGAAACGTTCAGAAATGCTTTTTAAGTTAGGTGATGAGATGTTTGAATCGGGGTTACATCCACTCAAGCAAGGAGAAAAGTGGATGGGTAATCGGCCTTCAACAGTCGACTCGTTACCGGTTATTGATAGCATTTGGGATGGAAATGTATTACTGGCATTTGGCCACCAACACCTTGGATTAACTCAAGCGGCGATTACGGCAGATCTCCTTTTAGAGCTTATCGAAGGAAAGCCGACATCGATTGATCTTTCACCTTTTTCATTACAACGATTTGCCTGAAAAATTTAATATTAAATATTGTATAAAATATATTAGATGCTAATGTTAACTTAATTTTAACAAAAACTGGTATCCAACAGCCGTACTCGGATGCCTCCAGAAAAACAACCAAAAGGAGTAAAACATGTCACGAATGACCAAAGCACCATTGGCGCTGTTGATTTCAGGAATGCTGTTGGGGACCTCTGCTTATGCTGAAGACAAATTGACGGTCGTATCTTGGGGTGGTGCATTCACCAAGAGCCAAGTGGAGGCATATCATAAGCCTTTCATTAAAAAAACAGGTGTTGAGATCGTATCCGAGGATTTCAGCGGCGGATTAGCCGAAATTAAAGCACAGGTGGAAGCGAACAATGTGCGCTGGGATTTGGTTTCTCTCGACAAGCCGGACATTGTTCGTGGTTGTGCAGAAGGGCTATTAGAACCAGTGAGCCCAAGTATTTTGCCTCCGGGAGCTGATGGAACACCAGCACAAGAGGATTTTATTGATGGTGCGATTCACGAATGCGCAATCAATACCATCGTTGTGTCCACTGTATTAGCGGTGAACGAAGACGCGTTTAAAGGTAAGGCTTTGCCAAGCAAGTTGACCGATCTTTTTGACCTAAAAACTTTTCCAGGTCGACGTGCATTGCAAAAACAACCTCAGGGCAATCTTGAGTGGGCACTATTGGCTGATGGTGTAAAGCCAGAAGAGGTCTACAGCCTGCTCGAAACCGAAGCGGGGCGTGAGCGTGCTTTTGCTAAGTTGGATACGATCAAATCAGAAGTACTGTGGTGGACAACAGGTGCCCAGCCACCTCAAATGCTTGCAGACAAAGAAGTGGTGATCGCCTCGGCGTTTAACGGCCGAATCCACAATGCCCGTAAAGATGAAGGTCAACCATTTCGGATTATATGGGACCGTCAAATGGGTTACATGAATGGATGGGCGATACCTAAAGGGAGTGAGAACACAAAGCTTGCATTGGACTTTATTGCTTTTTCTTCAGGAACAAAACCATTAGCTGATCAAGCTAAGTACGTTGCCTATGGGCCTACGCGTAAGTCGTCTTCGGCGGAGGTGAACCCAGACATTTTAGCGAACCTTCCTACCGCACCTCAAAACTTCCAAACTGCCTTCCTGATTAACGATGAATGGTGGTCAGACTACGCGGATGAACTCAATGAAGAGTTCAACACCTGGCTGCTTAACTAGGCGTTAATTTTTGTATGGGACCGAGTTTTCATCCATAAGCGAGGTTCCGTACTTTTCCTCAACTGTATTTATGTTTTCGGAGAAATAATGAAAGTCATCGAAGCACAGCAAGTCGCGCAATGTTTAACAATGGAGTCTCTTATTGAAACGATGCGTGAAATGTACTCGCGGCCAGCAACAATACCTCAACGCCGAGTTATGCCCTTAGAAGAGGGAGAATACGAGGCGTTTGCGCTACTTCCAGCTTGGAACCAGGAGTTGATTGCGGTGAAAGCCTTTACGTATTTCCCGCATAACCCTGAGCAAGGCAAAGATACGCTTGCATCTAAGCTGCTTGTTTTCAGACGAAACGATGGTGAGCCGCTCGCACTCGTGGACGGTAAAGTTTTAACGTTTTGGCGCACCGCCGCAGCTTCTGCGTTGGCAGCGGACTATTTAGCGCGTCCGGATGCTGATCGTCTGTTGATCTTCGGAACGGGCAATCTTGCGCCTTATTTTGCGTGGGCATACGCTGCGGTTCGCCCACTTAAGCAGGTTTATATTTGGGGGCGTAACTCAGACAAAGCCGAGGCGACGGTAGATGCCATTGTGTCATCTTCAGAGTATCAGTCGCTTCCTGATGAGCGTCGGTTCCGTGTTTCAGTCGTAGAAAATGTGGACCACGTTATCAAACACGTTGACATCATCAGCTGTATTACCGCATCAGCAGAGCCTTTGTTTAATGGCGCAGACGTGCAGCCGGGCACCCATATTGATTTGGTCGGTAATCATGACTTGGATAAGCGTGAATGCGACTCCGAAGCAGTGCAACGAGCACAGGTGTATGTTGATAGCCGTATTAATGTATTAGCCGAAGCGGGCGATCTTCTCATTCCAATTCAAGAGGGCGTGTTCACGTCAGACGATATTAAAGGGGAATTACCGCAGCTTTGCGCCCAACAAATCTCAGGACGTCAAAACGATGAGGTCATTACTTTATACAAATCAGTTGGCAGTGCTTTGGCTGATTTGGCCGCTGTAAAGGCGGTGTTGTTAGAAAATGGCATAGATAGCCATGCCTGAGCATTTTTGCTCGTTCATTTAAATTGCATACAATATACATATAAGGAAAGTAGTTCATGAAAATTGATTGGAAAGGTGTTTATCCGGCGGTCAGTACGCAATTTCGTCAAGATCAGTCAATCGACTTAGACGCAACGCAAACTGTTATAGATAACCAAATTAAAGATGGTGTGAATGGCATTATCTGCTTGGGTACTGTCGGTGAGAACTGTGCGTTGTACCCGGAGGAGAAACGCCAGGTCTTGCAAGCGGCAAAAGAAGTCGTAAATGGCCGTGTGCCTTTGATTGCTGGTACAGCAGAGTCTATTACCACAGCAGCTGTTGATTACATGCAGGATGCGTACAAAATTGGTATCGATGGTTGTATGGTGATGCCTGCCATGGTTTACCGCACGTCTGAGAGCGAAACGTTCGAATATTACCGCACGCTAGCAGAAGCAACGCCAGAAATGCCAATCATGATTTACAACAACCCGGTTGCTTATGGTGTCGATGTAAACCTCGACATCATGGCGAAACTGGCTGAGTTTGAAAGTATTGTAGCTATCAAAGAGTCGACCACTGATACTCGTCGTATCACCGAGCTTTACAATAAATTTGATGACCGCTTTACCGTGTTCAGTGGTGTTGATGACATCGCTCTTGAATCATTGATGCTAGGTGCGACCGGCTGGATTTCTGGTTTAACCAACGCATTCCCAGAAGAGTCCGTTGCGATTTATAAACTGGCAAGCCAAGGTCGTTATGCTGAAGCGTTAGAGATCTACCGTTGGTTCTTACCCCTACTGCGTTTAGACACCATTCCTACGCTGGTTCAGTGCATAAAATTGGCCGAGCAAGTCTGCGGACGTGGTTCTGAACAAGTTCGTGCGCCACGCCAACTCTTACAAGGTGAAGAGCGTCAACAAGTCATTCAAATGGTTGAACATGCGTTAGAAACCCGCTTAGACCTATCCAAATACAATCTGTAATTGTGCTGTTTAGTAGAGCGTTAACTGACGCTCTACTCATTCGTAATATTCAAAAAATGAGAAGAGGGAAGTCATGAGCACGGAAAACAAGGACTATGTCAGCTTTCAACACGTTAAGAAAACCTACGATGGCACGAATTTGGTGGTGAAAGACTTCAACTTAGATATTGCTCCTGGAGAGTTCGTTACTATGTTGGGGCCGTCAGGATCGGGCAAGACCACTTGCTTGATGATGCTAGCAGGCTTTGAAACTGCGACCGGTGGAGACATTTATATTGATGGCGTTCCTGTCAATCATCTCGCGCCGCACAAGCGTGATATTGGTATGGTGTTTCAAAACTATGCGTTGTTTCCACATATGACCATTGCTGAGAATCTTGCGTTTCCTTTAAAGGTGCGAAAACTCGACAGTGACACGATTCAAAGCAAAGTTCAGAGTGTATTAGAAATGGTCGAGCTTGAGCATGTTGCGACTCGATACCCGAAGCAGTTATCAGGTGGTCAACAACAGCGTGTTGCGTTAGCGCGAGCATTAGTGTTTGAGCCTAAACTCGTGTTGATGGATGAACCACTAGGCGCGTTAGATAAGCAGCTGCGTGAGCAAATGCAGATGGAAATTAAACATTTGCATGAAAAGCTTGGCATTACCATTTTGTATGTGACGCACGATCAAGACGAAGCTCTCACTATGTCCGACCGTATTGCGGTTTTTAATCACGGCGAAGTGCAACAACTCGCGACACCAACCGAGCTTTATGAATCTCCGAGTAATACGTTTGTTGCGCAGTTTATCGGAGAAAACAACCAACTCTCAGGTTTAGTCAAAGAGTGGAACGGAAAGTATTGCCAAGTGCTCGTTGGGAAAGAGTTATTTACTGCGAAACCTGTCAGAGTCTCTGAGCAAGGGCAGAGAACAACACTTTCCATTCGACCAGAAAAGATTGTTATTCAACCAGAGAAAGCGTCTTGTGAGAACCAAGTCTCGGGCGTCCTACGAGAATTGATTTATCACGGTGATCATTATCGTCTGGTCGTCGAAGTAGAGAGCGTTGGTCACTTCATCGTTAAAGTACCTAACGATAATCGTAAACACTTGCAGTTAACGCCTGGCTCAATTTGTCGTATTGGTTGGCAAAGTGACGATTGCCATGCTCTTGATGGGACACAAACTCAAAGTAGCGAGGTAGCAGCATGAGTCGAGAGCTAACCGCATTAGATTCTGTATTGGAAATCGAACGCCAAGTTCATGAGCAAGAAACCAATCTGAAAGCGCAGCTGCAAAAGGCAGAGCGCCGAAAAAAGCTTCGCTCCATTATGCTCACAACGCCATTGGTGTGTTTTATTCTGCTTACGTTTGCTTTTCCTATCCTCGACATGCTTTTTCGAAGCGTGGATAACCGAGAAATATCCCAGTCACTCCCACAAACTATTCAAGCTTTAGAAAGTTGGGATTATCAAGGTCAGCCTCATCAAGAAGTCATTGAGGCATTCTCTGTTGAGGTACTTGCGCTTTATCAAAGCAAAGAGCTACCGAAAATAGCCAACCGGATGAATATTGAAGAGTCTGGTATGCGCAGTTTACTCATGAAAACCGGCAGAAAGTTGTCTCGGTTGACGTCGCTGCCGATCTCGGTGACACAGTTGGCTAAGCTGGATAAGCGTTGGGCTAATCCTAAATATTGGGCGGCGTTTAAGAATCTTAGTGGCGCATTAACATTCAGTCATTATCTTGCAGCGCTAGACTTGCAAGTGAATGAGTTTGGAGACATTGAGCCCCAACCAGAAAAACGCCAAATATACGTCGACCTTTTCTTTAAAACTTTTTGGATGTCTATTTCAATCACCTTAACTTGTTTGGTGATGGCGTACCCCGTTGCTTACCTGCTTGCCAATTTACCTGATAAGCGCGCGAACTTACTTTTAATTATTGTGCTGCTGCCATTTTGGACATCATTGTTAGTCAGAACCACGTCTTGGATTGTTCTGCTGCAAAACCAAGGGGTCATTAATGATCTCCTTATTTGGTCGGGTTTTACTTCTGAGCGAATTCAGATGATTCACAATACCTTCGGAACGGTGGTGTCTATGGTGCACATTCTGTTGCCTTTTATGATCCTGCCTCTGTATAGCGTAATGAAAGGAATTAGCCCAACTTATTTCCGAGCCGCTCGTTCTCTAGGCGCGACGCCTTTCATTGCGTTCATCAAAGTTTATATGCCGCTTACGTTACCGGGTATAGGTGCGGGGGCCTTGCTTACTTTCATTCTTTCTATTGGCTTCTACATTACGCCCGCTTTGGTTGGTGGAAGAAGCGGACAGATGATCTCCAATATGATTGCCTATCATATGCAGACATCACTGAACTGGGGGATGGCTGGCGCATTGGGTGGACTGCTTTTGTTCGTTGTACTGGTTCTGTTTTATATGTTCAACCGTGTGGTTGGCATTAACAACCTTAAGGTAGGGGGATAACCATGGCATTACCAAACTATGCATCAAAAGTAGAGCGAGTTGCTTACGCAGGTTACTTAGCTTTTTGTGGGGTGGTGCTGTTCTTTTTAATCGCTCCAATTCTGACCATCATCCCGTTATCGTTTAATGCAACGCCTTACTTTACTTTTACCGAGGGGATTTTAAACCTTGACTCGGCAGCGTATTCTACTCGCTGGTATCAAGAAATGTTTACTAGTGATCAGTGGCTGTTGGCGCTGAAAAACAGCACGTTTATTGCTTTTATGGCGACACTCGTTGCAACAGGGCTAGGAACTCTGGCGGCGTTGGGTTTAGCAAGTAGTAACTTGCCTTTTCGCAATACGATTATGGCGCTGTTGATCTCACCCATGATCGTACCAGTCATTATCTCTGCTGCTGCGATGTACTTTTTCTACACACGCTTTGGCTTATCACAAACTTATTTAGGCATCATTTTGGCACACGCTGCGTTAGGTACGCCTTTTGTCGTCATTACCGTTACTGCGACGTTAAGCGGCTTTGACCATAGCTTGGTAAAAGCGGCGGCTAGCTTAGGCGCAAACCCTGTTTATACTTTCAGACACATTACCTTTCCACTGATTCGTCCGGGGATGATATCTGGCGGCTTGTTTGCTTTTGGCACCTCGTTCGACGAGGTTGTGGTGGCGTTATTCCTGACTGGGGCAGAACAAAAAACCGTTCCGAGGCAGATGTGGTCAGGAATTCGAGAGCAAATTAGTCCGACCATATTGGCGGTCGCTACGTTGTTGATTTTTATGTCGGTGTGTTTGCTCGTGACATTAGAAGTTTTGCGTAGACGTAATGTACGCATTCGAGGCATTCAAGAGTAACCAAACTTTTTCTTTGTTGGTCACTTTGCACTTTTGTTTAGGGGCACCTCAATTTTTGACCAAATGCGCCTCATTGTAGGCGCTTGTCTTTTTTGTGTATCTTCAGCGATGACTGACATATCACTCTGGTAGCTTAATGCCAGCTTGCTCGAAACGTGCCAAAGGCGACTTGTTTGATTGCTGATACCAACTAGCTGGCATGTTTGATTTAAGTCGCGCTTTTTCTTCCTTGCTAATCACAACATAATGCAAAAACGTATCAAGTGTGGTTCCCATCACGTCAAATGTCATTTCCCCATCTTTGCTGATGGCTTTCAATAACCCAACCACGGCTTCCTCAGGGACTAACGGTTCAACCACCGCCTTTTTTCGCTCTTTTATTGATGTTGAAGCGGGCAGTCTTGCACGTGCCGTCTCCCAACAAACTTTGTTGGTTTTACTGACAAGGTTGTGCTTGTAGCAGTAGTAACTGAATAAAAAGCGTGGCAGGTTTTGCCAGCGTTCGGCTTGGACTTCTAACCAAAGATGTTGTAGCTCAATATCAGCGTCGGTCATAGGAGTTGTTTAGCAAAAAGAAAAGAAACCATTTTATCGCTTTTGTGAGGAGCAATAAAAGATATTTGAATGGAAAGATAAACAACTAGTTGATCAATATTACTAAAGCAAATCGATTTCTGGCAAGCTCGTGCAACGGCAACTCGAGTACCAAAAACTGACACCGTCACGTTCAGTTGTTAACAAAATGTTTCATCTTGTCTTGCGAGTAGATTATATGGAGATGCTCTTGCAGTAATAAGGGCAGTGGCGATGCAAAAGACGTAATGCATTTAAGGAAAACTCAATATAGAAGAAATTAGATGGAACTGAAGACTTTGAGTGTCGCGATTGCGACAACATTAACCAGCACTGGCGTATTTGCGTTAAGCGAGCCAGTTTCTCAAGTTACAGAGCAACATGCACATTCGGCTCATACACACGGTGTTGAATCCAATCGAGTTGAATACCAACCAACCGCAACTCTCCCTATTCAGCCCTCCAAGGCAACTCGAGTACAGTCACTTGAAAGCCTTGATGAGTCGAGCACTGCTTGTGATTTGGAAGCATTGGTTACCGAAAGCAGTAACCAATTGATCAGCGAAATTTTAAGTCAGGGCGCGACGTGCGTGAACCAGTTATTCTCTGCTGAAAGTCGGATTCAGGAGTCGGTATTTAGCTCCGATCATATGTACAACATTGCGAAGCGCACTACGACATTGGCGAAGGGGTATACAGGTGGCGGGAGCGATGAACTCGAAACGTTTTTCTTATACTTGCGCGCGGGTTATTACGCCGAGTTTTACAATGACAACATCTCATTTATTGAATGGGTTACCCCAGCGGTGAAAGAATCCGTGGATGCGTTTGTTAATAACGCAAACTTCTATGAGAACAGCGACCGTCACGGCAAAGTGCTTAGTGAAGTCATCATCACTATGGATAGTGCGGGCTTGCAGCACGCGTACTTACCGCAAGTGACCCAGTGGCTTACACGTTGGAATGATCAATACGCCCAGCACTGGTATATGCGCAATGCAGTTAACGGTGTTTTCACTATTTTGTTTGGTGGGCAGTGGAACGAGCAATTTGTGCAAATAATTGGCAACCAAACGGACCTTGCCAAAGCTTTAGGCGATTTTGCTCTGAGGGCATCATCAATCGGTGCTGAAGATGAGTTCATGGCCGCGAATGCGGGGCGAGAGCTCGGGCGTTTGACCAAGTATACGGGTAACGCGAGTTCTGTTGTGAAGAGTCAGCTGAGTCGAATCTTTGAACAGTATGAAATGTATGGTCGGGGTGACGCGGTTTGGCTTGCGGCGGCGGACACTGCCTCATATTACGCAGATTGTAGTGAGTTCGGAATTTGTAATTTCGAAACTGAGCTAAAAGGCTTAGTGCTATCGCAAACTTATACTTGTAGTCCAACAATTCGAATATTGTCCCAGAATATGACGCAAGAGCAACACGCGGCCGCATGTTCTAAAATGGGTTACGAAGAGGGTTACTTTCATCAGTCATTAGAAACTGGTGAACAGCCAGTAAAAGATGACCACAATACTCAGATCCAAGTCAATATCTTCGATTCAAGCACCGATTATGGTAAGTACGCAGGGCCAATTTTCGATATTAGTACTGACAATGGCGGTATGTACTTGGAAGGCGATCCTTCCCAGCCGGGGAATATTCCCAACTTTATTGCTTATGAAGCCTCTTATGCGAACGCGGATCACTTTGTCTGGAACTTAGAGCACGAATACGTGCATTACTTAGATGGTCGATTTGATCTCTATGGAGGGTTTAGTCATCCAACTGAAAAAATAGTGTGGTGGAGTGAAGGCATTGCAGAGTATGTCGCTCAAGAAAATGACAACCAAGCAGCACTTGAGACGATTTTAGACGGCTCGACATATACCTTAAGTGAGATTTTCGAGACTACTTATGATGGGTTTGATGTCGATCGAATTTATCGTTGGGGGTACTTAGCTGTACGTTTTATGTTTGAAAATCATAAAGATGACGTAAACCAAATGCTGGTGGAAACACGCCAAGGGAATTGGAGCAATTACAAAGCAACGATCACCCAATGGGCGAATTTATATCAAAGTGAGTTTGAGCAGTGGCAGCAAGCCCTTGTCTCAAATGGTGCACCTAATGCAGTCATAACCGCAAACAACAAGGGGAAAGTCGGTGAAAGCATTACATTTAGCAGTGAAAACAGTACAGACCCAAACGGGAAGATCGTCAGCGTCTTATGGGACTTCGGTGATGGCTCGACAAGTACACAAACCAAGCCGACGCACCAATATGGGAGTGAAGGGGAGTATTCGGTCAGTCTAAGTGTGACAGACAGTGAAGGCTTGACGGCAACCGCCACTCATAGTGTTGTTATCTCAACGTTGGGCGGTAATGACACATTGCCACAAGACTGCGCGGTGCAAAGTAAAGTAAGCGGTGGGCGCCTAACAGCAGGAGAGCCTGTTTGCTTGGCAAATCAACAAACCATTTGGCTGAGCGTGCCAGCGGTGAATGAGAGCTCAAATCTGGCGATAACGACGGGGAACGGTATGGGCAACCTAAAGCTTGAATACAGTAACTCTGGTTGGCCGGATGGTGCTAATCTTCACGGGTGGTCAGATAATATTGGTAATGGAGAGTGTATTACGTTGTCAAATCAGAGTAACTACTGGGGCTACGTTAAAGTCTCTGGGGACTTTGAGAGTGCCGCCATCGTCGTTGATTTTGATGCTCAGAAGTGTCGTCAGTAGGGCATTTTAACTGCATCATTTTAATTTAATTGATCGCCTCGCTAACATTGCGGGGCGTTTTTGTTTTTCACGCCGTTATCTCTATAAAAAAAACCAGCCCGAAGGCTGGCAAACAAGGAGTTTGAGATGAAAATGAAAACGTTATAAAGCTTGCTGATATCCTATTTCTCAATAAGTTGGGTTGCGCGTTGAAGCCAGTTTTTATCTTGCGTATCAAGAAAAGGGCTAAGTGCTTGATAGACTCGTGAATGGTAATGATTGAGCCAGTCTAGCTCTGCTTGATCTAGCATTGATAAATCAAGGGCGTTGGTCGCAATTGGAGCAAGAGTGATGGTCTCAAAACCGTAAAACGTGCCGAACTCATTTTGTTCTACTTCTACAACTTTAAGAATGTTCTCTATTCTTACTCCGTACTCACCTTCGCGATACACGCCTGGTTCATTAGTAATGACCATACCCGGTTTTAGCTCAACCTCGCGGTGGCTTTGCGAGAAATTTTGTGGGCCTTCATGAACATTCAAGCAAATGCCTACGCCGTGTCCAGTGCCGCACTTGTAATCAATACCATGTTGCCATAAGACGCCGCGCGCCATGATATCAAGATTGGCACCCGTAGAGCCTTTCATGAATCGAGTCTGAGTCAGTCGGATGACCGCTTTGAGCACCAAGGTATAATCTTTGCGCTGCTTAATGGTCGGTGACCCGAAGTGGAAAGTACGGGTGATGTCTGTTGTCCCGCCAAGGTATTGGCCACCAGAATCGACAAGAAAGAAGTTGCTTTCATTGACCGCCGCATTACTCTCTTCATCGGCGGCATAATGCATTTTTGCCCCGTGAGCTGCGAAGCCTGCGATAGTGCGGAAACTGTCACTCACATAATGTCGGGTTTGACGGCGATAGTGGTTCAGTTGTGCCTCAGCAGACAATTCTGTAACGAATCCGCTTGGAACTTGCTCTTCTAGCCAGTTCATAAACCTTACGATTGCCACACCATCATCTGTTAATGCCTGCTCTAGGCTGGTTAGTTCGGTCTCATTTTTTATGGCCTTCATTGCCGTTACAGGGCAAGCCATTGGTTTTAGATTCACATTCCGTTCAATCGAACTCACCAATAAGCTGTCTGTGTGGGTAGGGCTAAAAGCGAGCGATAATCCCTCACATTGCTGATTCAAATACTGACTTACGTAGCTGTAATGGCGAATGTGTACACTCTGCTCGGTCAGTGCTCTTTCAACTTCTTGAGGCAGTTTGGCTTTATCAATAAACAGTGTCGCAAGTGATTGCTCTACGATTAGATAGGCTTCAGAAACTGGGCAGTAATTAGTATCACCACCTCGAATATTCATTGTCCACATGACATCATCTAGCGTTGACACTAATAAGCTATCTACTTGGTTCTCGGATAACCAAGAACGGATTCTTGCTAACTTATTTTCTGTGTCAACGCCAGCAAAAGCGGTGGGATGCTCGAATACGGGTGTACTTGGGCGAAGTGGTCTTTCAAGCCAAATCGGTGCGAGTAAATCCAGGTCGAGAATGATCTTAATACTTTTCGCTTCAAAGGCATGTTTGAGGCCTTGATAAAAAGCGTAACTGATGGCGCGCCCGTCAACTGCGACAATACTGTTTTCTGGGAGCGTGGTAGCTAGCCATTTGGCAATTGTCGGCGTTTCTGGTTGTTTGGCTTTAAACAGTTCCAACCCTGTGCCGTGTAACTGTTCTTCAGCTTGAATATAGTAACGACCATCAGTCCACAGGCCACCACCTTGTTGGGTAATGACGACATCGCCTGCAGAACCGGTAAAACCTGAAATCCAGCTTCGCGCTAACCAATGATCCGCTGAGTATTCACTGTTATGTGGGTCATTGTTGGTCACGATATATGCAGACACGTTGTGAAAGGACATTGCCTCACGCAATAACGTAAGGCGTTGGTTTACTGAGTTAGTATTGTTCATTAAATGGTTCCTAAAGTCATATTTGAGCAATAGATATGATGCTGCTCCGAGCCTGTTTTTATTGGGTTCTGTTGCCCGCATACTTCTGTGGCTTCTGGGCATCGAGTACGAAAAACACAACCGCTAGGTGGGTTAAGTGGAGAAGGAAGATCGCCGGGCAATAGTTGTATTTCACGGTCACGTGCTAATTGCGGATTAGCTATCGGGACAGCAGATAACAGTGCTTTGGTGTAGGGGTGCTGTGCATCATCAAATACTTTATCGTAACGTCCTACTTCCATAGGTTTACCAAGATACATCACCATAACGCGGTCGCTGATATGGCGCACCACGCTTAAGTCATGCGCAATCATCACCAGTGTTAACCCCATTTCTTGTTTAAGATCATCTAGAAGATTGATGACCTGAGCTTGTATGGAGACATCTAGCGCACTAACGGGTTCATCACACACGACCAAATCTGGATTGAGAATTAATGCTCTGGCAATGCCCACACGCTGGCATTGACCTCCGGAAAATTCATGTGGATAGCGGTTTCGCTGGCTCGCCAAGAGACCCACTTTATCCATCATAGCGATGACACGCTTTTCTACCTCTGCCTGTTTAAGCTTTGGCTCGTGGGTGAGCAGTGGTTCGGCGATGCATTCTGAGATGGTTAATCTCGGATTCAAACAAGCGGATGGGTCTTGAAACACCATCTGAAATTCTCTGCGTCGAGAGGAAAGCTCTTTTTTACTAAACCCGAGCATGTCTTGACCTTTCCAAGTCAACTCGCCATGTGTAGGTTCAATTAAGCGAAGTAAGGCGCGTGCAAGTGTTGATTTTCCGCAGCCTGATTCCCCCACAATGCCAAGTGTCTCACCTCGGTAAACATCTAAGTCGATACCATTGACCGCTTTCACGATTTTACGTCGACTTGGAATAAGATGACGTGAAACAGGAAAGTGGACGTTTAAATCACGAGCAGACATGAGGACTTCTTTTTTATTCATAACGCCTCCTTAAGCTTTTATTTGAATGGGAGTGATAACACTGGGTGCTTTAACGTGACAGGCAATGGACTGGCTCGTGTTTAATGGAGAAAACCGTGGGGTTTCGTATTGGCAACGCGTCTCTCGATGCTCGCACCGCTCTTTAAACGGACACCCTTGATGGTTAATCAACGCACTTGGTGGGTTACCTGGGATGGTTGGTAAACGCGGCATATCTTCAGTGATGGAAGGAATCGCCTTTAGCAGGCCTTGAGTGTAGGGGTGCGCAGGTTGAGCGAACAATGTCTCGGTATCTGATTGCTCCATTTTTTGACCACCATACATGACCAATACGCGATCACACATCTCGGCGACGACGCCCATATCGTGAGTGATCAGTAAAATAGCCGTATTGAACTCTTGTTGTAAGTCTCGTAATAGCGTCAAAATTTGAGCTTGAACGGTTACATCTAACGCGGTGGTTGGTTCGTCTGCAATTAACAACTCGGGCTTACACAACAAGGCCATCGCTATCATGATTCGCTGACGCATTCCGCCAGATAATTCGTGAGGGTATTGATTCATCCTAGTTTCGGGAGAGGGAATACGCACCGCATCCAACATGTGAATCGATTCAATTTTTGCTTGTTTTCGGGTCATTCCTTTATGAATCATGAGAACTTCACAAAGCTGTTTGCCAATTTTCATAAATGGGTTGAGTGACGTCATCGGATCTTGAAAGATCATTCCGATTTTCTCTGCACGGATGCGGTTGAGCTGCTTTTTAGACATCGCGAGTAAATCATCACCGTGGAACATTGCGCTTCCAGACACGGCGCCGTTATCCGCGGTTAACCCCATTAATGCGAAAACAGACTGGCTTTTTCCCGAACCTGATTCCCCAACAATCCCAAGAGTTTCGCCCGCTTTAATCGAGTAGGAGAGATTACTGACCGCTTGCACTTGCCCATCTGGCGTATCGAAGCGCACGTTCATGTTTTCAATAGATAGCATGGGTTTGTCCTTATCGGTCTTTCGGGTCAAGAGCATCACGCAAGCCATCGCCGATGAAGTTAAAACAAAAGAGGGTGGCAACTAAAAACAGAGAGGGAAAAAGCAGCATCCACAATGCAACGTCAATCGTTTTTGCGCCTTCGGAAATTAGGATTCCCCAGCTCGTGTCTGGTGGTTGAACACCAAGCCCTAAGAAGCTCAAAAACGATTCGAACATAATGAATCCTGGTACCATTAAGGAGGAATAAACCATCACGATCCCAAGCACATTAGGCAGAACATGGCGTCGGACAATTGTCAATTTAGAAACCCCAATAGAGTGTGCGGCTTCGATGAACTCTCGCTTTTTTAGACCGAAGGTGACACCACGTACAACACGGGCAATGCCCAGCCAAGATACCATTCCGATCACGATAAAAATCAGGTAGATGTTGTTGCCAAAAAGGGTAACAAACAGGATAACCATAAACATAAATGGCACCGAATCGAGCACCTCAATAATGCGCATCATTACGCTATCGACAACGCCGCCAAGATAGCCGGAAATACTTCCCCAAATCGTACCAATAACAACGGCGACTAAGGCGCCAACAAAACCTACCAAAATAGAGAGCCTGCCACCTTGCATCGTGCGAGCGAAGACATCTTGCCCGAGATCATCGGTACCAAAGTAATGGCCACTGCTCAGTGAAGGTTTCCCTAGCTCGTATGGATCGATGAGCACTTCCCAGTCAATTTCATCATGGCCAAAAGCGGCAAGAGAGGGGCCGAAAGTGATGCATAAGGTAATGAAAGCCAAAACATACACTGATGTCATCGCGGCTCTGTTTTTACGAAATCGAGTCCATGCATCCTGCCAAAGACTGCGACCTTCGACGGCTTCAATATTGTCGACGACTTGATCTTGAAGAGCTTGTGTATCCAGTTTTTTGATCGTTAACATACCGGACTCCTAAACGCGTATACGAGGGTCGATAATCGTATATAGCAAGTCGACCACAAGGTTAAAGAAGATAGTGAGTGAAGCGACAATCAGAGTAATGCCCATTACTAGGCCGTAGTCGCGGTTGAGAGCCCCAGACACAAAGTGTTGTCCCATGCCACCTGTACCAAAGAAAATGTCGATAATCACCGAGCCTGTCACAACAGACACAAACGCAGGGCCGAGCATCGCAACGACGGGAATCAGGGATGGTCGCAAAGCGTGATGGAATAAAATGTAGGTTGTGGACAAACCTTTGGCTTTTGCCGTTCGAATGTATGGTTGGTTGAGCGTTTCAATCATTGCGCCACGCATGACGCGTGCAATACTCGCAATGGAGCCAATCGCTAAGCTGAGCACGGGAAGAACAAGAAAAGCCAGCTTTCCTCCTTCCCAACCACCAGCAGGGAACCAGCCAAGCTGAATAGCGAAAATCATGACTAAAACCGGAGCAAGCACGAAAGCCGGAACCACAACTCCAGTCATCGAAAGTGTCATCAGGCCGTAATCTAGGCGGCTATTTCGGTTCAATGCCGCAATGGTGCCAAGCAACATGCCAAGTGGAACGGAAATACAAAAGGAGAGTACGCCTAATACTGCTGAAACTGGCCATGATTGTGCGACGAGCTGTGTAACACTGAAGTCTTGATAAACGAAGCTCGGACCGAGATCTCCTTGTATGAAATTACCAATGTAAATCCAAAACTGAGTAAGGAAGGGCTGGTCCAAATGGAATTTTGCTTCGATATTCGCACGTACCACTTCTGGCATAGGCCGTTCCATATCAAATGGCCCCCCTGGTGCAATGTGCATCAGCCAAAATGATACGAGTGCGATGAATAGAAGCGTGGGGATAGCGATAGCTAATCGCTTAACAATGTACCAAATCATGATCCATCATCCTTTGGTCATCCGAAATCACTTCGAACGGTTATGAATAAAAAATGGTCTGAGCTCAGGTTGCCTTCTCCACCGAGAGATATGAGGAACGGCAAGTAAACATTGAACTTGCCGACTCAGACCGAAAACATGCTTTTAGTGGGCTTTTACATAGACATTCTTGCGGTAGTACGACGACTCAGGGTTTGTCAGTTCGTAGCCGCCCACGTAAGGCTTGATGAGGTATTGATCGTTACCCGGACGATAAATAGGAATAATGGCCATGTCTTCAATCAGCATGCTTTCTGCTTGTAGATACAGTTCTGATGGGTTGCTCATGGTCTTTGAGCGAGCCATTAACTCGTCGTATTGCGGGTTGTTATAACGAGAATCGTTGTACTCGCCACTAGAAACGAAGATATCCAACCATGTAGAGGCTTCATTGTAGTCAGCCGTCCAGCCGCCGCGAGTAATGTCGGTCGGCTCTTTAAGTGCGTAGAACACTTTCGGTTCTAGCTGTTTTATCGTGACTTGCGCACCCAATCGGCTTTTCCACATGCCTGCCATGGTGGTTGCCATTTTTACGTCCATCGAGAAAGTTGGTACGGTAAACGTTAACTTAAGCGGATTGCTTTTATCGTATCCAGCTTCTGACAGTAATTGCTGCGCTTTTTCGATACGTTTATGGCGGTTCCAAGTTGCGAACTCAGGAGTGTGAGATTTAAAACCATCTGTTTGAGGTGGCACAAGGGTATACATTGGAACCCCACCGTTTCTCAAAATAGCACTTGTTAACAGTTGACGGTCAATGGCATATGAGAGGGCTTTACGAACCCGCACGTCTTTTGTTGGCCCTTGTTGAGTGTTGAGGTAATAGAATGTGGAGCCAAGAGACGCACTGGTGCTTGCCACTTCTTGTAGGCGTTGTTGAATTAACTTTTTCTTCTGAGCGGCAGGAATGGAAACCGCTTGGTCTATCTCACCAGCTAGGTAGCGGTTTAGCACTACGTTTGCATCACCAATTGGTAGCCAGGTGACTTTTTCCAGCACTACATTGCTTGCGTCCCAATAATGTGGATTTTTAACCATCACCAGTTTTTCGTTAACTTTCCATTCAGAGACAGTAAACGCACCATTTGTAACGATATGCTCAGGCTGGGTCCAACGGTTGCCATGTTTTTCGACGGTCGCTTTGTGAACGGGTGCAAGTACGGGATGACTTAATAGTTTCGTAAAGAAGGGAATAGGCTCTTCGAGTGTTACCTGGAACGTTTTTTCATCCAGCGCCTTCACGCCCAAAGACTCAGGCTCGGCTTCGCCCTTCATAATCGCTTGCGAGTTTTCGATATTTGGAATGGCCGCAAACCAAGCGTACGGTGAAGCAGTGTTTGGATTCAGTAAGCGTTGCCAGCTGTAGACAAAATCTTGTGCAGTGACCGTTTCGCCATTTGACCATTTTGCATCACGTAAGTGGAAGGTATAAACCGTATTGTTGTCATTGACTGACCAAGACTCAGCAACACCAGGAATGGTTTTACCTTGCTTATCTTGAATGACCAGACCTTCAAACAGGTCTCGACCGAGATTAAAAGCGGGCTCTGCGGCTTGCTTGGCTGGGTCAATAGAAGTAACTTCAGCCCCATTGTTTAGCGTAATTTCTTGTGTCTCATCGAGGGTCACACCTGAGGGATACGGCGCGGCATAGCTTGATGTTGCCAGTATTGGACTCATCATCGACGCTAATAAAAGCAACTTAGGTAATTTCATCCTTGTCTCACTCTTTTCATCCTGAAAGATGCCAAAAATGTATATTGTATAAATTGTCTACACAATCGAGTTTTAACATTACTGTAACAGGGTGTCAGGTGTTGAGCTGTCTGGTCTCAAAAAGTGAGCTAGGGGAATTTCTTTGAAGATCTGATATCAAGTTGGCATGACGGGAAGTAATTTTGCTTCGATACAAATTAAAATCCCCTTCAAGCACAGGCTAGAAGGGGAAGATAGTCAGTCTGCTCTTCAAAAAGCACGACGTTAACTGACTAGGAAATGTTTCACGAACTCAGTGATTTTGACCATATCACTTACCGCGATAAACTCTTCTGTCGTGTGTACTTTTGCCATGCCAGTTGAAAGATTGACCGTTGTGAGACCTTTCTTGTTAAAGTTGTTGGCATCGCTACCGCCGCCAGTGCCTTTTGTGAAGGCGTCAATTCCCAACTCTGAAAACGCTGCTTTTATAGCGTTTACGTGCGGGTGGTTTTCTTCAATAACAAAAGCGTCGTAGGCTCGGCTAGATTCAATGTCGACTTCTGCACCGTGTTTTTCACAGACAGACTCTAATGTTGAGATCATATGATTGACCTGAGCATCTAGTTTATCGCCATTCAGGGAGCGTGCTTCTGCCACGATTTTTAATTCAGGCATAACAATGTTTGTGGCCTGACCGCCATTCACTATACCGATGTTGGCTGTCGTTTCTTCGTCGATGCGAAGCAGCTTCATTTGGTTGATGGCATCTGCCGCCACCATGATCGCACTGATGCCTTCTTCTGGCGCAAGCCCTGCATGTGCTGGTCGACCTTTGATTGTTGCCACGATTTTTTGCTGGCCTGGGGCTGCGGTCACAATAGTGCCAATAGGGCCACCCGTATCTAACACGATTGCTTCCGTTGAAGTGACGTGTGACATATCGAAGTATTGTGAACCGAATAAACCGCCTTCTTCATACACGGTGAAAGCAAGTTCTAACGTTTTGTGCTCAAGGTTTTCCGCTTGAATACAACGAACGGCTTCCATGATGGCAGCAATACCAGATTTATCATCGCCACCAAGAATCGTATTGCCTTTTGAACGGATAACGCCGTCTTCGATGATTGGCTCAATGCCAATGCCCGGTGTGACTGTATCCATATGACAGCTCATTAGGATAGAGCCGTCTTTTTTGCCGTCTAAACGGGCGTACACGTTAAAGCCGTTAGAAATGTGCTTAGGTACTGGAAGCTTGTGCACGGTAAAGCCTAGGTCGCCTAGCTGCTCTGCCAGTGTTTCTGCAATTTGTTTTTCGTTTGTTGATTCGCTATCGATACGTACCAGTTGGCAAAAATGTTCAACTAAGCGTTCTTGATTGATGTGTGTCATTAGATGTCTCTTTTTCTGATCGAGCGTGAAGCCTTGTGGCTCGGCTCGATAGGGAACAGAGCACCACTTATGGCACAGTTACTTTTAAATAAAACTGAGGTGAATCAATAAAGGGGTATCCATGACACGATTCTGACCGATGAGCCTTTCGAACTGTATGAAGCGTCACGAAACATTACTTTTGATGTTTTGCAGGAGCAAATGAATAAATCGGATAGAGATAGGGTGCAATAGATTTTCCATACCCTTTTACTTTTTTGAGTTACGTTGCCAAGATAAAATGCCAAAGTAACAACTTGTTTACATTTTATGTGTTGGCGTAAAGCCGAAAATATCAATCTAATATATTGAAAATAAGCAGTTTATTTGATGTTTACGAAAGTAGATTCGACGCGCCTCCTGTGTGTAACATATATTTTACAATTATGCGTAAAAATCGCCAAGGTAAAGATTTCTCCCCACGTATTCCAATTTCTCAAGACCTGCGCCAAGTTAGAAAAATAAGTCCAAACAAAAGCTACTGAGACAAGGAGAAAGTCATGGTTGATGCATATAACCCACTAGGAACAGACGGATTTGAGTTTGTTGAATATACCGCTGCTGACAACAAAGGCATTCAACAGCTTAAAGATCTGTTTATATCGTTAGGTTTTGCGGAAATTGCAAAGCATCGCTCAAAAGAAGCGTGGTTATATCGACAAGGTGACATTAGCTTTATTGTGAATGCGCAGCCGCATAGCCAAGCTGAGGGATTCGCCAAAGTTCACGGTCCGTCGGTTTGTGGCATGGCATTTCGTGTGAAAGACGCCACCGTTGCTCTGGCGCATGCGTTAGAGAATGGCGGTAAAGAATATAAAACGGAAATTGGGCCGATGGAGCTTAGCATTCCTGCTATTTATGGCATCGGTGAAAGCTTGCTTTATTTTGTCGACCGTTATGGAAAGCAGAGTATTTATGATGTCGATTTTCGTTTTTATGATGATGCTGATGAGCGTTTATCAAAAGCGAATGTTGGTCTTTACGAAATCGACCACTTAACGCACAACGTTAAGCAGGGCAACATGGATGTCTGGTCAGGTTTCTATGAGCGCATTGGTAACTTCCGCGAAATTCGTTATTTCGATATCGAAGGTAAGCTGACTGGTCTTGTCAGCCGTGCGATGACCGCACCTTGCGGCAAAATCCGAATTCCTATCAATGAGTCGTCAGATGATAAATCGCAGATTGAAGAGTTTATCCGTGAATACAATGGCGAAGGTATTCAACACATCGCATTGACCACAGACGACATCTACGAAACGGTCAAAACCTTGCGTGAGCGCGGCATGGACTTTATGCCAACGCCAGATACTTATTACGAGAAAGTCGATCAGCGTGTTGAAGGCCACGGTGAAGATGTAAGCAAGCTTCGTGATTTGCAGATTCTTATTGATGGTGCACCAACGAAAGATGGCATCTTGCTACAGATCTTTACTCAAACCGTTATCGGCCCTGTGTTCTTCGAAATCATCCAACGTAAAGGCAATGAAGGCTTTGGCGAGGGTAACTTCAAAGCGTTGTTTGAATCGATAGAAGAAGACCAAATTCGCCGAGGAGTATTGAGCGATGCATAAATGGATCACATTCCCTCAACGGGAGGGAGTGTGCTCTAAACAAGCGCATGCTGACTTCCCGGAAGAGGCAATTTATGAACGTGAGGCAGGTCGAAGTGGCTTCTTCGGCCCCGCAACACATTTTCATCATCAACATGCCCCAACGGAGTGGTCTGAGTGGGAAGGCGAGCTACGTCCACGAGCATTTGATTTTAATCTAGTCGAGAAAGCTAGCCATATTACCCCTTGGGCAGTCCCACATCTATTACATAACACGAATTGTAAAGTTCGTGTCTGGCGTATGGATGAAAAAATGGACTTCTTGGTGAGAAATGCAGATGGCGACGAACTGCTATTCATCCACCAAGGTACGGCAGATCTCTACTGTGATTATGGTCATTTGAAAGTGAGCGAAGGGGATTATGTCATGATCCCGCGCTCAACGAGCTGGCGTTTAGAGCCAAGCGAGCCGATGTTCATTCTGATGATCGAAAACACCGATGCGGCTTATACATTGCCCGAAAAAGGCATGGTTGGAAACCACGCGGTGTTTGATCCGGCGGTTCTAGAAACGCCGTCGATCAACGATCAGTTCCGTGCTCAATATTCTGAAAATCAAACACAGGTTCAGGTGAAACGCCACGATAAAGTCAGTGTTATCACTTACCCATTCAACCCGTTGGATGCGATTGGGTGGCATGGTGATTTGGCGGTAGTAAAAGTGAACTGGCGTGATATTCGTCCACTTATGTCACATCGTTACCATTTACCGCCTTCTGCACATACTACATTTGTAGGAGCAGGATTTGTGGTGTGTACCTTCGTTCCTCGTCCAATTGAAAGTGATCCTGGAGCGCTCAAAGTACCGTTCTACCACAACAATGACGATTATGACGAAGTCTTGTTCTACCATGCAGGTGATTTTTTCAGCCGTGACAACATTGAAGCAGGCATGGTGACATTCCATCCAGCAGGATTTACGCATGGTCCTCACCCGAAAGCATTCAAAGCAGGGCGAGAGCATAAGAAGACTTTCACCGACGAAGTTGCGGTCATGATTGATACGCGTCACGCACTTCAGTTTTCGGATGAGCTGGAAAAAGTAGAAAACAAAGAATACGTCTATAGCTGGCAAGAGAAGTAAGAGGCAAGGATGAAATTAGCAACCAAGAAAAATAGCACTCGTGACGGTTTGTTGATGGTCGTGAGCAAAGACTTAACGCGCTGCGTACCAGCGACAGAAATTTTCCACCCCATGAACTTAGCACCGACGATGCAGGTGGCACTTGATAACTGGGATACGCTAGCACCGCAACTGGAAGAGCTATACGTTGCACTGAACAATGGCACGGTTGCAGGGTATGAAGAGTTTGAAGCGCACTACTGCGAGTCGCCGCTTCCTCGCGCTTATCAGTGGGCTGATGGCAGTGCTTACGTAAACCACGTTGAGTTGGTTCGAAAAGCTCGCGGCGCTGAAATGCCAGAGAGTTTTTGGACCGATCCGTTGATGTACCAAGGAGGCTCTGATGCCTTTATTGGTCCTTGTGACAACATCGAGTTTGCGAGTGATGAATGGGGTATTGATTTCGAAGGTGAAGTGGCTGTGGTAACTGGTGACGTACCAATGGGCGCGAGTGTTGCAGAGGCTCAGGAGTCGATTCGTTTGATCATGCTGGTGAATGATGTCTCACTACGTGGGCTAATTCCCGCAGAATTAGCTAAAGGGTTTGGTTTTTTCCAATCTAAACCTTCTTCTGCGTTTTCTCCTGTGGCAGTAACACCAGACGAACTAGGCGATGCGTGGTACGAAAACAAAGTGCATTTACCATTGGTCTCGACCTACAACCACAAGCCGTTTGGTCGCCCAAATGCGGGTATCGATATGACGTTTGATTTTGCAGACTTAATTGTTCATGCGACTAAAACGCGCCCGCTATCTGCTGGGGCAATTATAGGTTCTGGCACGGTATCTAATAAGCAAGGCACCGAACATGGCACTTCGATTGAGGAGGGTGGCGTTGGCTATTCATGTATCGCGGAAGTTCGCATGATTGAAACCATTCGTGATGGCAAGCCGTCGACTAACTTCATGTCGTTTGGAGATTCAATCAGATTGGAAATGTTCGATGCGGGTGGCAACAACATATTCGGCTCGATTGACCAACAAGTTAGCCAATATCTCAAGCACTAACAATGCTGGTTGGGAGACGATATGAGCGATAGCATGATTTTATACGGATACTGGCGATCATCGGCGGCGTATCGTGTGCGTATTTGCTTGAATCTTAAAGAGCTATTGTATGATTCAAAATCGGTACACTTGGTGCGCAATGGTGGCGAACAACACAGTAACGAGTACCATGAGTTAAACGCTTCTGAACTGGTTCCTTTGCTGGTGGATGGGGAGGTTCAGTTAACCCAGTCACTGGCGATCATTCAATACTTAGAAGAACACTACCCGGATGTCACTGTGATCCCCGAGCAAACGCCGCTTCGATACCAAGCGCTAGCTTTGGCTCAGGATATTGCAATGGAGATTCATCCCCTGAATAACTTAAGAGTTCTACAGTATTTAGAGGGGGAGTTAGCTTGCGAGCCAGAGCGCAAAGTCGCTTGGATTCATCACTGGATCCACAAAGGTTTTACAGCATTAGAAGAGAAACTTCAGAAGCATCGTAAACTAAATGGTGATTGCAAGTTTAGCCTGACAAGCTCGCCATCTATTGTCGATATTTGTCTGGTACCACAATTTTATAACGCACAACGCTTTGGTGTAGATACCTCTCTTTATCCAACCATTAACGCTGTTGTGCAGTCATGCAATCAACTGCCCGCTTTTATTGATGCGATGCCAGAGAATCAGCCAGACGCTAATAGTTGATTCTTAGCATACATAATGTATTAACAAAATTTAAACGAGCCAATCCAAGTGTGTGATTGGCTTGTTTTTATTGGTGAGCAAAATTTTCTGTTTCTCGCTATCGTCGTGGCGCCTCAAAATTGCGAGGTTTTGTTGCTCTGCATAACATTTCCATTTACGCTTTGAGCAACGAGTTGTTTTGGATGCACTTTATTTATGACCAACATTTTTATCATTGTTGTTCTTCTGGTTTTATTCTTCTTTGTTATTCAAAAGTACGTGATTAAGCACGATGACACGCGTGATTATCCTTATCGCTCGAAAGGCCCTCTGCTCAGAGGTCAAGAGGGTGCGTTCTATAATGCGTTAAGAGCTGCGGTCGGGGAGCATGCCGTAGTATTCGCGAAAGTAAACATGTCCAGTTTGGTTACGCCAAAAGAAATCAAAAATAAGAAGCAGTTTTTTGTCGCGAACAATCGTATATCTCGAAGCTATTTTGATTACGTTATTTGTGACCCAAGGACACTAGAGCCGCGCGTTATCGTTGAATTGGATAATGGGCAGGAGCTAAACAAGGGTAAGATAGAAAGACAAAAGTTATTGATTCATGTTTGTAAGACGGCCAACCTGCCTTTAATTGGCGCCTCGGTAAAGCACAGTTATCAAGTTGGGCGATTACGTCGTTTGCTTGCGGCACACATTGATTTGATTGAGCCTGATAAAGAAGTGCGCTTTTGCAAAAAATGCGGCAGTCCGATGATCATTAAAACCGCAAGCCAAGGTGAGTTCAAAGGGAGACGTTTCTTTACTTGTAGCCGTCAGCCGAATTGTACATACACCGAAAATTATAACGTTGTGTTTGAGGCGGACGACTAAACACGGCAATTAACCTGCAGAAATAAGGGGCTTTGATTAGAGATGATCAAAGCCTTTTTTGTATCTGTCCTCAAGGCAAGACCTATACTTTGAAAAAGAGTGCAGAATAGGGCAGCCATATGCGATACGGATGGATTTTGTCAGCATTGTTCATCGCATCTAATGTTAGTGCGATACCTAATTTGAAACCACTAGAGTGTGAATTGACAGAGACACCCCAAGATCATTTCTTGTTTTACCGAGAGCAAATGGTTTACCACAGTGAGCAGTTTGTCATATTTCAAAACTTCAAAGGCAGGGTGAGCACTCAAGTGGATGTTAAAACAGGAGAGTTGATCCGTACAACCTATATCGGCGAACCATTTAAACCTAAATATCAGATTTTGTTTGGTACTTGCCCTAAGGTATCGCAAACCTTACAGATTTGGATGCTCAGTGAAGTGCCTTACGACAATTAAGTGAGATAATAAAAGTTATATAGATCACACTTTTAAACCCTACAGGCCCAGTTCTTGTCGATAAAATCATCTGAAAACGCGTGTTGAGTTTACATTTTCGCCAAACGGTTCAAAGTTGGCAAATTTGTGCTTGCACCGTCGTTCGCTTATAGCTAATATCCTCGTCGTTCCAGAGAAATGCGTCCGTAGCTCAGCTGGTTAGAGTATCGCCTTGACATGGCGGGGGTCGGTGGTTCGAGTCCACTCGGACGCACCATTCTGAATTGAATGGTTAGGAACACAAAATTTGGGTCCGTAGCTCAGTTGGTTAGAGTACTACCTTGACATGGTAGGGGTCGGCGATTCGAGTTCGCCCGGACCCACCAAATTTTAGAAAAAGCCCACCTTTTGGTGGGCTTTTTTGTGTCTATAACTTATTGATATTCAAGTGGAATTCCTTCTTTTTTCCTTTTTATCCCCTTGTTATTACTCTGCGTTAGTACTGAGTAAAGTTCGAGGGGGTGGTAAAAAGGTGGTAAAAAACAGTAGTTTGTACAGCGCTTGAAATGGGCTATATTGCGACGCTTATGGCTGGTACTTCATGCCATTCTACGTCGTGACTATCAGTGTAAATCTGAGTGGTTCTATCACTGGCATGTGCCATGCGTTGGCGAGGGTTTACACCCATTTCATCGATGAGTTTTGCCGATAGCCTTCGGATTTCATGGAAAGTAGGGCGCTTAGCTTTTTCTACGTTAGAGTACAAACCGAGTTCGTCGCGTACTTTGGAAAATGTTTCGCTGATCATGCGACTGGTCACTTGGTAACGGTGGTCACACTGCTTAGCGATATTATTGTTTCTTGCAGGTCTACGATGCACTACGTAAGGGCAATGTAGCTTATCTGTTTTAGATAGCTCTACAACTTCTTTGATAGCGCTTGTCACCGGAATAGCAACATAAGACGTTTTAGCATTCTTAACCTTTGCTCGATGTATGTACAAGGTACCAAATACAATTTCTCCGTTCTCTGGTTTTGGAGTATCAAACCAGACAATTCCACATGTATCCGGTTTTGGTATACGGTATTTTATTCTATGTAGTTCAGCTACTGCGTGAGTCGATTGAATCGATAACCCCATCGCTACTTTTAAAAATAGAGGGGCCTCTTTTTCAATTGCTTTGAATGCTTCTATATCTAAACCCAAGCGTTCTTTCTTATTATCAGAAACATTTAGCCATTTTGGTTTTTTGTTAAACATAAAGTTTTCACTAATTGCGGATTCATCTGCTAGATAGCTAAAGCTCTTCTTTAATCGAGAAAGTTTCTTGTTATAAACCTCTTTGGATTTATCGCCATAATATGTATTTAGAAAGTCGTTCATGGTTTCCTAAGTTAATTGACTTGGAAAGCTTGTCTCCTACAAACTCATTAAGTCGAGCATTATAAGTGCGTCAATAATTTTGAAATCGTGCTTGGTATACCGCTTGTTACGCCGTGATCGGCTTAACCTGTTTCTAGCTCTTTGTTGCGCTCTAGCTGGCTGATAGGAAGGGTTGGGGCGATAGGCATTATATCGAGAGTTACGTTTAAAGTCTCGGTAGATAGTGCTCTTGTGACGCCCTAGCTCTTTAGCGATGTTGACGACACTAATGCCTTGCTTTCTAAGTGCGGACATCATATACCTTTCATTCTCAGTGCGGTGTGTGTAATTCATGGTTTTTCACTTCTTGGCGGGAGTAAAACTTATGAATAGCACATCTCACAGTTTTAAATTTCAGGGGTGTCGCACTTCGTACTTGAATCCAAGCGGTATAACAAGTTACTTCAGAGTGATTCGCAACGCACTAAGTCGACATGATATTTATAAACATTATTAAGAGGAAAAGATGAAATTTGATATGTCTGTTAATGATAACTCTGCTTCATTCTTTTATGAGGGGAGTGAAATGTGTATTTTCGTTGATAGTTTTGATAATAAAAGCTTTGATGTGAGACTAGGAAATATAAGTGAATCAGAGTTAATTGGCTCAATTTCTGCGAAAAGTGACTCTGAATTGAACTCGAAGCTTGAAGAGCTTTATCGTAGCTTTATGGAGGGGTAAACATGATTTCACGATCTCAAATAGCTGCTCTCGAACGTTCAGTGAATAAGATTTTACGTTGCCATAAATGTCATTTAAGTCATCTAAGCACTTTGTTAAAGATAGAATGAATGGCATACGTAATAATCTATTGATAATTATTACTGAGCTTAACTCTATATTTAACAGGTTAACAGTATTACATGTAGAGGTGCTTAAGAAGTTGAGTTACAATGATACTTTTAATATTAGGTGTACGGTTTCGCATATAAATATGCCTTGCGCTGTTAATAAGATTCACGTTGATGGTGATGAGCATCAACGTGAATATAGTTATTACAGTAATGAGGAAAAAAGGACTGGAAGTCAACGGACCCCAAAGAATTTCTTGTTTAACTTAATAGCGCGCTAACAAAGCGTTTAAGAGGGATTTTGCACACGTGGCATTTTTACTATGCGTCGATTTAAGTTATTAAGGTGGTATGCGTCAGCTTCGGCATTGCGTTGCTCACACCTTAACAGGGTGTTAGCTGTAATGCCAGATATTGCCTAATGTAAATTGGAGGAATAACATGAATGGAATCTTACCTGACTTGATTCAAAGCTTTGAAGAGTGCTTAAAAATGGTTGGCGGCCAAAACGATCATTACGATGTTGATGCAGCATTGGCGATGACTCTTATTTTGATGCAAAGAAAAGTTTTCAACGAACAAGAGCGCAGTATCTTGTCCATGAAATTATCCAAAAAGTGTCTAAAACGGGAAAATATATTTAATGATGTGAATGAGCAAGCTGAATTTTTAGAAATGGCCAGTTTTTATCCTGAGACAGTAAAATATTTGGTTAATAACGGAGTGTTTAATCTTTCAACTCTTCGTCTTGCGCTAGATAATTTGAATCATGAAGTACGTAAGAGTAGTGGCTATAGCTCTATGGCACAATGCGCGATGCAAACTCAAAGTAAAGCTGATAGTGCAATCATCATTCAAAACTGTATCAATTTGATAGATAGCTAACAAACTGTTTAAGAGTGATTTCCAACGCTTGGCATTTTTACTATGCGTTAATTTGAGTGATTAAGGTGCTTTGCGGTGCATCGGTTTTGCGTTACTCACCCCCTTAATTGGGCGTTAGCAGACAAAAGTAAATCAAGGAAGAGGGTACGTTATGTCTGATAAAGTAATTAAGTCTTCAACAGCTACAACTCAATTCGGTGCGACTAAAGCAGATGGGAAATTAGAACTAACGAAGCCGGATTTAATTTTTATTCCGTACAACGAAAAGTTGGGTTTTGGTCCATATCAATTAAAGCGCCAAGGCATTGCTGCCGTAGCTAAGTACTTGGGCAAAGGTGGTGGTGTAACTCCAACCAACACGAATGCATTTCGCATAAAGCTAGCCAACAACACGTGTTACGAGTTTATTGTAGCGAAGCCAGAGCAATGGATAGATGCACTCGGTGAAACTTTCAGCTAACAAACTGTTCAAGATGGATTCTCGATTTCATTACAAGGCATTGTTTTATATGTAATATTGTCTTGGTGTTACCCTCTAGGGAAACATTGAGAGGAACTGCGAAAATAACTCCTAATTGTGATTTAAATCACTGTTTGTGCTTGTTTTTGTTTCGGATCTTCACCGAATAGCCTCTAAGATCAAAATGTGCTCAAGAGGAGTAATTCAAGTTTGTGGAATTAATCTCAGGATTTAAGATAGCGCCCAAGTTTTTTAAAGTGGAGTTCAAATTCGTTAATTTGCCTCATTTCCTGCTGGCAATAAGTAAGAAACCCTTACCAGTTGCTTTCCAACTCAAAGCAACTCTTTAGTTGTTGCGTCCGTATATTCGGTTTCTTGATGAAGGAGCTACCCTCTAGCCTTTTATGCTTCATCATCTTGTAAAGTTATTGAATTTATTAATGATTAAGCACTGAGCAATATGGGTTTGTATTCGGTGTGCTCTGTTCCAATGATACTGGGCGCTCAAATAAGCGAGTTGCCATACATCAGTTAATTCATGCTCTACTAAATTAGAAAAACGCAACTCTGAACTGTGCAAAGGCGTGTCAGATGTCGACCACGGCAGACTCACCTTTGCCTCAAAATAAGTTTCACCAAGTTACAATCAACGATGCAACTTTACAAGTTTGCATCAGCTTTTGTAACCTAAAAGTGGATACCCCTACCAGATCTCACTTTTAATATAGTTCTATATATCAATACATTAGAAGTAAATGACATTTTACAAACGAAACGCCTACTTAATATTATGTAATGATTTGTGTATTGAAATTACCTAAGGACTTTTAGGCATGGACTCTTTAAGCGTCACATATTCCAGATACACCCATCGGCAACACAATCAAGATCCGTTAAAGTTTTTCATTGTTCTCATGGGTCTAGAACCATATAAAAATGATTTACATCGTGAAAATCAATCGTTAAGCCTTTTATCTGGTATTGTGTTGTACAGACATTTATCGAAGCCCGACCAAAGAAAAGTAACGAGTAGTGTGTTGAATTTAAAAAACAATCGCTTGAAGTCTAAACTCTATGGAATGATAGGCCAAATCGGCGCAAATCCATACTGGTTCTGCTGGTCACTAAGTGATTCTGAGTTAAAAAGTTATTATAATTCAAACAAGAAAATCTCTGACTTACTCAGTAGCCCTGGCTTTGATGTTCCAACGATTTCAGTCGGAGTGTTACCCGCTGGCGTATATTCTGTTTTTAATGAAGGAATGAAAACAACAGTGACCAAAGGTCTAACGAGTATCGTTAGTTCGAATAAGGTGTTAGAGACAGCGAAAAAATTGGGATTAAGAAAGCAACTTGTAGGTGAGTCAGGGCGAATGCTTGGCGCTTTTGTGATAATGATTATTGGTTTTAATGCAATGCAAACCCAAGGCATGAAAGATGCCAGAAAAGAGCTGATCCTCAGAGGTCTAATCAATCCTTCGGAGTTATAATGATTATAGCAATATTGGGTCTTTTCGGTGGGTGCACTTTACTCTTCTTTTACTTGCAAGGACTAAAGACAGAGCTAAGAGAGGGCTCATCCGGTATAGTTAAATTCAACGCTTTTCCATTCAACGTAGCGATGTTGATTGGTGTTATTGTCGGCTGCTTATTCTACATCGTGATGGCTGTAGACAGTTTGGCTGTGGTATCAGCGACGATAGCGATAACATGGTTTATCTTACGTATATTTCGCGATCGAATAATTCGTGCACTCTTAAAGGGCCTATGAACTACTATCTACCCTTTGATGTTTGCTTCGAGTTCTTAGTATCAAGTTTGAAGTGCGACACTTAGAGTAACTGCTATTTTTGAGTGTGTTAGAGTGCTTTTTGTTTCAGTGAGGTACGTACAGTGTCAGTAATTCAATTTGTCAAGTTGTGGAAAAACCATCCATACCCAAAATCTCCTTGTGATAGGGCTCATTTTCCTAATCAGTGTGCTATTCGTACGGGTTGCTCTGGAGGAAACAGGTATCGACACTTCAAGTTTTGACCAAAAATATCCTAATAGGCGCTGCTACCCTGGCTTTAAACATAGTCCTAGACACATTTTAGCAGCCCAAGAGTTAGCAAATTGGATCTCTGTTAACCCTAATATATTTGGAAATAAAGAGCTTATTAAAGAGCAAAGAGAAAATCATTAATGGGTCGGAGAGGGATTATCTTTATCAGGAATGGGTGGGGTAGTACCGATCACATTGACGTTTGGGATGGCGAGCATATGAAGGGAGGCGCCCCTGATTGGATTAATCTTGGTGATGAAGTTTGGTTTTGGGAGATAAAACAGTGAAACAAACAACTACGCTACTTTTATCGTTTGTTAATTTTTCTTCCTTAGCATTTAATCTGTCAGTTAACAATGGATCATCTTGTACTTTGTTTGAAGAGTCTACCATTTTTGAAACAAAACTAACTTCTCAATGTAATTGGGCAGTTAATGCTCAAGGTGATTTACAGACACTCAGTGTAAAAGGTAACAAAGTAGCCATTCTTCTAGGCCAACCTATATCTTCTAATCAAGCTGAAAAATGGGGGGTGAGTGTCGAACAGAACTGTTCTCTTGAATCTGTTGGTGTAATGATTGATGAGGTTTCAAAAGTAATCGCGGTCAGTAAGCCGCTTGAAGGGGCATTGTTGTGCCCGGTTCTTCCTATAGATGATGTGTTTTTCAAAAGCTACAATTGGTCTCTCTAGCCGCTATACATAACAAAGCATTTAAGAGTGATTCCCAACGCGTGGCATTTTCACTGTGTGTTGGTTTCGGTGTTTAAGGTGGCATCAGTATTGCGTTGCTCACCCCTTAACAGGGCGTTAGTCGCCAGAAAAAGCTAGCAATCAAAATCATGTTTCTAAGCTTAAATGTGTGATTCATAGAGATGGTTTCACTTTTCTTAGCTGAAGATCGAGCTTGTAATTCTGCTCTTGATACCTCTCTTTCTTGATCTCGTAGTTCTGAGATACCTCTTCAGACAAAAGGGTTTGATCAGAATCTTAGTAATCCTGTCTATCCGAGGTTAGCCCATTTAACGAGCTGTGGGGCCGTTCCTAGGTGTAGTAGTGTTGCCATTCAGCTAGCAGCAGGTCCAGTTCTTCCAACCCCACATAGACATCTATGGTCGGATAGAACTCACTTTTATCTGTTTTCTGCGAGAGTTCCATTTTACCATTCAAGTGAGGTGAACCAGGGTTATTTGGGCGAAACTTGATCCCATAAATCATGAGTTGTTTCTGGACTTTCTCAGCAAAGAATTCACGCTCTCTGTCCGTCTGAATACGCTGGATAGGAAATGGTATCTCTTCCACGACACAATCGATAAAGTCAACTGTATTTGCTGCTGTGCGCCGAGAGCAGCACCTTAGAACCCGATAGCGAGAGCAGTCATCAATAGCTGTATAATGGTAAATTCCAGGCGCTATTTTACAGGTGTTCATGTGGACTCTATCACCAGGAATTGGGCGCTCATATCTTTGGAAATCTTTTTTTCGTCGGTAAGTTACGATGAGTTTGACTGGTGCTTCGTATAAAACTTTATGGAGTGTCGCTGTGCTTAGATGTATTTGGTGAAGTCGGATTACTTTCGTTTGTATACGCCGCGCCCCTAAATTGCCTTTCTCACGCATCGTAACGATCAATGCTCTTAGCTCATCATAGAGCTTGGCAACTGGAGATGAATGAGGGCGTCTGCTCTGGCTTTCCAGACCAGCGATTCCATACTGCTTCTATCGCCTAGCCCACTTATGTAATGTTGGTCTGGAAATACTACAGCGTCGACATACCAGGCCTGCATAACCACATTCCTCATACATTTTTACCCACCGTAGTCTTTGTTGGATTTCTCTGTCCATAGACACCCAGCATAGTTGAAAGAATGTCTATGAATCACACAGTTTAGGATAAAGACTCTAAAATCTGAAGGGGCTGGTTTGTGTACGGATAGCGTCTTGGTTGTAGAGGTTTAAATTAGAGACATCCTTTAAAACATGATAGGGCCAAGCTTTGAAAGTTAACTCTAGTCACTTCGTAATATCTTGTATTTGAGGTTGAAAATCCTCCCCTATGGCTGACCGATAAATTAAATTCTTAGCTAACTCACGCATCACTTTAGTACGCATTGACATAAAATGATTTATTTTGTCTCGGTCGACACTATAAGTAATTAAATGAATCAACCCCATTCTCATGTGTTAACTTCAGTTTCTTGCGGAGTTTCTTAATATACTGTTTATCGTCATCTTTTTTGCCCTTGCAATCTCCTGGCTCAAACACATAATTAATTCGTATATCTTCCAATTGTTGATATTTTAGAGGGTGCTCGTCATTTTTCGGCGACGTGAATTACGCTGAAGCCAGTCCGTAACCACTACTAGTTCTTCATCGGATTGAGTAGTAATCAGAAAGCTAGTTGTAGATAGAATAATCAACATCTTTGGTATATTCTTGGGTTTTTCGTCGTCATTTGTGTTTGGGGTACATAGATAATTTGACTCCCTTCTGGATTATACCCTGCACAATTTCGAGAACCACAGTATAAAAATATCATACTAGTCTCATACTCTTTAGTCCGGAATGTGACTTTGTCATTTCCATTGCTTTTTATAACTGCTATCACATCATTTTCTCTAGTGACGCCTTGTTTTTCATGATTGGATATATGACAATAAAAATGAATTTTGCTAAAAGCAATCCTCAAGATACCTTTAAATATGATAGATATTTATCTTCTATTTTCGTTGGATTTTTAGTATTTAACCTAAAGTGCTTTTGACCTGCTACTTTTCTGGCTAAAAATTTTACGTATATTTGTACTGATTGATATTCTAAAAAATGAATATACAAACACGCATCCAAACGAAAGAAGCTAAAAATCTACAATATTATTTAAGATTTATATAAAACCTCATAAATAATTTCTTGGAAGCTTCGCTCTAATAAATCGCCATCAAGACCTAAGGTTCTAAAATATCCATGTTTAAATTCTGTGCTAGCACAGTATAAACATTCAGTAATTAAAGCAGTAGCTCCCGCGCTGTCAACTAACTTCATATAATTCCCTTTTAAGACTATAATGGAATATTACTTTGTGATAATTTTAATAATTAACTTTAACCACGAAGGTCGCTATTTAATTGAAAATGCCAAGCGTTTGAGTCATTCTTAAGGGATTTTATAAAAGCCGACGTATGTTTACCACAAAGGAAAATACTTTGCTATTGATGTACTCAAAGAAACAGCTATGAGAAATAGCAAACCAAACATAAACATAGGATACATGGTGAAGTTTGTTATAAAATTAAAGTATTTTTGCTCTAGGCCTAGTAGTATTAACTTTGTCTTCTCGTCTGATTTTGCTTTAACTCTTAACTGCCAAGTTTTATGAGGTAAATACTGGGAGCCATTAATCCTTACAAAGAAAATAACGAGTAAAGAAAGAACCCGATTTACCGACGGTGAAGATGTTCCCATATACGTTATTGCCAGAGTAAAAGTTAACACCCCGAACCTGTATTGAGGAAGTTAGCCCACAGTTTAAATTGTTCGCTAACTAGTGCAATGTACTCGTTTGTTCATTCTATTTTATCCAATCACGGTTTCCTCATTGTTACTCTTGAATAATTTAATACATTTCATAGCTGCTACTTGAAATTTAAGTTGGCTAAAACACTCTTAGCAGCTCTTCTTCAAACCGAAGCCCACGCAAGTCATAGTGGTCACATAAGTGTTTAAAAGATTCAGTGGCATACAGTCTTTGACAACCTTCAAGTCGTGATTTAAATAGATATCGCTTCTCGATATCCGATTCTTCGAAATAAAGTATTTCGTAACCATCTTCGATGCCATCAAGATATTTCTTCACGCAAACAGATTCGTCTTCTTGGCCAAAGGAGAGGCAGTTAAAGACATAAACTTGTTCCTCTCCGACAGTTACCAATAGAAACTCACCTTCATTTTCTAAGGTGGGTTTTAATATTTCGTAAGCACGATGGGACAGTACTAGGTATGTCATAGACCACAGCGACACATCAGGGATGTCAGCGTTAGTTCCTAAAACGTCATCGAATGAGGCGGATACATTTTTCCAAATATCTAGTAATGACGTGTTCTGAGAGCGCTGGCGGTGTATGGTCATTAGATGTTGTTTGCCTATGGCACCGAAGAGTTCCGTTGGACCTAATTGCAAAGCCTTGTAATCATGCGGCGCCTCTTTCAATTGGTAGACGTTCATTATTCATCATTCCAGTTCGGGTTTTTGCTAGAAATCATACCTTCGGGGTAAGTAGAAGTTTTTAATTTAATTTTGATATTACGAAGACGGTTAATGAACACATCTTTTTTAAGAGAGTTATTGCTTAAATTTGTAACTACCCATGCTTCATAGTCATAGCGATGAACTTTCTTATATGCTTCAGCATCTGGAGAACTCCAATATCCTTTGTTTTTCACATTTCTAGGTAACCAAACACCATTGGATGGGTCATTGATTCCAAGACCAAGCGTATGAAGGTTGCGTGTTACAAAGATCATTTCCATTTTTCGGAAATGCCCAGTTCCCATAATAATATGGTGGCTTCATGTCGTTTAGTTTGCTTGGTGTCACCGATACTGGGTAGGTATCTTGCCAAAACACGGGTAAGGTGATGAGGTTCATCCATTAAATCGTCTGGCGAAGTCACTGCGCTTCGCTCTTGATATTCTGTAAGTTATTTTGTAATGATACCGTGCATTTAAGCTACGTCTCAAGGTTTTGAGGTGTTTCAAATCTTCTTGAGAAGCTTTGAAAGATTTAGGGTTGTCTCATCCAAGTTTGATTATAAAGTTTAATAGTTGAAACCTCATATCGGTGTACAGCTAGTTCAAGTGCCATTGGATTTTGGGACGTAGTGGTACAGAAAGTGATTTGCCTCTAGGTTGCACAACATAATCTCCATTTCCGATTGTGCGTCTATCATATGCACAACTACAGATAGCTTCAACGCTAATTAGTTGATATTGTAATTAGCTCTCAAAAATGTCCTTGGTTGTTTATAACTCTATAGATGGCAGCTACTTGTGAGTGCATTAAGTTCTTTGAGAACACACCTACAGAAGCTAGTGTGTATTACTTATTCAACATAATTGAAAATTTTGAAAAATTGATTATATTTTGTATGATCTGACATGCATATATCTTTAATGTTTGATTTGTCAATAATATTGTGGGGCGTCTATGTCTGGAAAATTTGAACTTTATAAAGATACAGCGGGAGAATATCGCTTTCGTTTAAAAGCAGGAAATGGACAAAATATCTTAGCTAGTGAGAGCTACACAACAAAACCAAGTTGTGAGAATGGCATTGACTCAGTGAAAAAGAAGGCGCCTGACGATTCAAAATATGAAAGGAAAGAAACAGCGGCTGGCAAATACATGTTCAACCTAAAAGCTGGTAACTATCCAAGGAATCTAAAGCTAGAGGTAAACTTGGCAGAGGTGGTTTAGCTATGTTTGTCATTTTGGGAGCTGTTGCGTTTAATAAGTCTGAATTAAAAAAAGTAAATACAGAGTTAGAAAATCGAAGTGTGCGATTAGTTTCGGGGCTTCATCAATGATTTCAAATATTATTTCTTATGTGCTTGTCACTGTCTTCGCTATATGGTTGTGGAATGATGCTCCAGCTCAACATAGAGATAACCTGTTCTATGTGGCCGTAGTATGTTCTCAAATCGGTTTCTTTATTTATTCTCGAAAGTTAGAGAAACTTAAAAACAGGTTAGACGACTTGGAAAATAAGCACACTCTAGAAACAAAAAACTAACAAGGTATTTAAGAGTGATTTCCAACGCGTGGCATTTTTATGTCATCGTTGGGTTTTGTATTTAAGGCGTATAAGTTAGTGTGGTGGTGACGTTGCTCACACCTTAATGCGGCATTAGTGCGGGTTTGGCGTCGAAGGTCATAAGTTTTGGTATTTATCTGTGTTGGCGCTCGTTTTTACACCTTTCAGTTTGTGTCTTTCATGTTCTTTCCGGTGGCACTATATATGGATTGTTCGCTTCGATTTCATCGTTTACGGTTTCTAACTATTAGCCTACTTCTTTGGAGCTTCTTCGTTTTCGCTGTACTTCCTAAGTTAATCTTGTCGTTTTTCGGGTGTTGCCATAAAAGTGCGATGAATGAATCCTTTTCTAATTTGAAGCCAGTGAAAGTAGGGCAGTTCAGTGCATTTTTCTTCTAGTCAACTCTCGTCCATTAATCGAGTTGAAGTTTTGTAGCTGCCCGTCTCACTTCAGTGTTCAAATTCTTTCATATTATGCCACTTTTCAATATTTTTGAGCGTATAAATAGAAGTGGCGCATGTACGAACAAATTGCTTAAGAGTGATTCGTAACGTGTGGCATTTTTACTTTACGGTGGCTTATGGTGATTAAGGCGCTGTGCGGTAGCTTATTATTGCGTTACTCACACTTTAGCAAGGCGTTAGCATTCATGGAGAAAAAGAATGTCTCACAAAACAGAAGTTCGTTACTGTTCAGATTGCGGTACGGATACTCATCACGTAGTTGTCTTGGTCAGAAAGCCGAGTGCTTTTAAAGGTGCCAAAAATCAGAAATTTAAGGAATTTATAGCAGGCGCGATTAAAGGCTGGGCTCTTGGAGCATTTGTTGCCTCTATGGATGAGTTTGAACGCCACCTAGTTTGTGAAAAGTGCGGTAAAAAGACAGTAGAAGGTTAGCTACCTATATAACGTAGAAAATTTATAGTATAACTTGGTGCTGAATGCTAACAAACGCTTTAAGACGGATTCGCAACGCGCTGCATTTTCACTATGCGTTGGTTTTAGTGTTTAAGGTGGTATGCGGCGGCTTCGGTATTGCGTTGCTCACCCCTTAGCAAGGCATTATTGCCCAGAGGAAAAAATGAAGCATAAACAAAGAGAGCTGTTAGCATATATTGAGTTGGAAAGTGGTACTGTTTTGATTGATATCGTCAAACTGACTCGAAACGGTCGCTCTTATTATTTTCAAGGTAAAAGATGGTTACGCAATCAATATGGATTAGGTTGCGATGATTGCACATCAGAATCTGGGGATAAGCTAAATATTTCCATTTTGAATCGAAGACATGCTCCTAAGTGGATTGAGGGCACAGTGTTGCGTGTATCTGAAAGGGCAAAAGAACGGTATGAATTTTGGCTATCAAATGGGCGCTGACAGCGTAGCCGTTAGCTCAGTGCAATAACAAACTATTCAAGAGGGATTCGCAACGCGTGGCATTTTCATTATGCGTTGGTTTTAGGGATTAGAGTGGTGTGCGGCGGCTTTCGTATTGCGTTGCTCACACCTTCACAGGGCGTTAGCTTTCTTTGGGAGAATGAAATGAACCAATATTTGATCGAACCAGAAGTTCCTGGAAGCTTGGGTGAAAATACGCTGGCAAATTTCGATTTGCATCCACCGACAATAGAAAAGCTACATTTTCAGTTTGATGGTTGGTTAGGTGATGATTTATTGACTTCATTTCCATGCTTTTTAGTCTCTGAGCGTTTAGCCATGGCCTTACGCTCATCGCAGTTGTCAGGATACAATCTGGAAGTGGCTGAAATATCTATTTCTGACATATTTGAAGAACTGTATCCAGAGTGTACATTACCTCGTTTTTCGTGGTTCCAAGTCTCTGGAACCATAGATAAAGACGATTTTAGCGTGACAGATACTGGGCTACTCTTAGTTTCTGAAAGGGCACTGGTTTTGTTACAAAAATATCAACTAAAAAATGCTGACGTCGTAGAGTACGAAAGCTAACAAAGCATTTAAGAGGGATTCCCAACGCTCGGCAGTTTCAGTTCAAAGTTTTAGTGCGGTGTTTATGGCACTATATTTCGGGTTAGGCGGTGAGTTGCTCACCACTTAATGCGGCGTTATACGCAGGGTGAATTTTGCTTCTAATTCCTTGCGTCAAAGGCTCCTTCTCTGTAGCTTATCGCTTTGTTTTATATGCATTAGTTCCTCTTAGTTTTGCTAAATCATTAGGTAATGGACTCCAAGCCTTCATGCCAAAATTCTAAATTTGCGAGTGTTTTGCGTATTTCGGTGATTGCGATCGCTTGTTTCGTTTTATTCCGATCACCTGATCCTGCCGTTTTTCTCTCTTCCTATTTTTACTCTAAGTGATCGGATTGCGCCAGTTTTCTCATCGACTCACCTCCTAGTTCTGTTCGATGACTATTATGTACCAGCCGATCCATGAGAGCGTCTGCGACGGTTGCGTTGCCGATCATGTTGTACCACTCTTTTACAGGTAACTGAATAATGACGATTGTGCTGCTGTTTTGGTAATGATCTTCGAATACTTCCAGAAGATGGCCTGCATGCTCTTGAGTCAGTTTTTCCATCCCCCGGTCGTCAAGGATCAGTAAGGCTTTCTTAGCCTTCGATTGGAGTTGTTTTTGATAGCTGCCATCTAGACGTTCTGCGGTCAGAGCATCAAGCAAGCGAATTAATCGGTAGTACCTGACGGTTTGTTGTTGGTCGAAGGCACTGGTTGCCAGTGCGCAGCCAAGATAGGTTTTGCCTGCGCCTGTTGGGCCTGTGATCAAGATGTTCTGATGCTTGTAAAGATAACTACCCGTCATAAGTTCGCTTATCTGTTGACGATTGAGATTTCGTCCTTCTTTGTAGATGAGTTGGCTTGGCTTCGCATCTACTCTCAGCTTGGCTTGTCGCTTTAGACGTTGGATTTTGGTCTGAGTACGATTCAAGATTTCACTTTCCAGAAGCAGGCTTATTCTTTCCTCGAAGTCCAACTCTGCGTAGGTGCTTAGTTGTTCCTGTTACTGCTCTAACGATTTTACAGCATGGCTCAGGCGGAGAGTTTTGGTTTGGTCGTTCAGTGAGTTCATGTCTTTTCTCCTAGTGATAACAGTTCGGGCCACGGACATTGCTATGAACTAGGTTCGGCGTGCTCGCCTTGTCTTTGCTTAGTTGCCCTTCTCGATTATTTTTCAGTAGATTGCTGATGAAGGTGTAGTTCGGTTTTGTCAGCATCAGCGCATCGTTACAGGCTTGCTTTAAGCGCGATTCGCCATGCGCTTTGTTCAGATTGAGCAGCTCAAGGCAGGAGCGATACGACTGCTCTGGATGAGGCTTGGAGTTGAGCATCTTATTAACGGCTTCTCGCATAGCTGGGCCGATATTGGCTCCCTTAGTTGAGCAGGCGTCCAAGCGACCACTTCTGATGTTGATGATTACTCGGCATGTGCTCTGGTTGGGTGCTGTTTCCGCGCTCTCTTTGGCTGAGTGGATGCTGGGCGACCAAGTTACCTTGATGGTAGATCTGCACGAGACGGTTGTAGGCTTCCAGTTCGACATGGTGACCTACAAGTTGATGTGGCACGAGTAGTGGTGGCGGCGATATTCGATGTGATAATCAGGCCCGACTTTGGCTCGTTTGGTTTAGGTATACAGGTAACGCTGTATTTTTTGTGGGGGGGGGGGAACGGAGGCTTATCGAGTTTGTCGAACAACGCTTTACGACTTGCACCATACTGTTTCATCTCACGTTGGTTTAAGTCGTTCATAAGCTGACGGATGGCGAGATTCAGTTCCTTGAAGGTATGGAAGGTTTGTGTCGTAGCCGCACCATGATCCAGCGCTCTACTAAGAGTTCGGCATTCTCGGCCTTCGCTTTGCCTTTTGGTTTGCAGGGACGAGCTGGCATTACGGCAGTTTGATAGTGATTCGCCAGTTTCTGATAACTCTCGTTAAGCCTTGGCTCATATTGGTTAGCTTTGGTGACCGCGCTACGCAGATTATCGGGAACCAAGTGTTGTGGTACGCCGCCGAGGTGCTCTAACGCATTGGCGCGCCTCTAACCTGTATGACTTACCTTGGCTTGAGAAGGCTTCAACATAGGTGTAATTGGACGCGCCCAAGGTCGCCACGAACACTTCTGCTTCTCGTACTTCGCCTGTGTCAGGATTGACTACCTGAAGCCGAAGCCCACAGTAATCGATAAACAGCTTGTCACCTGCCACATGGAGCTGACGCATGCTGCGCTTTTGGGTTTTGAACCAACGAGTGAAGTGCTCGCAGAACTGAGTGTAAGCGTAAGCTTGCTCTTGATATTGCTCATGATGTTCCTGCCACAACAACATCTTCGTCATACCTTTACGTCTGAGTTCGACTGCGTATTGAATGGAGTCTGGCATGACTTTATCGCGACTGGCTTTGTTGCCGTGATACAGAGCTTGAGTGAGATCAGCATCGCTACAACTTTCAGGTAGAGGCCAACCAAGTTGGCTTTGTTTAAAGCGAGTAAGGAGTTCCGATATGGTGGAAGGGCCGAGTTTAAGGCAAGAAGCGATGCTGCGATTTGAAAGACTGCAGTCGTACTTAAGGCGTAATACCTCTCTTATTTTGTTCATTGGATTCCTCTTTTTGCCATTGTCGCTTCCTTACTTACTTGTTTAAGAAGTAAAGAATAGCGAGCTATTGTTCTAAAAGAGGAAAGGTAGGAATTCGGGCTTTCCGATCGCGGTTTTCGCTATTCCGATCACCAATTTCGGAGTTAGGTTAAAAGTGATCGGATAATCCCGAAATGACTGATCGGAATGTTCCGAAATATGCAACTTGTGAGCTATTTTCGGATAAAGCGACTGTAAACACGCCCCGTTCTGGGAAATGAGTAATGAACTCTTTTTCTTCTTCAGGTGTGAAAGGCGTATCTAATACAGTGTATAAACCTTCAATAATGATGGGGTTGAGGACGTTTGTAATGCCTTCAGCATCACCTAAAGTTACCTGACGTACAATTAAATTCATGCCACTTATCTCCTATTAAAATTAGGGCTGTTTTGTACATGAGTTGGAGACTTGCGGCAACAAGTAACGTCATTAAGTCGTAAAGAATATACCTATTACACTTAAACGGCGGTTAATAGTGCTGATTGTTACTTTAGTATTTCTGATATATCACTTTTTAAGTGACGGCTTAACTTCTACAGAATATTTCCACATCACGACCCCGTTTTCTACAAGATCATAACTCGCGCTTTGACCCTCGGAGTTGAGTACAAATACCGGCATTTCCATCCTTGACGTAGCGCCATCTCGGTTGCATGACATGGTAGCTTCAAGCTGTATGCTATTTTTGCTCGGTTCTGAAAGGGTTCCTAAGTACGTGCAGCCGTCGACAAAACTGGTTTTGCTTTTTCCTTTAGAGGATATTTCAAAAGTCGGAAAAATGAATGTTGATTGAGGCTCTGTTACTACCACATTTACTTGATAGTTCGTCGCTGAAAAAGCATTGAAATGAGCTCCAAGCATAAGTAAGAACAAGATTTTTGATTTCATAAACTCTTCTTTATTTCGATATTACTAGTTTGGTTACGGCGCTATTAAGGTGACCACTTAATCTAAAACTTTACTGCGTAAGCATTAAAAAGGATACAAAGGTAGAGTAGTTGAATATGGTTAATCGGCCGTAAATAGTTTTATTAAGCGATCTTACATACCTAAAAGAGGTAAGTTCTTTCGCTTTTGATAGGTTAATGCTAATTCTAAACAGCTCTTGATTGAAGCTTCTGGCAAAGGAGCTGATAAAGATAGAATTATTGCTCGATTACCCTGAAACTCAAGTGAGTCACTATACAGTTCGCGGAATGTGTCGACGAGCTTAGTTTGGCAATTAAAGAACAGATAATAACGACTAGGCGTTTTCTGTTTCCAATCCATCCTTACCGGGCTACCTGTTTTCACACTGTAGCTTGGCTCTCCCCATTTTAGAGATTCTTCAACTTCCCCCAGTTTTAATTCAGAAGCGATAGTTAAGACGATATTTCGTAGCTCTTCTATCCGAATACGCACATGTTTTGGATACTCATCAAATCTTGCCTTCACTGCATGGTTCATTGGTATCTCCTATAAATAGCGCTGTTTTGGGGTGAAGCCCAAGCGTACTTTGGCTATGTAGCAATTACGTCATAATGTTATTAATCAATAAATCTAGCACATAGCCAAAATACTAAGCGTAAGGGTTTCCCTCGGTTACGTTTAGGATGCTCTGGGTGAAAACATGATGATTGACATGCCAAGCATAGCGACAGAAACCCCCACTATGTCCCAGAGCGTTGGTCGAACGCCGTCGATACACCACAACCATAGAATTGCGACAAAAATATAGACACCACCGTAAGCAGCATAAACTCTGCCAGTAGCGGTAGGATGTAAAGATAGAAGCCAAGCAAACATAGCAAGGCATAGCGCTGCCGGTACCAAAAGCCAAACTGACTTATCTTCCTTTAACCAGAGATAAGGTAAGTAGCAGCCTAATATTTCTGCAATGGCGGTTATAAAGAAAAGCCCAATGGTTTTGACTTCAGTTACTTAAACATTCCTATCTTTATCTACAAATATATGATGCTGGTTAAATGGGCAATTGCTCGGCTCATTACATTTCGCCCAGCTTAATCTTGGATTGAGCCTCACTCACGGTTTGTTTACCGAATAACAAATCCATCATCGAAATGATTCGTTTGTTGTCTTTACCCCATTTATCTGGATTCGCGCTGTTTGGTGCTTTAAATTCAACTTGTCCTACTTTTTCGTTATTTTTGTAGGCTTTGATCTGAGCATCAGCGATAAATGTTCTAAAATCCCAGCTCCAGCGTGATACGTAAGTAAGTGTCAGCTCAGAGCTAACAGGAGGAGTGCCGTCGCTTACGACTGTGCATTTATGGGCGGTATCCAAACACCAGTCTTGCATCGAATCTAAGAAAACATCTCGCGTGGCGTTGTCTTTTACGATGGTGATTTCCTTGCTCTGATTTTCTTTCGAGATTGTTTCTACCGTATACTTTGGTGCCGCACATGCGGCTAATAGAATAGGCAAGCTTAGAATGATGAGTTTTTTGTGCATCTTATGTCTCTTTTTTAAATTTATATATTCAAACAACTTCAAGATACTGAGTTCAACGAGAATAACTAACAAGCATGGCAACAGTTATTAACAAAACCTTTAGAGTCGAAGGGTTTGTTTCGGGAGTATGCCAATGTCTCGAAGCAAAATAATTAGTAAGAGATTGCTATAGCGTTATGTTAACTCTTGAACTTATGTCCGTATCAATGTTCAGAATTCTTCGCATTGAAGTTTTTGAAGTGCAATTCTAACGGAATTTTAAATTGCTGCATAATGCTCAATTAAGAGGAATAGGGGAGCTTATCGTTAAACATAACGTGTAGTTCTGTAAATTGCCCCCTAAGACTAAGCTAAAAGGGCCTAATGTTTTAAAATAGCTTCTTGTCTATTCTGTTGTGTGAGTTTTCAATGTTGTCTCATACTAGCCACTTAAAAGAGCGCTGTAAGAACTTGTCTGCATTATCAAGGACGATTTCACCGTGAGCCATAACCAATATATTAGGTTTCCAAGACAGCAGTTTATTTAAGTGTTTTCGAGCCTCTTGTTTGCTAAACATAAAACTTAGGCGCCAATCCAAAGGCATTTTTCCATTCGGAGCAAGAATACCGGCCCCTTTAGCCACAAACCGCTGCCAGTAGTTAAAGTCCTGGCCAGAAAAATTCTCGACGAGGTCAGTAACAATTAAGGTCTTTGAAAGTCGATGATAAAACACACACTCTTCCATTAATGGAGAGCCAGAAAATAGTTCTTGTTCAACCTCAGAGTTCCAAGCATTACCGCCTTGGTTAAGTGAAGCGTGAAAGTGTATATCACGGCACTTCTTGATGACTTCATCTGTGCCATAAACTTCTGCGCTAGGATAGGCAAATACCCATTCAGATAAGAACAAGTGGTGTAAATGATTAGGAGCGATTAAGTATTTCACTTGGCCTAGATTGTTGATTTGCTCTCTAATCGAATTTGATAACTTAATTGGACTATGAACCCAAAGGCCACCATCAGAAAGCCTAACAATAGTCATACGAGTGGTGTATGGGAGTCCTAAGAATTGGACGGGATCTCCGTCAAATATCCATATCTCTTGGGCTAACTTTTTCATGTCTCTCCAACCGTTAACACTGTATTAAGGCGGCATTTAAGTTACTCAAAAGCTGCCTTGTTGCACAATAAACGCTTCGCTAAGCGTAAACCAAAAATATTAGGTTTACCAAACCCTTATTGAGTGCAGCTGTACATCTTTGAGTATTTTTATACTGAACGAACGTAAAGTAGTTTTAAGAGGATCATTTGACTTGATAGAACAAAACCCCGCTATTTTTGAGCAGGGTTTTGCAATTAGATAAAGGGGCTAACCGATGATGAAGAAGAAAATCGCGGTTGCAACAATACCAATCAACGCATAAGGAAACTGTGTGGTTGCGTGTTGCATTGCTGTACAGCCCGAACCTTGTGCAGATAACACGGTTGAGTCACTAAAGAAACAAGAGTGGCTCCCTGCCGCTGATGCTGAAAGCAGCGCTGCAACGGTTAAGTGTAGAGGAACACCAAGCTGTTCGCCCAAAGGTAGAACAATTGGCATCGCTACTGCAAACGTTCCCCAAGACGATGCCGTTGCAAATACCAACGCGCCCGTAATCATAAAGATAATCGCCGGGAAGTAAGACGCTGACAGGTAAGGGCTGACGGTCTCAATGACATACTGCGTGACGCCCAATGAGTCGTTGACCGATTTCAACATGAAACCACCAATAACGGTCGCAAGCGGCAGTAGCATAACCTTAATGCCATCATAAACAGCTTCGAACATGTCGTTCATCGAGATCAGTTTTTGTGCGCCGTAAAAGCTAATAGTAAAGATTAACGCGACGAAAACACCAGCAAGTAGATCGATACCAAAATACCAACTTGCGGCAACAAGTACGATCATTGGTAACAAGAAGTTGACAAGGCCCATGGTTGGGTTGGTATGTGCAGATACATCGGGACCAAAGTCGACATCTGTTGCACCGTCTGGACGAACTTGACCATTCTTCGCACGCTTTTCTGCCTTTTTCATCGCACCTAGATCTGGGATCTTTTCCATTGCAACCAGCAAAACAATCACCAGCGTTACCCAGCCGTAAGCCATGTATGGAATAGCTTCAATGTATGCTTTGATACCATCTCCCGCTTCTGCTACTCCGTTTGCTTCTAGCAACGAACTGAAGAAAATTGCCCAAGTGGAAATCGGTACGAGGATACAGATAGGCGCGGCGGTTGAATCCACAAGATATGAGAGCTTTTCACGCGAGATTTGGTAGCCGTCCGTAACTTTTTTCATTGAGGAAGAAATTGCAATCGCATTCAAATAATCGTCGATAAAGATCAGAATACCTAAAGCAAAGGTCATCAGCATCGATTGCTTACGGCTTTTTACTTTCGTGACCAGCATGTCGGAGAAGCTTAAGATACTGCCGCCTTTCTCCAAAATAGCAATTAGGCCGCCCATCAAACCACAAACGAGGATGATCCAAGCAATAGTTTCATCCATCATTACACTCATGGAAATATCAACAATCTGTTCCACCGCTTCAGTTGGGTTAAGCAGAAGAACACCGGCAATAGCGCCGCTAAAGAGGGCTTCCACAGTTCGGTGTGTTGTCAGCGCAAAGACCAATACCAACGCCGTTGGTAAAAGACTCATCCATCCGTAGGCTTCGCCTTCCTCATGGTTCAAACCGATTGTGGTAAAAAAGACAAACGTCGCAACCGAGATTAAAGAAACAATAATGTGTTGAGAGTTGATTTTAAGAGGCGCATCCAGCGCCTTGGTCTGCGTAGTCATAAAGTTCATTTCCTTTGTTTATGCCGAGTGCAACATCCAGTCGATTTCCAATGGAGTAATCGCTCGCTCAAATTCTGCGAGTTCACTCTGTTTGCAAGCTAGATACAAATCGATAAAATCTCTTGAGATGTATTGAGCCAGCTCACTGTGCTCCAGTCGCTCTAGAGCTTCTGACATACGCAGAGGTAACTCAATTGCATCATCACTGAGAGTCGGTGGACATTGATCTTTGGTGTAGCTTTCACTCGCTAATACTGCGGAAAGTACTACTGCAGCGAGAATGTATGGGTTAACGTCAGCGCCTGCTATACGATGCTCTATACGGCGATTTTTGCTATCGCTGATAGGCACACGCAACGCAACACCGCGGTGGTTTTCTCCCCAATCGGCTTTGGTTGGGACGTAAGCGCCAGGAACAAAGCGACGGTAAGAGTTAACGTTAGGACAGATTAGGGCCATGGCATCGGATGTTTGTGACAGCATCGCTGCCATGGTTTGATAGAAGAAGGCGCTCGCTTGACCGTCTGGTTGGCTAAAGTGGTTGTTACCATCTGTATCAACCAAGCTGAGGTGAATGTGCATGCCATTACCCGCTTGCTCACTAAAAGGTTTCGCCATAAATGTGGCGTCAAATCCGTGCTGATGAGCGACCTGGCGAATCAAGCGTTTTGCGATGATGATTTCATCACATGCTCGAAGCACATCTTTAGAATGGTTGAAGTTGATTTCGAACTGCCCTGGTGCCGATTCAGATAGGGCTCCGGAAGTGTTTAAACCTTGTTCTAATGCAATTCGATTAAGGTCGGCCAAGAAATCAGCGTAGTCATCTAGTCCATCAAGGTCGTAAACCTCGGTATCTTTTTCTCGAGTTTTTTTCGTGGGGTTAATTGCCGTTAATGGTTCGCCATTTTCGCCGCGGGTTTTGTCTATTAAATAGAACTCCAGCTCGAGCGCGACGCAAGGATATTGGTCTTTAGCATGCAGTGTTTGCAATATAGAAGCGAGAATGTTTCGGATGAACAGTGGGTTAGGGTGCTGCCCGGTTTCATCCATCATACTAAGCAGTAGCTGACCAACTTGTTCTTTTGCCGTCGGCATTAAGGTGCCGCTGATTGGATAGCAGAGATTATCTGGTTCTCCGAGATCTTCTCCCAACCCGGCTGTTTCAACGACGTTACCTTTGGTATCTAGGGTGATGGTCGAAAGGGGGAGGGCAACACCTTTATTCAGTTTTTCTAGAGCATCTATCGGGATGCGTTTTCCTCTTGGGGTGGCATTTATATCGGTAAAGATGAGATCGATAAATTCAATATCGGGCCATTTTTGTTTAAAATTTTTTACTTCCTGTAGATACGATTCCATTTTCTTCTCCAAATAGCCTGACGAGTAGAAATTAGAAATAACCAAATTAACAAATAAATTACAGTACTCTGAGCGAGTTGTTTGTTTTTTAGGTTATTTTTAATTTAAACATGCACTTACACTGTGTTTTTGATGTTTAACGGCTGGTTTTTATGTCTTTCTGTTAACTATTTTGTAACAGTTGGTTTTGTTTTGTTCAATATAATGAGCATAAATATTCAGTTTTGAAGCCTAAAAAGTGCGTCAGATCACGTTGTGACGATAATAATGGTCATCTGTGTTGATAATTTTGTACATGGTTTGTAGGGTTTGTGTTAAATAAATCGAACACGGACATATCATGGCAGATACACACAAACCCATCATTGGTGTGGTTAGCTGCGCTAAAGAGTTGGGTGGCTATCAGATACAAGCGGTCAACGACTTTTACCTTCGCGCCATAAAGGATTTTGGAGGACTACCGATTATGTTGGCTCCCGACATGTCGGGCGATGACGTAACCACCATCCTAGACATATGTGATGGTTTTCTTTTTCCTGGCAGCCACTCTAACGTTGCGCCACATCGATACAATGCAACGCACGAAGAGAGCTACAAAGATGAAGCTCGTGATGAGCTCTCATTCACGTTAATTCGTCATGCGGTTGACCAAAACATTCCGTGCCTTGGTATTTGCCGCGGCTTTCAAGAGATGAATGTCGCACTTGGTGGCTCGTTAAACCCAGCCGTTCATGACTCCGGCTTCAATGACCATCGTGAAGCGCCTGTTGAAGATTTCGAACAAAAATACGCGCCAGCACACGCTGTACTAGTTCAAAAGCAGAGCTTATTTGAACAATGGCTGGTGCAAAATCATTGGGAAAATACCACCTTCTTTGAAGTGAACACACTACACAACCAAGGCGTCGATCAGCTTGCTCCTCTATTACAAGTAGAAGCTAAAGCCCCGGATGGCTTGGTAGAAGCATTTAGTCTTCCTAATCAAAAATTTTTCGTTGGCGTGCAGTGGCACCCAGAATGGGAAGCAAAAACCAATCATTTCTCTCAAATTTTGTTCAATGAATTTATGATGGCTACCTCTCGTTAAACGTTTGGAGCTGTATGAATGGACAATCAAGAGATTGGTAAAAATATTGTTCAGTTACGAAAAAAACATGGATTGTCACAAAGGGAACTAGCCGAGCGCGCTGGTATTACCCACAGTGCAATCTCATCCATTGAAAATGGCAAAGTGAGCCCGTCGGTCAGCTCACTACAAAAAATCGTTAATGTATTTTCTTTATCGTTATCAGAGTTTTTCACTTTTGAACAACCTTCGAACGATGAAGTGAAAGTAGTCATCAAGCCGTCAGATCTTGTGGAAATCGGGAGCGAGACGGTGTCCATGAAACTGGTAACGAATGGCGACAAAGATCAAGTTATCGGATTCTTGATCGAGGAATACGCACCTTATGGAACCACTGGTGCGGCAGAAATCAAACACGAAGGCGAAGAGATTGGCACCGTATTAGAGGGTGAAATCACTCTGGAATATAAAGGGCAATCTCATGTCATAACAGCGGGCGAGTCGTACATTATTGATACGACGAAGCCCCATCGATTTACAAATCACACAGACAAGGCTTGTCGAATGATAAGTGCGCATACGCCAACCACATTTTAGTGGGGGCTTGCCTTGTGTGATCACAAGGAGAGCGTATGAAAACCCAAGAGCAATGGATTGAACTAAAAAACAATCTAAACATCGAAAACAGGGCGTACATTAACGGTGAATACAGTGCCGCTTTAACAGGGCAAACCATCCCGGTAGTTAACCCAGCAACAGATGAGATATTCACCGAAATCGCCCGTTGCCAAAATGAAGATGTTGATCTCGCGGTTTCATACGCTCGCCAAGCATTTCAATCCGGTCAGTGGAGCGAGAGCAGCCCAGCTCATCGCAAAGCAGTGCTTAAACAGTTTGCTGACTTGATTGATCAAAACCAAGAAGAATTGGCTCTGCTAGAAACGCTTGATACTGGTAAACCTATCTCTCACAGCTTCTCAACCGATATTCCTGGCGCAGCAAACTCTTTACGCTGGTACGCAGAAGCGATCGACAAAGTGTACGGCGAAGTTGCCCCAACCGAAAAAGATGTACACGCTTTTATTTCTCATCAATCAATTGGTGTGGTTGCTGCGGTTGTACCGTGGAACTTTCCCCTTTGGCTTGCGTGCTGGAAGCTTGGTCCTGCTTTAGCCGCTGGTAACAGCGTGATTCTAAAACCGTCAGAAAAATCTTCTCTCACCGCGATATTTCTAGGTCAACTTGCTTCTCAAGCGGGATTACCAACAGGCGTTTTCCAAGTCGTTACGGGTTTTGGTCATGAAGCTGGCGACGCGTTGGCGAAACACCAAGACGTAGACTGCATCGCCTTCACAGGCTCGACGCGCATTGCAGGTCAACTGATGGTCAGATCGGGTGAGAGCAACCTAAAGCGTGTGTTTGCAGAAGCGGGCGGCAAGAACGCGAACATCGTGTTTGAAGATTGTGATGATTTAGACCGCGCAGCAGCAGACACCGCCGCAGGGTGTTTCTACAACCAAGGTGAGGTGTGCGTCGCGGCAACCCGCCTGCTTGTTCACGAAAGCATCAAAGAGCAGTTTATAGAAAAAGTTATTCAAGCGTCGAAAGCGTTCACGCCAAAAGACCCAATGGACCCAAGTTCATCAATGGGTGCGCTCATTGACCAAGATCATAAATCAAAAGTGTTGGAATACATCTCGTTAGGTGAATCAGAAGGTGCAAACGTACGTTGTGGCGGCGATGTCGATGGGCAGGGCGCATTTGTTTCCCCAACCATTTTAGACAACGTCGACAACAAGATGCGTGTCGCTCAAGAGGAAATTTTTGGTCCGGTGCTGTGTGTCATTCCATTCAAAGACGAAGCGCAAGCAATTGAGATCGCTAACGATTCGAAGTACGGCTTAGGCGCGGCACTCTGGAGTAGCAATATCAACCGCGTTCATCGCGTAGCAAAACGACTGCAAGCTGGCTCGGTTTGGGTCAACAACTATAACGAAGGTGACATGACGGTTCCATTTGGTGGATTCAAAATGAGCGGAAACGGTCGAGACAAGTCTCTCCACGCGATTGAAAAATTCACCGAAACCAAAACCACTTGGATTCGCCTCCATCCTTAAGCCTGCTGACGATTACGATAAATAAAGGAATAGTTCTATGAACAAGCATACGGATTCGTTCTACGCGCACTCTGTGCCAAACATGCCGGAATACCCACAGTTGCAAAACGACATCGAGTGCGATGTGTGTGTAGTCGGTGCGGGATTTTCTGGTCTTTCTTCTGCACTACACCTTGCAGAAAAAGGTTTTAAAGTCGTTGTGCTAGAAAGCGCAAAAGTGGGCTTTGGGGCAACTGGTCGTAACGGTGGCCAAATCGTTAATAGCTACAGCCGAGATGTTGACGTGATTGAAAGCCGTTACGACCAAAACCAAGCTAAAGCTCTGTGCGATATGATTTTTGAAGGCGGCGATATCATCCGTGGTCTGATCGACAAATATGATATCAACTGTGATTACAAGCAAGGTGGCTTGTTCACGGCACTGAACAGTAAACAACTCAAAGGGCTAGAAGAACATAAGAAGAACTGGGAGCGTTACGGCAACGACCAACTGACTCTGCTTGACGCAGGAGAGGTAGAACAAGCGGTAGGGACGAAAGTGTACACTGGCGGTTTGCTGGATATGCGCGGTGGTCATATTCATCCGCTGAAACTGGCATTAGGTGAAGCCGCTGCGTTCATTTCTCTAGGTGGTCAAATCTTTGAGCAGTCGGCGGTCGTGTCGATTGACAAAGGGATTAACCCAGTAGTCAAAACGGCGCAAGGCAGCGTGAAGAGCAAGTACGTGGTACTGGCAGGTAACGCCTACCTTGGTGGTTTGGCACCAAACATCAGCAACAAAGCGATCCCGTGCGGCACACAAGTGGTGGCGACTCAGCCTTTGAGTGATGAGCAGCTCAAACAAGTGCTGACCAGTGACTACTGTGTTGAAGACTGTAACTACTTGCTTGACTACTTCCGCTTAACTGCCGACAAGCGTTTGTTGTTCGGAGGTGGCGTAGTTTACGGTGCACGTGACCCAGAAAACATCGAATCACTGATCCGTCCGAAGATGGAAAAAGTTTTCCCACAATTGAAAGGCATCAAGATTGATTACACCTGGACGGGTAACTTCTTGCTGACTTACTCACGCATGCCGCAATTTGGCTCGTTTGCAGACAACATTTACTACCTACAAGGCTACAGCGGTCACGGTGTAACGTGTACTCACCTAGCAGGCAAGTTGCTGGCTGAAACCTTGACTGGACACGCTGAACGTTTCGACGCGTTTGCTGCACTGAAACATTACTCCTTCCCGGGTGGCCGCCACTTCCAAATTCCGTTTACGGCAATGGGCGCGGCTTACTACAACCTACGTGACAAACTGGCGATTTAAGAGATAAGGAATATCCAATGAGCAAAGTGGTGAAATTTGCAGCCCTTCAACTGACGAAAAGCTGGGATCTGGAAGATAACCTAGCCAAAGCAAAAAAGGCGATTCGTGAAGCAGCACAAAACGGTGCGAACGTGATTCTTCCGCAAGAGCTGTTCGCTGCGCCTTACTTCTGCAAAAAACAGGAAGCAAAGTATTTCGAGCTTGCAGAAGAAACGGAGAATTGTCGTCTTATTAAAGAGATGAGTGCGTTGGCTAAAGAGCTCGGCGTCGTTATTCCAGTCAGTTACTTTGAAAAAGCGGGCAACACGTTTTTTAACTCGCTAGTGATGATTGATGCCGATGGTACGGTACTAGATAACTACCGCAAGTCACACATTCCTGATGGCCCGGGCTACAGCGAAAAGTACTATTTTAGCCCTGGCGATACCGGTTTCAAAGTGTGGCAAACCAAGTTCGGTAAGTTCGGTGCTGGCATTTGTTGGGACCAATGGTTCCCAGAGCTTGCGCGCAGCTTGGCTCTGCACGGCGCGGAAGCGATTTTTTACCCAACTGCAATCGGTTCTGAGCCTCAAGATCCGACACTGGATTCACGTGACCACTGGCAACGTACAATGCAAGGTCACTCGGCAGCAAACCTCGTTCCAGTGATTGCGTCAAACCGAGTGGGCACTGAAGTCGATGATGGTATCGAGACGACGTTCTACGGCTCTTCTTTTATCACTGACCACACTGGTGCAAAAATTGCCGAAGCACCGCGTCAAGGTGAAACCATCATTTACGCAGAAATCGACCTAGCTACGACAGCGAAAGCGCGTCACGCGTGGGGCTTGTTCCGCGACCGTCGTCCAGACCTTTACACCAGCGTTGGCAAACTAGCCGTTTAAAGAGGCGTTAAAATGAAGTTATCGACAACACCAGCGCAAGATGGCTTCTATTTTCCGGCTGAGTTTCAGCCGGTTAGTGAAGTTTGGCTAGCGTGGCCAGAAAGGAAAGACAATTGGCGTGATGACGCATTACCCGCGCAAGAAACCTTCGCCAGAATCGCGAACTTAATCGCGGAAGTGACCAAAGTGTGTGTGGCGGTGTGCTCGCACAACTTTGACCGAGCGCGTCAAATGCTTCACTCAGATGTACGTTTGGTGGAAATCCCATTTAACGATGCGTGGATGCGAGACATCGGGCCGACCGTGCTTGTTAACCAAGCGGGCGAGCGCCGTGGGATTAGTTGGCAATTCAACGCGTGGGGCGGCGAATACAACGGCCTTTACGACAACTGGCAGCAGGACGATCTTGTCGCTGGTTCGGTGTGCGACATCATCGGTATTGATCATTACCGCGCTCCGTTTGTACTTGAAGGTGGGGCGATTCACACCGATGGTGAAGGCACGCTTTACACCACAGAAGAGTGCTTACTCAGCCCAGGACGTAATCCGCAGTTGAGCAAAGCGCAAATCGAAGAGCAGTTAAAGGCGTACCTCGGTATCGAAAAAGTCATTTGGTTGCCAAATGGTTTATTCAATGACGAAACAGACGGCCATATCGACAACCTGATGCACGTTATCGCACCGGGTAAAGTGGTACTAAGTTGGACCGATGACCCAAGCGATCCGCAATACGCGTTATCTCGTCAAGCGGAACAAGTACTGAAATCGCAGCAAGATGCGAAAGGACGCGAGATTGAAATTGTCCGTTTGCCATTACCGGGTCCGTTGCATTACAGCGAGCGCGAAGCCAATGGCATTGACGCCAGTTCAGGAATGAGTCGACAAGCTGGCGAACGCCTAAGTGCCTCTTATGCGAACTTTCTTATCGTCAACGAGCATGTGTTCTTGCCGATGCTGGACGAAGAGACCGACGCTATGGCGATCGATATTTTGCAAAACGCGATGCCGGAATACCAAATCATCGCGATACCGTCGAGAGAGGTTCTACTCGGCGGAGGGAACATTCACTGTATTACGCAGCAGATCCCTGCTTAAACATAAACTCGCCGCTGGCTTAGCGGCGATGATGAGTTGTCAAAAGGAATGACCATGCAACAGATACAAAACCAAAGCCTTGTTTCGTTTATGGTAGCGAATCCACAACAGGGCATTGCAGTGACTAATCCGGCGACCGGAGAACTCCTCGGGTACGCACCAGTCTCAACCGAAAACGACATTTTAAATGGCATTGAACGTGCCAGTGTGGCGCAGAAAGAGTGGGCGGCACTGCCAGCAAAAACTCGCGCTGGCATGCTCAATCGTTGGTTCCAACTTCTGTTAGAAAACAAAGCCGACCTTGGCCGCTTAATGACGTTAGAGCAAGGTAAGCCGCTGGCTGAAGCTCAAGGTGAAGTTCTTTACGGCGCGAGCTTTATCGAATGGTTTGCTGAAGAAGCGAAACGTACCTACGGTGAGACGATTCCTGCGCCAAGTGCAGACAAGCGTTTGGTGACCATCAAACAGCCAATTGGAGTTGCCTGTGCGATTACGCCTTGGAACTTCCCAATCGCGATGATCACGCGCAAAGCAGCGCCAGCTTTAGCGGCAGGCTGTAGCTTTGTCGTAAAACCATCTGAATCTACGCCGCTGTCTGCGTTTGCGGTTGCAGAGCTCGCCTACCAAGCAGGCATCCCACGCGATGTGCTGCAAGTGGTTCTGGGTGAAAATTCACGTCAGGTAGGCGCTATTTTCACTTCGCATCCGTTGATTCGTAAGTTGTCTTTCACTGGCTCTACCCAAGTTGGTAGTGTGCTGATGCAGCAAAGCGCGGCTGACATAAAACGTACCTCAATGGAGTTAGGTGGCAACGCGCCATTTATCGTATTCGATGATGCGGATATTGATGCAGCCGTAGCGGGCGCGATGGCGTCGAAATTCCGTAACGCAGGTCAAACGTGTGTGTGTGCGAACCGTTTCTACGTACACAGCAAAGTGTATGACGAGTTCATTGTTAAGTTCGACGCTGCGGTTCAACAACTCAAAGTCGGTAACGGCTTAGAAGAGGGCGTGAACATCGGTCCTGTGATCAGCGAATCGGCAAAGCAAGGCATTCAAGCGCTTATCGACGGTGCTATTGAGCAAGGCGCGAAGCCAGTTTCAGAACTTAAAAAGCTCGATGGTCTATTTATGCAGCCAGTGGTTCTCAAAGACGTTACTCACGACATGAAGATTGTCTCTGAGGAAATCTTTGGCCCTGTCGCGCCAGTGATTCGTTTTGACAGTGACGCACAGCTGACCGAAATGGCGAACGACACCATTTACGGTCTTGCGTCGTACTTCTACAGCCAAAACATCCACCGTGTTTGGAAAATCGCAGAAGCGCTCGAATACGGCATGGTCGGCATTAACGAAGGCATGATTTCTACTGAAGTCGCTCCTTTCGGTGGTGTTAAGCAGTCCGGCATCGGACGCGAAGGAGCAAAACAAGGTATCGATGAATACATGGACGTGAAATATCTCTGCTTTGGCGGCAACTAATTAAGGACAAGACAATGACAAACCAACAACTACACGCAAGAAGAAGCCAAGTTATCGCTCAAGGCATGGGCACACTGTACCCACTTTACGTCGAGAAAGCAGAAAACGCTTACGTATGGGATATCGAAGGCAACAAATACATCGACTTTGCAGCGGGCATCGCGGTAACTAACACCGGGCATTCTCACAAACGTATCAGTGAAGCGGTAAAAGCTCAGTTGGATAACTTCTCGCACACGTGTGCGATGGTTACCCCGTATGCGTCATTCGTTGAGCTGGCAGAAAAGCTGACAGAACTTGCACCAGGAGAGACTAAGAAGAAAGCGATCTTTCTAACCACTGGCGCCGAGGCGGTCGAAAACGCAGTGAAAGTAGCGCGCGCTCATACTGGTCGTAGCGGCGTGATAGCGTTCAAAGGCGGCTTTCACGGTCGCACAAATATGACGATGGGGTTAACCGGTAAAGTTGCGCCATATAAAGCAGGCTTTGGTCCTTTCCCGAATGAAATCTACCACGCGCCATACCCAAATGCGTTCCACGGCATCAGCGTTGAGCAAAGCTTACAAGCGATCGACGATCTATTTGCTTGCGATATCGAACCTTCACGCGTTGCGGCGATCATCTTCGAGCCAGTGCAAGGTGAGGGCGGCTTCTACAAAGCACCTGAAACGTTTGCACAAGGCTTGCGTCAGCTGTGTGATAAGCACGGTATCATGCTGATTGCCGATGAAATCCAAACGGGTTTTGCTCGTACCGGTAAAATGTTTGCCACAGAATACCTAGGCATTGAACCAGACCTAATGACAATGGCGAAAGGCATTGCTGGTGGCTTCCCAATCTCAGCGGTAGTTGGGAAAGCGGATGTGATGGACTCTGCACTGCCTGGAGGTTTAGGTGGTACTTATGCAGGCTCGCCACTTGGTTGTGTTGCTGGTCTTGAAGTGCTGAAAATCATCGAAGAAGAAGATTTGTGTGCTAAAGCGATGGGCATCGGTGAAGTGGTCAATGCTCGTATGACTAAACTGCAACAGTCTGTGCCTGCTATCGGTGAAATCCGTACTACAGGTGCGATGATGGCGATTGAGTTTACTGATCCAGAATCAGGCAAACCACTACAAGAGATGACCAAATCGGTGATTTCTAAAGCGCAAGAAAATGGTCTTATCCTGCTTTCTTGTGGAGTAAAAGCGAACGTGATTCGTCTGTTACCTCCACTGACCATCGAATCTGACGTGCTAAATGAAGGCCTAGATAAGTTGGAAAAAGTGATTCTTGAAGTGGCGTAATTCACGCACTTTTAAATAGCAATAACAAATAAAGGAAGCGGTTGGCATCAATCGTTTCCTTTTTGTTTTTTAGCGTATCTGCTGCCTATCTAAAAAGTATTGCTCAAGCTCCAAGTCGTCACTTTTATTACGGATGACTTAACAATTGGGCTCGTTCTTACTTTCCACTTATTCGCTACTCTGTTCCCCTCGAATGTGGTTTGGTGCTCACATTCTAAATCCCGACATCTGAAAGCCACTTGAGCCTATCATTTTATTGAGCGTCATTCCTCACTTTTTGGACTATAAAAATGAGATAGTATTCATATCCCACTTAGGTTGCTTGACAGATTAGCAGGACGAACTTTGATAACAAAGAATACAAGGTATGCCACTTTACTCGGCTTAGTTCCCATCGCCATATTTGTAGTGGCCTTTCATTCGATAACCAACTTTTACGTCAACTCGGTAAAAGCGTCGAAAATAGATGCTTACGTAGATTATTTAAATCAAAGGTCTGCCTATTTGGACGGAGCAATAGTGAAGCAGATTGCTCAGTTAGATTTTACTTGTAGTGATAGTGATGTAAGAACTTTACGCGACCCACGTTTTTATAACCGTTACATTCGTTTTATTGCGATGACCACAGAAGGCGGTAAAAAGTGTTCCACGGTTGGTAGTGAAGTGTCTCGCCCATCTAGTAGTGAACGATTTCAGATAGATGAAAACTTTTTCGCATCACTTATTTTGCCGCAACAGAATGACCAAATAGAGTGGATGGTCATTTATGATAATGAACACGTTGAAGTCTTCTGGGTGCTTGATAACAGTTGGGTTAACGAGGTAATAAAAACGCCTTGCAAAGACTGCCTATTTGTAGAGTTTAAGTATGATGAACCAATATTTGGTGATTTAACGATAAGCCGTGGCAAAGCGAATATTGCAGGAGAAGAAAACGCACTCTCAAAAGAGTTTTTCTTTTCAGGAGAGTCTCAAGCCAACATGCTCATAAAGATATACAGCGGTGAAAAACTTAAAAATTATGCTCAGGAAAGAGTACTTTTGTGGGGCGGTCTTGTAAGTGTGCTTGCTGGTCTTGCGACTGCCTTTGCATACATATCTGGTAAAAGCTTGAGAAAATCCATTACTGGTCTAATTGAAAATGGGATTAGTAATGCAGAATTTATTCCTTACTACCAGGCGATTGTCGATAGTCGCGATGGTAAGACAGTAGGATACGAAGCACTGATTCGATGGTCGCGGCGTGATGGAATGGTGCCACCAAATATGTTTATTGGTGCTGCAGAAGAAAGTGGCCTGATTATCCCGATGACCAATCAGCTTATTCGTAAAATCATACAAGACTTAAGTGACTTACCCGAGCATACGTGGGTCAGCATCAATATTGTTTCCTCCCATTTAGAGTCAGGCGTATTAACGAAGTTGCTGTCGGAGTTAAATTGGCCAATCTCGAATAGAATTCATTTTGAGTTGACCGAGAGAATACCAGTAAAAGACACTGAGGCCGCGAAAAAAGAGATTTTGTATTTAACGAATAAAGGCTACAAGTTCAAAATTGACGATTTTGGTACCGGATATGGTGGCTTTTCTTACCTACAAGATTTGGGCATCCGATGTTTAAAAGTGGATAAGATGTTTATTGATCCAATAGGATCTGACGACCAAAAATTGAAAGTGCTGGACTCAATTGTGTCTGCAGCGAACAAAGCGGAATGTGAGATGATTGCAGAAGGTGTAGAGAGCCAGGCTCAAGTCGAATATCTGGCTCAGCATGCGATTTACCTTATTCAAGGTTATGTTTACGCTAAACCAGAGCCCCTGACTAACCTTGCAAGCGCTTAATAGCCATAACGTCATAACATCCCGCTTTAAAGGTGCCAGTTTCCTAGGTTAGCGCTGATTTCTGCTGATAGGCTCACACTTGAGGATTCCTAACACTCTCATTACTCCTAGAGTGTTAGGAATTAACGTTACTTAGGAGGAGAGTGCGGCTCTTTTCGTTTTGATTGACGTAATGAGCTGAGGTAGTAATGACATTACGATCATTCCCAGCATTAAGCTGTATTGCAGAGGAGTGAACGTTTCCCCCAATAGCAGTAGGCCCGAAACAATGCCTGCGACTGGGTTTGCAATACCACCAAAGGTAAAATCTACGACCGACATCCGCTGTAATAACCATACATACATGCCATACCCTAATGCGGTGTTCAGAATAATTACCCACAGTAACCCTAGAATATTCGTCATGGATACGTCCTGAACGACTGTAACATATGGCTCTGGATTGTTTATCGCCAGCACACTTGTTGCGATAGACATAATCACGCCACCCAAAATGAGCTGCCATGTTAGCACTGTCCACCAGTGCATTTTTGTACCTAGTGACTTTGTTACGCTACTTCCTATCACGATGCACATAATGGCGGAGATCATCGCAAGTAAGCCCACGGGTTCGAGAGAAATAGAGCTAGGATCAAATAAGAACCAAGCTAAAGCAATCAAAGTTGCGCCGCTTATCGCTTGAATGCCACTAGGCTGACGTTTGTAGACCGCCCAACCAAACAGCATCGCAAAAACGGGGACCGAAACCATACCAACACCAGAGATGGCAGAAGGAAGCGTCAACGCCATGACAAAAATGAGACCAAAGAAGCAAGCGATGTTGATGGTTCCTAAAACAAGCAGCACCTTCCACTCACTTCTTTTTGGAAACGAGGGCTTTATTGCCAGCAACAAAAGACCCGCAGGCAGTGCCCTTAGAGCGCCAAGTAAAACGGGAGGCCAGTCCGGTAGAGTAAACTGAGTAACAGCGTAAGTCGTCCCCCAAAAAAAGGCAGGAATCATCGCAAGTAAAATGTTCATGTTAAATATCTTTATGTAGAGATAATTAAATGTAACGATATCGGCAAGGTGGCTTTTTGTAAAGTATCTTTATGTTAAAATAAAAAACATATGATGTTTGGAGAGAAATAATGGATGCAATTGATAGAGTGGTAGAGCAGTGGGCTAGGGAGAAGCCAGACCTCGACACTGAACCGATGGCAATAATGGGTCGACTAATGCGAATTGCAAAACACATGGAATCTAGGGTCGCCGAGCTACATAAGAAGTACGATCTGAAAATGGGTGAATTTGATGTGTTAGCGACACTGCGTCGAGCTGGTTCACCATATTGTCTTACTCCCTCAGCGTTAATAGAGTCGATGATGCTCACTTCGGGTGCGATGACTAATCGCTTAGATAAACTAGAGAAGAAAGGGTTTATTACCAGAACCCATAGTAAAGAAGACCGACGTAGCGTCACCGTTGAACTAACAGAGCAAGGCTTAACCTTAATTGACAAGCTAATTTTGGAGCATGTAGACGTTCAGCAATCGTTATTGCATGGTTTAGAAGGCAATGAAAAAGCGCAGGTTAACCAGGCGTTAAAATTGCTATTGCCACAATTTGAATGAGAACGCAGAAGGAGGTAGGGGATATGAAAAGCAAAGAACTAGAACAATACTTAAGTACCTTCATGTGTGCAGAAAGCGATTTCCCATTTGGGCCTGAAGCGGTTGTTTACAAAATCAAAGGCAAGATGTTTGCCATCATTGCAGAGAGAAACGGTCGGGAGTATGTCAGCGTAAAAGTAAAACCAGAAGATGGAGAAGTCTTAACGTCGCAGTTTACGGACATTATCCCGGGTTATCACTTAAATAAGCGTCATTGGATAACGGTTTATTTTAACGGTGATGTCGAGGATGGGTTGATTCAAGACTTGTGTGAACGCTCTTATGCTCTTGTCGTTGCCAAGCTGCCGAAAGCACAACGAGCGTTGCTTGGTGAGTAATCGGCAACGCACTGGCCTCTGTTGTTTTGTCGCTCGTTGCTCGTAGCCTTTACGGAAAAATTCGCACCTTTTTCATCCTCGGGCTATATAAGAATAAGAAGGTGGAAAAGGGGAATGATATGCGAGCATTATCTGAATGGCTAAAAGAATACGGGGAGAGTCACCAAAACCCTATCAACCAAAAGATTCACACAATCGCAGTTCCAGGTATTTACCTTTCTGTGGTTGGACTTATTTGGTCGATTCCCCAGATTTCATTATTAGGCTTCGAACTTAATTGGGTTTGGGTAGCGGTGATCCCCACTTGGGTTTTCTATTTTCGTTTGTCTCTGAGTGTATTCATGATGATGATCGGCTACACATTAGCGTGCATTGGCCTTATTTGGTCGCTAGAGGTATTGATGTTGCCCGTTCTGCATATTTCTATGCTCTTGTTTGGCGTATTGTGGATATTGCAATTTATCGGTCACAAGATTGAAGGTAAAAAACCGTCGTTTTTTGAGGATTTACAGTTTCTACTCATCGGCCCAATTTGGGTGTTCAGAAAACACTAGCGATAAGCAAAATCAGGCATCATCCGAATGACACAAGACATATAACGTTCAGAGATTATGTAGCTCTTACTACAGAATACCTATCCTTCTTATTGCCACGACAAGCATTCACTTTAGATACGCACTATGATTAAAGAGGTGCCAACGCACTTTACGCTATCGAGATACTTAAACTTACGGCAAGTTTACTTTAGGGGGATGAATGTACGACCGACAATATAAATATGCCTATTGGAGAGAAGAGCGTAAAAAAGGCAAATGGCACTATATATTAAAGTCCTTCTTTATGATTTGTTGTGCATTACTGCTTGGTAAAGTCATCGGTTTGTTCATTTTTGGAGAGCTGCATTCTTTAAGCGACATTTGGGAACAACTCCCTGCGGATGTTTTTATTATGATGCTCGTGGGCTTCCCAATTAGTGTCCTTGGTTGGTACCACGAAGAGTCAAAGTTTTTCCGGGCACTGCGACGCAAAGAAAAGCGGTTAAAAGGCAATCAAAACAAACCGAAATAGAGTAACCTTTGTCTCTGTTTGGATTGCCACTTACCTATCTGATCGATTCTATCCCTTCCAGTCGTTTAGCGTTTAGTTACGTGTTGCAAAAAGCCTTCTTAATACAACAGCCCTCAGTGTTGTGGAAATTGGTACTGTAAGAAACATTAAAAAACGAAGTTGAGCATTAGCGTATAAAGGCTCGCACTGTCATCCTTTGGGGCTGATGAAAACGCGCCAGAGCTATTATTGTAGGCGTTGAACCTTTGCCATTCTGCGTTCAGGGAAACGTTGTAATCTAGGTCGTATCTCAACCCGAGTAAGAAACTGTCTCCACTTTTTTTATCCCGACTATTAAACTGCTGACCGTAAACAATATAAGGAGTCAGCTTGTTTACATTATAACTTGTTGTCGCGTACCAAGATGAGGAAAGATTGCTGGTCTGTCCTTCTGCCATAATCACAATGTTATCGAGCTCGTATCTTAACCCTAGAGAAAACAGATCGATCGTGTTGTTTTTTTCTGTTTCAACTAGACGGTCAATGATTGTGGTTCCGCCACCGGGAGTGGACTGCTCAATGTTAGAGAGCGTCGTTGTTTGATCATAATCGCCGTGGAGGTAGGAAAAATTCCAACGATAGCTCTCTCCGCTTAGCGTTAAGTTCATCCCTGCAGTGTTGTTTGACTCAATTTCCAATTCAGTACGTTCATTGATGGTTACGTCACTATTGTCTTTAAACCCGACAAACGGCATGGCGGTAAGTACGACTTGCTCATTGAGGTCATGAATCCAGCGTGCAGATAGGCCGTTATAAGCCGTGATACCTAGAATGCTGTCATACACCTCATTCGGTGGGCGGGCTTGGGTAAAAGCGTGGCCGACATAGTTGTACTCAGACATCAAAAACAGTGGCAGTCTTAAGCGTCCTCCTCGTATTTCTATGTTTTTATAGGTATAAGCCAAATACGCCCACTCGAGCTGAGGCGAGCTCCAATGGTCTTGCGGGCGCTTTACGACTTGTGCGGATGCCCGAAATGCCTTGTGAAAATAATCGAGCTGCATGCCGAAAGTGGTATCGCAATCGAAACAAGATTCATCGCCAATAAAGCGGTTAACTAGTAACGTAGTTGGGTTATCGGATTTTGCCCACGAAGTAGAGCCAAAACCACTTAAAGAAAGTTGTTCTGTTAGTTCAATCGTGGCTGAGCTCGGAAAGGTCGCGATACTCAGCGATAACATGGTTAAATATTTTTTCATATCAATTCTCCGAGCTAACCACACATAAAACATGAGCATTACTAGGGACGCTCGATGTTGGGGCATAACCAATTCTATTCGGCTTCTCTTGCATCCATGCTATGAGGTCATCAATGCTGGAGCGTGCAATCACTTTTGGCGGTCTAGCTTTACCTGAAAAAGACAAGCTTGCCCAATGCGCGTTCATTTGCGCTAAATTTTTGTTGAGAAGATAACGATAGAACTCAGCTCTTTCTGTTGATGTCGCAGGCCAGTCAGAGAGTTCAATTCGCTGGCCTTGTAAAAGTTGCGTCTTCCCTCTGTACAACTTTCGCGCTTTATTGACAGTGAGCGGAGAGAATTCGTCATTAAATGAGAAAACGGCGTAGCTCTCTGCAGCGAGAGCTTGGCAATTTAATGAAAGAAGGGCAATCAGAATGAACAGATAGCGTTTTATGTAACGCAAAGGAAAAGCAACGCGAGAATGATTTCTACTCATAGAATCCACCTACATTGCTTGTTCAATTTGATACAACAGTTTTTCTTTGCGCACAGGCTTTGGTACGTAGGCATCCATTCCTGAATCAAAGCAGCGTTGAATATCATCATCAACGACGCTTGCTGTTAATGCGATAATGGGCGTCTTAGCTAATCCTTTACTCGCTTCATAAGCTCTAATTTGCCTAGAAGCTTCAAACCCATCCATTATGGGCATCATGCAATCCATCAAAATAACATCAAACTTTCCATCTTTTTGGAACATTTCGACTGCAATTTGTCCGTTTTCTGCGACTTCGAATTGATAGCCTGCTTTAGATAGCAATAGAGAAGCCACTTTCTGGTTCACTCTATTATCTTCGACAAGCAAGATGCGTTCGGAGCGAATAGGCGTTACCGTTGCTTCTGGTTGCTCAGAACTTGCAGGTAGTTCATGAGTTTTATCGGGGGTGGTGTTCTCTTGGTGTGGTTCAGCAGGCGTCGTGTTGGAAACACGTAACCCAATTGCCTTATCTAACTTCTCTTTAAGCAACCCTGCTTTAAACGGTTTGGGCACATAGTCATCCATTCCAACGTCAAAGCATTTTTGTATATCGTCATCGACCACACTTGCCGTTAGAGCAATAATCGGAATTCTGAAAGCGCGTTTTTCTTTTACTTCTATTTGACGAATTATTTGGGTGGCTTCAAATCCATCCATTACGGGCATCATGCAGTCCATTAAAATTAGGCTGTATTGATTCTGTTGAAATTTCTCAACCGCTTCTTGTCCGTTTACAGCGACATCAAAGTCGAAGCCAGCTTTTGTGACGTGTAGCCCCGCGATTTTTTGATTGACCGTATTGTCATCAACAACCAAAATTTTCGGCAGAGATTTAACATGTTGCGCTGAAGTGCTCTCTTGTTGTGCGTGCGAGAAATTTGCCGCACAACTTTCAAGTGCTTTAATTAAGCGCTGCCCTAGTAGTGGCTGAGTGACCAAGGCGCTGATACTGTTTCTAAAGTCGAATTGTGGGCTATGAAGGTGCTTGATGAGGCAGACACGAATGTTTCGTTTACAAAGGCTTTCTATCTCATCGATATGCATCGCCGCTGCATTTGGTGATGCTTCTACATGAATAACGATAACGCGCTCGTTATCAATCCACGTTGGCAACGCACTTAAGGTATCTACTGACTGCGTTATATTGATGTTGAAAAAACTTAACTCGTTACGCAGTTTTTGTTCTAGTTGAGTACTGCTGCATACAATCCATATATCGTTGTGATTCAGAGCGTGATAAGCGTTAAACTCTTGCGTCACAACAGGAGCAGTTAGTTCAAAGAAGAAGCGACTGCCTTTACCTTTCTCGGATTCAAGTTGAATTTCTCCACCCATTAGCTCAACTAATTGCGTGCTAATGGCAAGCCCAAGTCCAGTTCCCCCAAATTGTCGGGTAGTAGAGTTATCCTCTTGGGCAAATGGAGCAAATATTTTCTTTTGCTGCTGGGCATCAATACCAATCCCAGAATCTTTAACGGAAAACTCGATGACCGCTTCACCATTTTTAATTTCGCGGGTGATGACCGATAGCTCTACACTGCCTTGTTCGGTAAATTTTACCGCGTTAGACATGAAGTTCATGACAACTTGGCGTATACGATGGTCATCCAACATTACGTGGTAAGGCGTGTTACGGCTAATGTTGACTTGCACATCGATGCCTTTTTCCTTTGCTTTCGGTGAAATGATAGAAGCAATGTCATAGATAGACTCTCGAACACAAGTTGAATGTGGGCTAATGAGCAACATCCCAGATTCAATTTTTGAGAAGTCTAGAACGTCATTAATTAAACTCAAAAGCAGTTGGGAGGAGGTTTCAATCGTGTCGACGTAATCGCGTTGTGTGGCAGTCAGGGAAGTATCGGATAACACTTCAGAGATGCCAATAACGCCATTTAGCGGCGTGCGGATCTCGTGGGACATGTTGGCCAAAAAGCTACTTTTGGCTTTACTCGCCTTAATTGCATCATCTTTTGCTTGTTCTGCATCTTCTTTAGCTTGTGTGAGCTTTAGTCTGGACAACATCCGCTCATCACTAAGCTTTTTTACCTCTCGAGCAAACTTACTCAGCTCGTCTTTACCCTTTATTAGTTGAGCAAGAGGTGAATTTTCAGTGTTACTTTGTTCATTGCTTTCGTTACTGAGAAATTTGAGGACTAGATTCAAGTTTCCAGTAACTTTTCGCACCAATCTTAGCGTTAAACTTACGACCAACAGCGTTAAAAGGCTCATCATTGCGATAAAGGTAAAGCGGTGCTGTGTCGTCGTGTTGATTGTCTTTGATATATCATCACTCAGCTGTTGTTCCATTTTGTCGTCAACACTTTGTAATAACGATAAGCGTTTGTTGAGTGCAGATAACCCCGCATCAATCTCATCCGGGGTTAATGATTTGAGTTGAGCTGGTTGCAATAAATAAGCACGAAACTCTTGGCTTTTGATAAAGACTTCACCCGTAAACGTCTCAATGAGCAGATCTACTTGTTGTTGATTGGCATTTAGCGTCACAAAACGCTCTAGAAATAGTTGTTGGTTCTGGATTAAAGATTGGATAGAAGCCTGTGTTGTGAGGTCATACTCGTTATTTTCCTCTGAAGATCGAATCAAATATTCGCTTAATCTATGCTCTTCAGTGGACCAAAACATCAACCATTCAAGTTGCATCAAAGAAGAAAGGTGAGTGTTTGTTTCATAACTCACATTTCTAAAATAGACTTTGTCTAAGCTCATGAGGATTTCTTTGAACGTATCAGCGCGCCACTCTGCCGCATCTAACTTTTCTTCTTGATTTTGCGAAGAGAGCATCGAGAGGGTTGCTTCCTCAAAGCTTGTCAACTGGTTTAGTATCTCAGCGTTTTCACCGAATACTGGTGCAGCGGTGTCGCGTAACAATTGAGATATCTGCTGAGTTTTTAGTTGCTTATCTATTACATCAGGGGTATTCGGTAGGTGATAAAGCGAAGATACGCGGTCGATGTAGACAGAGAATAACTGTGCTTTTTGTAGTTCCTGAGCCTGGATAGAAAGGCTTTGTACATGTTTACCCGCGAGGACAAGCAACAATAAAATTGGCAGCAAAACCAACCCAAATAGCTTTTGTTTTACCGACAGGTTGTTCCAAGAAAAGATTCCTACCACGCGCATTTCCATATCCAAGAAGTTGATATGAAAAGTGTAGTTTATTTATCTCAGATGTTAGATTTTAAGAGAAAATTCATATTAATGAGGTGGGGGAAGTGTGACCGATATTGCATTACGAGTACTAACGCGCTAAGCGGCAATAGTTAACAAAACGGCGTTCTAAGCAAAGTGATTGACGCTTTGAGCGCCACTCCCTCGTTGGTATTCAAATGCAATCAATTCCTCAGCAGGTACAGGCCTACCTAAGAAAAAGCCTTGTACGACGTCACAGTGGAGAGACTCCATTCGTGTGAGTTGAGTTTGAGTTTCTACGCCTTCGGCTACTACTTTCATTCTTAGGTTGTGAGCCATGGATACAATCGCGCGAACTAATGAATCGTCTTGATCGCTTTTTCGGATTTGAGCGATAAATGAACGATCAATCTTGAGCCCGTCAAAAGCCATATGTTGTAGGTAGGCAAGGGCTGAATACCCCGTACCAAAGTCATCTAGCCAAACTTCCACTCCGATACTTTGTAGTTTTTTAAGCACATATTGAGCTTTCTCTGTATCATCAATAAAAAGTGACTCTGTCACTTCAACATGAATGGTTTGAGGGGCGACATCATGTCGTCGTAAATACTTAGAAAATAATTGACTTAAATCTTGGCGATAGATTTGTCTTGGGGACAAGTTTAATGCGATGTGAAAATCAGTACCGAAATGTTCTGCCCAAATTGCCCGCTGAGCAACTGCCGTCTCAATGATATGTTCTCCAAGCTCCAATATTAAATCACTTTGCTCTGCGATCGGGATAAACGATTCTGGACTGATATAGCCTTTCTCGGGATGATTCCACCTAACCAATGCTTCGACCCCAATTAGGCGATAGGTTTTTAGATCAAATTGTGGTTGATACCACAGCTCGAATTGAGACAAGTCACGTACTGAACGACGCAGTTCTCGTTCTATGTATAAACGTTGTTTAATCGTTTCATCAAACGTGGAATCGTATATCGTCATAATGTCTTTACCGCGTCTTTTAGATTCCTGCGCCGCAAGAGAGGAAAGCTGTAAAAGAGACTCAGCGTTTGAACCAAATTCTGGATACACAGCAATTCCGAGGCTTGCCGTAATTTGAATATCGTTCTCTTCCAAACTAAAGGGAGAGAGTAGTTGGCGATGAATAGCGTGCGCTTTTTCTCTAGCTTCATGATTGTCCGAGCACGGAAAGGCCAGTACAAATTCGTCCGCACCTACTCGACTTACGATGGTAGAAAGGCGGTAAAGCGGCTTAAAATAACTCGGCAAACGGCTTTGAAGCTCTGAGGCAAGATGGCCTAGCAATTTATCCCCAATGTTATGTCCATAGTTATCGTTAATGTGCTTAAAGTCATCCAAGTCAATAAACACAACCGCGAGTGAGGGGGATTTGTGGTCAGTTATTTGCGTTTGAATATCAATGAGTAACTTTTCTCGGTTTGGCAGGGAAGTCAGAATATCGTGGTACGCCATGAACTCAACTCGGCTGGTGTATCGGTTCACTTTGTTTGACATTTTGTTGTACGCCGAAATAAGTTCTCCCACTTCATCTTTGCTTTGTATGTCGGTGACTGGCAGCGCTTGGGTATTTGACTCTGAAAATTGATCTTTTAGTTGCTTGAGTGGTTTAGTTAACGACCGCCCCAAAGCATAAGCGATGATGCTACCGAATAGAACGGATATCCCACTGATCGTTAGCAGCAAGTTAAACATCTTCTGTTTATCGTTTGAGGTAATCGCTTGGACTTGTTCAATGTTCTGTTCTTTCTCTTCCAGTAGATGTATCAAGTTAAGCTCAAGATACACCGCCCCAAGAGTAATGTTTGATTGCTGAATCGGCGCTGCGATCTCCAACTGATGCTTGGAAAAGGAAACGAGAGTTCTAGATTCTTCTATTGCTTTCAAAATAAAAGGAGAGCGGTAATGAGGTTGGGCAAACATCCTTAGCTGAGTAGTGCCGTCGTGAAAGATTAGCCCTTCATTGTCAACAACATGTATTTTCGAGACATCTGGCTGGCTCAATGTTGCCTTAATTTGCTCATACGCTTGACTGATATTGTCTGTATAGAGTGGATCAAAAAGCTGTTTTGATAATAGCTCTGCATAAACCAACCCTTTTTGCTTAACGTAAGATTCTGTTTTTTCTTGAGAGTTGTTCGTGATCTGTTGAGTTAAGCTATTTGAATACGCATCGTAACCGTGCATGTATAACGCAAGATTTATCACCACAACAAACAAGACAACGAACATTGTCGAGCAAATGTATTTGGTTTCGAGTGAGAGCTTTTGAAACATCAATCCACCTTCGGTAACAAGTGAACTGACTTGCGCACTGTACTTAAGGAGGCTCGCATTTCTGGAGTAAGCGCGCTGAATTTTTTGGTGTTCTGAAACTTTTTAAGTGCGAGAGAGCCTTCGTGAGTTGTATCCATATCAAGCAGTATGGACGTGATTTTACGCTGTTGCTCTAGGCTCATGCTTGGAGAAGCGAGAATTAAATCCCTGGGTATTTCAACAGAACGAGAAAAAATCGCTAGTTTGTCTTTCATGTTCTCTGGCAAATCTTTGGGATTGTTCCAGTTGAAGTTACTGAATGCTCCTGCTGCAACTCTCTGTTTATATACCCATACAGATAGGTTGATTTCATTTGACTGAGCGAGTTGCTCATCAAGGAATAAATAACCAATGCTGTCTTTGGCCGGTTTGTCATCAGGAGAGGGAAGGTATTGCAGTTTTTCTCCGTGATTCAGCAATGTAATCGCAGGTAGGTAATAGCTGCTGGTAGACGTGCGCTTTTCGAAAACAAGCGTTTTTCCGCGCAGGTCAGAAAATGACTCAATGCCACTCTCTTTATTAGTAAAGAACACCGTATGATATTTTTGCAGGCCTTTTTTCCATCGTATAGCGAGGACTTGGCTATTAGACTCCTTTTCTAAGGTCATCGCATTAAAGGGGGTCGCCGTTGCAATTTGAACGGTGCCATTTTCAAGCGCAACCGCGAGCTGACGATAATTTTTAAATACCTTTACCGCCCCTTTTGCGTAACCATATTCAGCCATATTTTCAGTTACATACTGGGTAAGGGGCGTGGCTTTTTTGATTTTGCTTTGGGCTTTATTCGACACAATGCCAAACGTGAATGTTTTCTCAATATTATCTTGTGCACTGACGACAAAAGGTGAACTCAGCAAAGTGAGTAATAACAGAGTGCAGGCAGGTTTCATCCGGCTTCAACTTCCTTCTGGTGCATGTCAGTAATATTTAGTATTTATCAATGTGCCGAAATCAATCTTAAAAACAGTATGATGTACAAATTTCGTTGTGTGCGCACTTTTTATAATGTGACTTGGTCACTTATTCCGTTCAAATAGTACCGAATTTGACGTTTATGTACAGGATGAATGTATCACCGTGAGTCTGAATTCACTGGATTCTTGGTCAAGCGCTGTATTGGCTGTGAGCTAATGCGCCTTATGTATCGCTATTTTGTACTAAGAAAATTTTTCCAATTGTTTTTGATACTTTTTCTCGAGAGCTTCATTGCCTGCTGCACGTTCAAGTTGAATCATGAGTTGCAAAGAGGGCTTCTTCACGCCATACATTTGATTGAATCTCATTAATCGAATTCTAGCTTCAGTATAATCACCGCTATCAATTTCTATTTTAGCGAGTTGCAAAATCGATTTTGGTCTATGGGGATCATGATCGATAGCTCTAGTAAAGTAGTATCTCGCTTTGTCTTTATCTTGTGATTTTAGAGCACAAAAAGCTGCATTCTCATAGCTCGCTGGAATAAGGTAGTAATAAGGCTGCTCAATGGCTCGATTAAACATCTGATCGGCTTTTTCGAAGGCACCTCGCTTGCAAAGAAAAGTACCGTAGTTATTGAGCACATTTCCGTTTTTAGTGTGTTGGCGTAGAGAGCGTTTATACATCTGTTCGGCTTTAATATCTTCACCAACCGTTTCGTAGTAGTGAGCCATAGATAATTGCGCGCGATAGTATTGAGGTGCGTGGTTTAAGGCTTGTTGTAAGTTATCATGCGCGCGAATCATGTTACCGCCGTCTAAATAACCTAAGCCAAGTGCGATACGTGATTCTGCCATTGCCACAGGATCGGCTTTAACGACAGGGCTTCCATCTTCTTTCACCGTCACGCAACCCACGAGTGCAAACTGAGACAATAATATTAGTGCACCGAGCTTTGCTGTTTTCATTCTTTATCCCTACATCCCTGAATCTTTCTGCATGATATGAATTACTTAGCAAAAGCCTATTGAGGAAAAAACACTATGCGATCAGGTTTGCAAACTGTTATGAAAAAGCCGCCATATGGCGGCTTGGTTCACATATTACATTTCGGTAATGATGAGTGCTTTGTTTGCTTATTTTGAAGCTAATCGTCTTTAGTGAAAGCATCTTCACTGAAGTGATCGAGGTCGTACGGTGTTTGCTGATAAACACAGTAGTTCAGCCAGTTTAAAAAGAGGAGGTGTCCATGGCTTCTCCAGCTTGCAATTGGTGGGTTATCTGGGTTGTTGTTTGGGTAATAGTTGACAGGAATAGCGGGCTCCATACCTTCGCTTAAATCTCGGATATATTCATTATGTAAGGTGTGAGAATCATACTCAGGGTGTCCTGTGACAAAGACATTGCGTTTGTCTTTTGTGGTGGCCAAGTACACACCTGCGACATCCGATGTCGCTAAAATGTCTAAGTCAGTATGCTCTTCTAGAAAGTGAGGCGAAAAATCTGCGTAACGCGAGTGAGGAGCCAAAAACGTGTCATCAAATCCACGTAAGATAGGGTGAAATTGATGATGGATTTGGTGATGATACACGCCTGAAAGTTTTTCTTTACGCGTTTTTTTAGGTAGATCGTAGAGTAGCTTTAGTCCTGCTTGCGCAGCCCAGCAAACATAAAGAGTGGATGTCACATGATCTTTTGCCCACTCCATGATGGTTTTGAGATGATCCCAATAAATGACATCTTCAAATTGCACCAAACCTAATGGAGCTCCAGTAATGATCATGCCATCGAAGTTTTTATCTCTCACCATTTCAAATTGGCGATAAAACGTGTCTAAATGTTCAGTTGGCGTATTTTTACTCGGGCGGTTATCAATGCGCAGTAATTCGACGTTAACCTGTAGTGGGCTGTTTGAGAGTAGACGCAGAAACTGAGTTTCAGTCTCTATTTTTTTTGGCATCAGATTAAGGATCAGCACTCTTAAAGGACGTATTTCCTGACTCGCTGCACGCGTTTCACTCATCACGAAGATGTTTTCTGTCCTTAATACATCGGTAGCTGGTAATTGATCTGGAATTCTAATTGGCACGACTTTCTCTCCCTAAGTATAGTCAATCTAGACGTCTATACTTCTAAAGCTAACTTAATTAAGTTTAGATGTCGATACGAAATCCGACTTTTCAATCTACTCTTTACATTATGGTAAACCGTACTCGGGGTTGTCACACAATTGTGACTAAAGCAGAGTTTCTGATGAGATAGGTTTGAAACGCAGTGTGTACTATTTGCTGGTAATTATGCGATCACGTTAATATGTGAAGGTGACTTCGTAGTAAGGAAGTCTCAAATTAATGAGCCATACTAAAAACAATCAGCTCACCATTTTGCATTAATGTGCATATTTGGAAACATCGTCAGTGGAGGACATTATGTTCGGTATTTTCAAGAGAAAGACAAAGATTCAGAGCATAGCTCAAGAAGTTCCTTGCGTGCTACTGCATTCGTTTGGTGATAAAGACATTTATACGCCGGAAGAGATTGATCAAGCTCTTCAAAAGCTGGGTTATGATAAGAGCAAGGATATCAGTCATTATCAGTATGCGTATGGAATGTTTGCCGATGAAGCCTCTTACGAGCTCCTAGAACTAACGGATGAGCTAGGTAATTATGGTCATTTCCAACGTGAAGTAGGTAAGATGCTACTCAATACACCTGAGCCGATTGATATGCATATCTACTTTGAAATTTCTCGTCAGCACCAAAACGTCAGCCTTTCACCTGGTCATCAAAAAGTAAGCGAAAGTGATGGTGTGTAAACATCGTTAGTGGTATTCCATCGTGAGATGAGTTGGGTATAATGCGCGGCCTAATTATCCGGACATGTTGTCGGTTACATTTCTGTTGAGCGTTAATGCCTTATGTTCAAAATGCTTGTCTCTATGCCACCAATGTTGGCGCTGTCGATAGCGATTGTATGTGAAGTGATTGCCACTTCTTATATTCCCAAAACAGAGCAATTTACGAAAGTAATGCCGAGCACAGTCGTTTTGATTGGTTACGGCATCGCTTTCTTCTTGCTTTCCGTCACAGTGCAAACAATGCCTGTCGGGGTTGTTTATGCCATATGGAGTGGTGCTGGGATCGTTTTGGTTGCGACGGTTGGTTACTTTGTTTACGGACAGCGGCTAGACTTACCAGCCCTAGTTGGTATTGGGTTTATCATCGCTGGTGTGTTGATCGTAAATTTATTATCCAAAACAGTAGGGTACGAATAACGCCACTCTACTTGTTAAGTGAATAAGAAGCCGCAGCGAGAAATTGCTGCGGCTTTTTAGTACAAATTCAATCGCTAATGGCGAGTATTGATATGATGTCTTATTGTTGCATTCATCACGGTCGCATTATGTGATTGAACAATAGGCATTATTTAGCGCATTGAAAATACAAAGTTATGTTTCTTCAAACTTTAGGAAAGGGCAGTAGATAAATCACTCCGATAGATGTTAACGTGGCGACTCATCTTTACTGCTTTTTCATTCCCTACATATTTCTGCAAAGTTCTTATTGTGTAGTGTGTCGAAGAACCATAGAATCCGCGCGCTTTAATTTATGTTATTAGCGTTATCAATGATAAAAGTGCAGTCCATTATCATTGTTTTTATCACTTATAGATGGGCACATCTGACAATACTTACATGAACAAATACAAAAAGCCTGCATTCAAGGCCGAATTTCTTTTGCCTCGTTACTGGGGAACGTTAATTATCATTAGCGTGATGTACTTACTTAGCCTCCTTCCTTTTAAAGTTCAACTAGCTTTGGGACGCAACATTGGTCGTTTAGCTATGCGAATCATGAGAAAACGTCAAGTTACTATCAGACGCAATCTTGAGCTTTGCTTCCCTCATATGGAAGAATGCCAACGCGAAGCAATTCTAAAAGACAACATCGACAATACTGGCATCGCACTTTTTGAGACCGCAATGGCATGGTTTTGGTCAGATAAACGGGTAAACAAACACGTCACGATAAAAGGCATGGAGCATCTAGAGGCTTTAGAGAAGTCAGGCAAAGGTGCATTAATGTTGGCCGTACACTCAATGAATCTAGAGTTAGGTGCTCGAGCTTTTGGCATTAAAAAGTCTGGAACCGGTGTTTATCGCCCAAACAATAATCCGTGCTTTGATTATTTTCAGTATAAGGGACGCTCTCGCTCTAATCGTACACTGATTGATCGTAAAAACGTCAAAGCCATGCTTGAATCACTTAAAACGGGTGAGCGGGTTTGGTATGCACCGGACCACGATTATGGTAACCGACGCTCGACATTTGCACCGTTATTTGCCGTTAAAAATGCTTGTACTACGACAGGTACAAGTTTGTTGGTTGATTCTACAGATTGCGCCATTGTGCCTTTTACGATGGTAAGAGGAAAAGACGGACACTATACCCTAACCATTAGTGCGCCCGTCGACGGTTTCCCGAAAGAGGATCATCAACGTGCCGCCGCATTCGTGAATCAAATAGTTGAAACATCAATCATGGCAAGTCCGAGCCAGTATATGTGGCTTCATCGTCGGTTTAAAACTAGACCAGAGGGTGAGGACTGTTTGTACAAGCCTAGGCTCATCCCTAGCTTGGCATAACACATAGAGAGCCTACAAAAAGCCCAAGGAACATACGAACCTTGGGCTTTTACTTTCTATTCTTTTCGCTTTATAAGTAGCGATCTTTTAGGTGAGCTTGAAAGTGTTTAGCATTCAGTGTTTCACCCGTGGCTTGTTTTACCAATTCATCAGTGGTGAATAAGCTACCTTTACTCCAGATGTTTTCCGAGAGCCAATTGAATATCGGAGCTAAGTCGCCAGAACGAATAACCGCATCTACATCGACGGTTTGTTTCATTGCTGCCATAAATTGTGCAGCGTACATCGCACCGAGCGTGTAGGACGGGAAATAGCCAAAACTTCCGTCTGTCCAATGGATATCTTGCATACAGCCATTTTTGAAGTTTCCTTCGGTTGATAGCCCCAAGTACGCTTTCATCTTTTCGTTCCAGAGTTCTGGTACATCTGTATGTTTGATGACGCCGTTCATGAGATCTCGCTCAATTTCATATCGAAGAATAACGTGAGCAGGATATGTTAGTTCGTCAGCATCTACGCGAATAAAGCCTTTTTCTACGCGAGTGTAAATTTTGGCTAAATTGTCTTTTTCGAATTCACTACCAGAAAAATGGTTAGAAGCCAGTCGAGCGAGGTGATCGATAAACGCGCTGCTTCGTCCTATTTGCATTTCAAAGAAGAGTGATTGTGATTCATGAATACCCATAGAGCGAGCTTCTCCCGCGGGTGTTCCTGATAAATCTTTTGGTAGCCCTTGCTCGTATCGAGCATGGCCGGTTTCGTGGACAATCCCCATCAATGATTGGACAAACTCGTTTTCATTATAACGTGTCGTAATACGCACATCTGTCGGTACACCGCCACAAAATGGGTGGGTACTCTCATCAAGTCGACCGTGTTCAAAATCGAATTGAAGTAGCTTCATGACTTCCAAACCGAGCGCTTTTTGCTTTTCCGTAGGGTAGTGCGCAGTTGGCAATAAGATGTTGTCTGATTGTTGTTTTTCAAGCGCTTCATCGATCAAAGTAGGAAGCCAGGTTTTCACGTCAGCAAAAAGAATGTCTAACGACGCAGACGTTGTGCCAGGCTCATAAACATCGAGCATGGCATCATAAGGAGTCGTGCCATTTGCTTCGGCTCTAATTTGCGCTTCTTCCTGCGATAGCTTTACGACTTCAGCCCAGTTCTTTTCAAAACCAGCCCAGTCGTTTTCTCCACGCTGTGTACGCCATGCATGTTCACATTTGGAGCCAGCAAGAGATTGAGCTTGAACTAATGATTCTGGTAGTAAGTTAGCTTGCTGCCACCCACGCTTCATTTCTCTTAGGATAGATTTTTCTTTTGTAGACAGCGTCTCTTCTTCTGCCTGAGCGAAAAGCTCTCCCAAGTGCGGTTGAGTCATTAAAGAATGGATATGTACATCGAGCTCTGCCGTGGCATTCGAGCGTGCTTCAGCGCCACCAGGTGGCATGACCGCTGCTTGATCCCAATCTATGATGGCAGATAGATGCTCAAAATTTGCCACTTTTTTGGAATGTTCAACGAGTTTTGTAAATGCGTTCATGTGACTACTCTTATTCTTTTGTTCTTTCCCTAAACACCCGATAACGGGTCCTTCATATGGTGTTGCACTAAGCAACCTGCGTTAATTTACTAATAATTAACAATTAACTCCAACCCATTGTCCATAAACTCACCCAGTTGTATAGCTCTCTTAAAAAAGAAGCTTGCGAATCTTGTGGATTGGCGGTATTGATGAAGGATTGACAATTAATTATCACGATAATATGGATATTTTGAATTTCGAGGCATTTATTATTGCCATTACGATTTTAACGTTAACGCCAGGTTTAGATACTGCACTTGTTATCCGTAACACTAGCCGATCGGGCCTAAAAGATGGATGTACAACCAGTCTAGGGATTTGCTTTGGCTTATTCGTACATGCTTTTTTTTCTGCGGTTGGTATCTCGGCGATTCTTGCGCAATCAGCAGAGTTGTTCCAAATCGTAAAAATGATTGGCGCAGCTTATCTTATCTGGCTTGGTTTGAGCAGTTTAAAAGCGCTAATGTCGTCGAAAGATGGATTGACCGTGACCGAGCAGATTCACGAAGTGTTTAATGGTAAGCGCTCTTTTAGAGAGGGCTTTCTTTCTAACGTCTTGAACCCGAAAACGGCGGTCTTCTATTTGGCTTTCTTGCCACAGTTTGTGAATCCAGAAGGTTCACCCTTGCTTCAATCAATGATGATGGCATCTGTACACTTTGCTATTGCGATGGTTTGGCAGTGTGGTTTAGCTGGCGCGCTTAACTCGGCTAAAAATCTACTAAAGAATGCAAGCTTTATGAAGTGGATGGAAGGCGCGACGGGCGCAGTATTAGTCGCACTTGGTGTGAAGTTATTAATTGAAAAACCCGTTTAATGCGTAATATTTATCGATTGTTGATACTACTCGCTGTATTTATTGTGGGGATAGGTGCCGCTGTTGCTTGGCATACGTGGCCACAAGTACAGTTTGCGCAACGCGGCATGATCTGGTCTTGGCACTGGGGCTACTTCGAGCCTTTTGCTAATGGAATACAACAAACGCGAACTCAAGACACTAAACAGTTATTGCTCAGGCGTGTGTATTTGCATGACGCTATTGTCGTTTTTGTTTCGACAACTATGGACAATAAATTTGAGGTCGACGTTGTAAAAGAGCAAACCTGTGAACCTAAAACGACGACTTGGGCTTCGGTCTCTGTCAATCATCAACGTGTCAGGCATGTACCTATGGTGTGCGATGCGTTTGGGCAAGGCTACTTTTATCGCTACATCGGGAAACATCTGGAATCGATTGAGGTTGGTGTCGGCGACTCGTTTGTAACAGAAGCATTTTTAGACTGGCCGCTATCAGAGTTGAAAGCGGATCAATTCAAGCAAAAAAATGCGAAGTTTTTTGAAGAACGTGGAGAAAACGTTGAGCATCAATGGTTGAGAGATTAACCATTTAACCGAAGATAAATAAAGCCCGCTAAATAATAGCGGGCTTTATGTTTTTACCATTTCTAATGTGCTTTGCTCTCCGTTACTGGTAGTTTGTGACCGAACAGCTGTCATTTCACTAAGCTTTCACTGCTTCAACTTCACCTGATTGCGATGTTGAGCTAAAGAACAGTTTGGTTTCTGCCAGTACGACGTGACGCAGTGCGATCAAACCAATCAGGTTAGGAATTGCCATCAGACCGTTTACGATATCAGCCAGTAGCCAAATCATATCGAGGTGAAGGAATGCACCAGATGCCACCAAGCCAACGAAAATCAGTTTGTATGGAAGCACAGCTTTAGTTCCGAACAGGAACACAACGCAACGCTCACCGTAGTAGTTCCAACCAAGAATGGTGGTAAAAGCGAAGAACATCAAACCGATTGAGACGAGCATAGGGCCAAATGTATCTGCATTTAAACCCACCGCAAAAGCATGAGTCGTCATCGCGGCGCCTGCTAGGTCACTTTGCCATGCACCGGTCAGGATTAGAGCAAGGCCTGTCATGGTACAAATAATGATGGTATCGAAAAAGGTACCCGTCATTGAAATTAGGCCTTGTTTAACACAAGAGTCTGTCTTCGCTGCTGCTGCTGCCATAGGCGCGCTACCCAAACCTGATTCATTTGAGAACACACCGCGAGCGATACCTGATTGGATTGCCAACATGATGCTTGCACCTAGAAAACCACCAGTCGCTGCTGTTGATGTAAAGGCTGAAACCAGCACTAATTCAACGGCATTGAACAATTGGTCTGCATTCATGATGATCACGCTTAAACACGCCAACACATAAAATACAGCCATGGTAGGAACCACTTTTCCTGCAACGTTAGCAATGGATTTGATGCCACCCAAAGTTACGAAAGCAACCAAAAGAGTTAGTACAAAGGCAGATAGCTCACGGTTAACACCAAGAGATATCTCACTTGCATCCAGAATCGCGTTTACTTGTGGAAACGTACCGATACCAAAACAAGCAACACCTAAAGCAAACACTGCAAACATGATCGCGAGAGCTTTTGAGCCAACACCGTATTGCAAGTAATACATTGGGCCACCAATCATTTGGCCTTTATCATCGACTCTTCGGTACTTAACCGCCAACAAACATTCGGCGTATTTAGTCGCCATTCCGAAAAGGGCAGCGAGCCACATCCAGAATAGAGCGCCTGGTCCACCGAGTTTGATTGCTGTGGCAACACCAACAATGTTACCAGTACCAATTGTTGCTGAGAGTGCAGTACAAAGAGCTGCAAAGCTAGAAACGTCACCTTGAGTATTAGATGACTTATCTTTACTGAATACCATCGCTAGCGCTGTTGGGAGGTGTTTAAACTGGATCAAGCCAAGGCTAAAAGTGAAGTAAACACCTGTACCCACTAGCAAAATAAGCAGCGGTGGACCCCAGACAAAATTATCGATGGTTTGTAGTAAAGATTGTAGGTTGTTCATGATTTCCCCTTAATAAAACAACTAATAAGGAGAAGAGGGAAAGGACGAGATCAACGATCTCTAAAAGAACTAAGCTATTGGCTGTAGGCGGGAAGGCCAAGCAAAATAGTTAGGTTGTAACTTTCCACTCCTCTGTCCTTTTGCCTGAGAGTTTCACCTTGCGTGAGTGCAAGACTTGCTCCTTCGGCGACCGATTTAACGGTTCTCTCCAGAGGTTCCTCCAACTACAGTCCCCGCTACCTAGGTAGCACCTGAAATAGTTAATTCTTCGGCGAGTTATGCTAATCAAATGTTAAAATTTGATTAATAACCACTCTCCTGCAGTCTTCATCGGAACAATTACTCAATTAAATGAGTAAAGGTTAGTTAATGATGCTGGTCATCATTAACGTGTGAACTCTATCATGTTTTTGGTCCATTTCAACACCCTATGTCAATTTATTTTCAATGAAATAACCTTATCTATTTTCATGAAGGTATGTTTGCCAATCTTTTTGTGCGAGTCACGGCATAAATAAAATTTATTGGGTTAGGGAATGGAACCCAAAAACACTTCAGAACGATAAATGTGTTTCGATCGTTACGACATAAGTTATTCAATTAAGGACACAAAATTGATTAAAATCGGAGCACTTATTTTAAAATCTACGCTAAGTTGACCTTATGGTACGTATAAATGGGTTACAATGAATCTTTGTGAAACAGTCTACGGACCTAGGCAGTTTTTCATGAGTGGACAAGGAGGCGGTATGACCAGATTATTAGCCATTGCGGTGTTGATTGCAGTAGCATTTGTGCTGTTTCGTTATCGAACCAATGAAAAAGTCCAAAAAGCGACCGTTATAACATTAATTGGCGCATTTCTGATTTATACAGCATCAATTATGTTTGCGGAATTGATCCGCTAGCAAAGTAAAAGAGTCCTTGGAGTAGTATACGGTGAGTTCTCAGAACAAAATGGAAGAGCAAGACGACGTAGTTGTCATTGAAGAGCGTGACAAACGTACGCATATCTATATCGCAATCGCTGCGGTGTTAGGCTTGGCATTTGGTGGCCTTGTTGGATCGGTTGTCACTGCGAACAAGTGGGAATCGACTTACCACGTATTAGAAGAAAAGTATCAAGCACTAACGCAAGATAGAACCCAGTTGGCATCTCAAGTAAAAGTGCGTGAAGAGGCGCTCGACCAAGAAATACAAAACCAAGTTAGTGAGTTACTCGCCGCGAAAGATGAAGCTCATCAGAAAGCACTTAAGAAGTTGCAAAAGCAATTGACTGAGGTCGAGAAGGTCAACTTGTCACTAGAGTCTCAATTGAAGCAGCAGGCAGATAAGATCAACACGACGAAGTCAGAAAATGAGAAGTTGAGTCGTCAAGCGGATATGCAAGCGACTATGTTTGAGCGGTCCCGCGAAGTATTCCAGAAAGAGCTAAAAATTTCGCAAGAATTAGAGTCTCTCGAGAAAGAACGGTCAAAATTATTACCTAAGATTGAGAAACTCAAGAAAGAGTGTGACGTATTTTTAGAAGGCAAATCTTGGGACGTGAAGTCGGACGCGTGTGATAAACATGATGAAGCTAATTCACGACTAAGTCAGGTCGATCAAATGATTGAAGTCTATAAAATGGACCTCAAACAAATCAAAGCAATAACGGAAGATATCGGCCTTTAAGTCTTTTGTATCCGATTTTTGAAAAGCGAAAGGAGCTCTTTAAGAGCTCCTTTTTCGTTGTTAGCTATGACTTTTAGCCTATCGCGTATATTAGATTCGTGAGGCGTCATAGCCTGAGGCGAGCAGGAGTTCTCGTTCGTGTTTAATCAGCTGAGCTCGATCTTCAATTAGTTCATTGAGTGCTTGAGATGGCTTACCTGCTAATGCTTTGAACGAAGCAAAAGATTCCGCGGTGTCGATTTTATCAATCATCTGACTGATGACATTACGAGCCTTACACGGGTTACTCGTCGTTGTAAAGTATTCTACTTGCTTTGCTGCCGATTTCATCTCAGTTAATAGCTCAAGCGGGCTACTTTCTTTGGCTACTGCCATGTAGTTATCCAGCACGCGCTTTGCATAAAGCAGTTCTTTGAGGGGGATATCTCTTCCGCTCTCGATTAGGGATTCGCTAAGGATCATACTTGAGCTCATGGGCATTCCTTCTTATTACTACGCCGCTTTTGATGTTTCCTTGAGTCTAATTTATTGAAGTCACATTGGGAATGGGTAAAAAGCATTTTTAACGCATTTTTATTCACTTATGAAAACACGAATGCGATGCTTATCTGGATCGATAGCCATAAAATTTAACCCATACACTGATGTCGCTGGTGGTTGAACAAACTCAACACCTAGGTCTTTCCAGCGCTTGTAAATGCGCTCTAGCATATGACTATTGGGCACTGATAAAGACAACTCGGTACCACCACCTCGAATGCCGCTGTAGGGTGAAAGATTATCTCTTTGCTTGAGTGTCAACGTTAAGCCTTCGGTCAGTGGAATAGCGGCGAAGGTTGGAGACAACTGCGTGACTTTGCGTTCGAACAGTTTCGAATAAAAAACTTGGCTTATGTGGATGTCCTCAACGTAGAGAACGAATGAATTGATAGTCAGCATGGTTTGTTCCTTAATCAATTAGAAATAGTAGGGGCAATCTAACGGAAAGGAACGACAGGAGTTGTCAGTAGCACATTCTCGAAGGTAAGTGAAAGAATAAGAAAAAGGAGCCGTTTAGCTCCTTTTTATCAGCGGAATCATTGGTATTAATGAGTGTGTTTGGAAGAATACCAGTTGTTTTGATAAGCTTTAGATGCAAATAATGCGTTTGCTTTTGCACGCTCGACAATAGACTCGTCCACCTCTAGCGGCTCCATGGTTTGGCCGTTAAAGTCGTACGCCAGGGTCGATACCTTTTCACCAGGTGAAAGCACAACGAGATTGTCGCGCGTTAAATAACCAAAGTTTTTGTCGTATTGCATCATTGCGCGCTCATCTTCGCGAGCTAGTGGCTTCGTTAAATCACGACCAATCATCGGTGTTTTAGCATCTACCCCAATTAGAGATAACAGTGTAGGCGGCATGTCGATGTTGTTTGCTATGCGGTCATCTTTACGTGGTTGAATGCCTTTACCAAGGATCAATGCTGGAATGTGAAAGTGCTTAACTGGAACAAGGTTAGCGCCAGAAACACGTGCATCATGATCTGCAATTACAATGAAAATGGTATCATCCCAATAAGATGACTTTTTCGCCTTTTCAAAGAAAGTGCCCAAAGCGTAATCGGAATATTTAACGGCGTTGTTACGCGTCATATATTCTGAATCGTATGGCTCAATTTTGCCTTTTGGATACTCATAAGGGCTATGATTACTTGACGTAAAAACTAAGCTAAAAAAAGGTTTGTCGCTTTTTGAAAGGCGTTCAAACTCTTCGTTTGCTTTGTTATATAGATCTTCATCACTAACACCCCAAGAGCCAACAAAGCTTGGGTTGTTATAATCGTCTTCTTCTACTATTTGATCAAAACCGTTACCAAAGAAGAAAGTTTTCATGTTGTCAAAGTTGGCTTCACCGCCGTAAATAAATTGCGTGTGATAGCCTTGAGCTTTCAGTAAGTCCGCGATAGTAAAGAAACCCGTTTGGCTTTTACTCAGCTTCACTACAGCGCGAGAGGGAGATGGAGGAAAGCCCGTGGTTACGGCTTCAATTCCACGAACAGAACGAGTACCAGTGGCGTACATTTGTGTGAACTGCCAACCTTCCTTCATGAGTTCATCAAGGTTTGGTGTTAGAGGCAAACCGCCCAAAGCACCGACAAATTGGGCGCCTAAGCTTTCTTGTAGCAAAATCACTAAGTTTTTATGTTTACCCTGGTAAGTCGCGGGGTTACTGTTCATGGTTGGGAGTAATGAAGGGGTGAAGTCGGACTTTGTTGATGAAGTGCGAACTAATTCCAACATCTTTTGAGTGTCCATTTTTCCGTAGAACTGCTCAGCACTCTTTTCTGACTTCATGCTATTAACCGCAAACAACAATGAGTAAGATGAGTTCAGTGCTAAGTCGTTAAGCAGTGGATCGTTAGAAAAGGCGACCATAGCAGGATTTAGCGGGCGGTGACCTAAAGATGAGCGAGCACCTGCAACCCCAAAAAGAACAACGAAAAGTGCCAATAGTGGTCGCCATTTCCAGTTGACCTGCTGCGCCTTATCGGTCAGTTTCTTACTCCACTTCCAACCTAAAGTGATGGTTAAAACTGTACCTAACGCACCAATAAACAGTTCTAATTTGTAGCCAGTCCAGAGCATACTCAAGACTTCTTTTGGGTAGATTAAGTATTCCACAAACAGGCGGTTTGGACGTAGGTCGTATTCCTGAATGAATGGCGCTGTTGCTAGCTCCATGTATACAAGCACCCAAAGCCCTAAAACCATCCATATGCGTAATATTCGCTTCCAACACTCTCCCATCTTACCGGTTAATGGCATGAAGGTTGATAACAGTGCTGGAAGAATAAATAACCAGCAAAGCGTTGCAATATCTACGCGCAAACCTTGACCTAGGATGTAAATTAAGTCGTTTAGAGAGTCAATACGGTCAATCTGCCAAAAAGCTAGCAAAACTCTTGAGATAGACAGAAATAGAAGCGAAAACAAAGAAAAGGCAGCAATTGGCTGCAAAGGCCCCCACACAGAGCTCTTTGATAAGTTTTTCATATTTATTCGAATAGTTTAATTGTTATGTTGTGTTGTTTTTAGCAAAGCAAGCGTGAAATAAACGTGAATTATAATGTAGGTTTATGGTCGAGTAGTGTAAGTGTTGGTATGTCTATGTAAGGGGGAGGGGCGTTTGTGTAAAAAAAGAGCCAGTTGATAACACCAACTGGCTCTAGAGATTGATAAAGGCATGATTACATTGCGGCTTTCTTCGCTTCTTCGACCCATGCGTCGAACTTTTTCTGGTTCGCTTTGATCCAGCCATTTACATGAGACTCGATGTCCGCTGAGCTGTTCTTACCTTGGCTCATCATCATATTCTGCGCACTAACATCATTGATATTTAGTTTGATGATTTCAAATAGCTTCGCAGCAGCAGGGTTTTTTTCCGTAAACTCTTTATTGGCAACGATGCGCATAGAGTTCATCTCGAAGCCGTAGTTCTTACCGTTCTCTAGTGTCGTATCAATGTCCTTACGCTCACCAGGAAGTGAAGAGAATGGCACTTCTAACCACACAACATCTTTCCCTGGAACTAAAACGCCACTTACCCAGTACGGTGTCCAAGTGTAGTAAAGAATCGGATCGCCTTTTTTGTAACGTGAGATTGTATCAGCGATAATCGCCGCGTAGTTACCTTGGTTGTGTGTTACTGTGTCACGAAGTTTGAAAGCATCCAACTGATGCTCAACAACCATTTCACAACCCCAACCTGGGTTACAGCCAGTTAAGTCCGCTTTGCCATCGCCGTTTGCATCGAATAGCTTCGCCAATTTTGGATCTTTTAACTGACCAATGTTCGTGATGTTATATTTTTCCGCGGTTTTCTTATCGATCAAATAACCTTGCGCAGCACCACTTACGTATTGGCCTTTACGGAAGAACTTATCATCACCGCCAGACATCGTGTACTTATCGGCGTGAAGAGGGAACCAACCAACCGCTAAGAAAGTAGCATCACCTTTAGCAATAGAGGTGTAGCCTACGTTGTAGTCCACTTCTTTGGTCGGTTTAACATCGTAACCAAGCTCTTCAAGTGCGCGGTTTACGATCAACGTTTGAAATGTTTCTTCTGCAACGGTTGATTGAACAGGCTGAACAGTGACACCTTCACCCGGTAGTTCACTTGCCACACCATAAGTTGAAAATGCGATAGTACTTAGAGCTCCAACAGAGAGCGCTTTCTTCCATGAATTATTCATTGATGTTTCTCCTAAGTTTTAGATCGTCTTGGTTCGTCTTTGTTTTCAGTTTTAATAGGTATGAAACAGGACCTGTGTGATACCAGCGAAGTTTAGTGTTGCCTGCATTAACCCCTAACACCTGGGTGATACGGTCTAACAAAATCGCAAGAATAACGATGCCTAAGCCACCAACGGCAGCAAGACCCATATCAAGTCGGCCAATACCACGAAGTACCATTTGGCCTAAGCCGCCAACAGCAATCATTGAAGCAATCACTACCATAGAAAGTGACAGCATTAAGGTTTGGTTTACACCTGCCATGATAGTTGGTAACGCCAACGGTAACTGGATGCGATAAAGCATCTGTTTTTTGTTTGCCCCGAAAGAGTGGCCAGCTTCGATAAGCTCTTCAGGTACTTGCTGAATACCCAAAATAGTCAGGCGCACAACGGGAGGCAGGGCGAAAATGATCGTTACTACTACGCCAGGAACGTTACCAATACCAAACAACATAACAATTGGCACAAGGTAAACGAACGCGGGAGTCGTTTGCATTGCATCTAATATTGGCCTAACAAATTTGGCAGCGGTTTGGCTCCTTGCCAACCATATCCCCATTGGTAGCCCTATAAGCAAACAGAAGAAAACGGCGGTTAACACCAGTGCTAGCGTTGTCATCGCTTGTGACCACGCACCAATTAGGCCGATGAAAACAAGGGATACAAGAGTAGAAAAACCAAGTTTTACATTGGAAAACTGCCACGCTAGCAAAAATAAAATGAGTACCATTATAGGCGCAGGTGTAGACACCAAAGCAGTTTCAAACGACGTTAGAATAAAGTCGATTGGAACTCGTATTGCTTGGAAAACAGGTCGACCATGTTCCACCAGCCAGTTCAAACCGGACTCTACCCAGCTATCGAGGGGTAAAACCGCATCTTGGAATGGGTTCATAATATCGAATGGCGCTTGCTCTACAGTTTCTGAGTTGAGCCAATCATTACTTGGCGCGGCCTCTGTGCCTTGCGACCAAGGATCATCTTGCGCAGGAGCAGTATTTGACCAGGGATCATTGTTAGTTTGCTCTGAAGACATCGTGTTAATCCTTATCTAGTGTTTGTAGAAGACGTGATTTAGTCACGACACCAAAGTAAGTTCCTTGCGCATCTACGACAGGCACGGCATAAGGAACACCAGCAACCAGACCCAAAATGTCATTAATTGACTGATCAGGCTGAAGAGTAACTTCATCCGGTAATTGAGCACTGGCTAACGAACGGTTTTCTTTATGAGCCAAACGCAGTGAATCAAGAGATACGATGCCGGAATATCGGCTAGATTTATCGACGACAATGCCGTAATCACGGTCGTGATCCATCAGAATCTGCATCGCAGAGCCTGGACCGTCATTTTCCGATTTCTTAAAAACAGCCGCTGGCTTCTTGCGTGCGATATCTTTTGCTGTCAAGACGCTTGCGATGTTTACGCCGCGGAAAAACGCTTCGACATAATCATTTGCTGGACTGTGTAATATTTCATCAGGTGTACCAACCTGAACAACCTCACCGTTTTGCATGATGGCGATGCGGTCGCCAATGCGCATTGCTTCATCCAAATCATGAGAAATGAAGACAATTGTGCGTTTGTCATCGTTCTGTAGACGAATAAGCTCATCTTGCATCTCAGAACGGATCAATGGGTCTAAAGCGGAAAACGCCTCGTCCATTAATAGGATGTCAGGATCACAGGCTAACGCTCTCGCTAAACCAACGCGCTGTTTCATACCACCGGATAATTCGTCAGGGAAAGATTCTGCATAAGGGTCTAAACCCACTCTTTCTAAGGCGGAAAGGGCACTTTTCTGACGCTCATTAACATCGATGCCGGCAAGTTCTAAACCAAAGGCGGCATTTTCAATCACCGTCATGTGTGGCATGAGTGCGAAACTTTGAAACACCATTGAGATATTATTACGACGAACTTCTCGAAGTTCATTCTCGGAGATGTGGGCGATATCTCTTCCTTTGAGATAAACACTACCTTTAGTCGGCTCAATGAGCCGGTTAAGAAGTCGAACAAGGGTGGATTTCCCGGAGCCAGAAAGGCCCATGATTACGAAAATTTCCCCTTCATTTATGGTGAGAGATACATCGTTTACGCCGACTGTTAAACCTGTCTGTTCAAAAATACCGTCTTTATCGACGCCTTTGTCGATAAGCGAGAAGGCTCTCTCTGGGTCTTCTCCAAACACTTTATACAGTCCCTTAACTTCCAGTATGGGATCCATGTTATCTGTCCTTTTTCGTGTGTTTATAACTGTTTAACGATTTGTACTCTAATTAATTTTAGTTCAACTTTCAACGAAAGGGGGTTGGTTAACTAGTTATGCCGTGCATAGAGAGTTCGTTGAGCAAGGTATGTTCAATTCTTATTTTTTATATTTAAAACAATTGCTTGCGATGTGTTTTTATCCGCCATAACGTTGCCCTGACGTAGGGTTGAATTTATTTTGAATTTTTTTGTACATTTCAACTCAACTCGCTTGCATAGATATAAGCTGTGATAGCTTAGAGCTCTACATATAAAAAGGTTAGAGCTCTAATTTTTGGTTAAGGCTTGGTCCTGTGAAATCGGTTAGGTACTGTTATCCTTAGATTTATTTATTGCTTGATTTCACTCAGGGTGATATTTATCGCTGTAGTTTAGGCAACGTATGGAATAAAAAATGGAAGCCGAACAGTTAGAAGTGCTCAATTTCATTAGCCAGTACCCACCTTTTGATGACCTACCTGAAGAGCAGCTTAGAAAAATTGCTCTTAATGCCGAGGTTGCATACTTTCGGCAAGGAACAAAAATCCTTAACTTCGGAGATACGATCCGCGACTTGTATATGGTGAGAAGTGGGGCGGTAGAGATTTATCGACGTAAAGGTGAACTCTATAACAGGATTGATGCTGGTGGACTGTTTGGTCAGATGGGGTTGTTGATGAACAACCGCGTACGTATGCCAGCCAAAGCGATAGAAGACACTCTCGTTTACTGTATTCCGGAAAACATCTTCAATGAACTTTGTGATGAGTTTGAAAACTTTGCGGACTATATGGAACTGGAAGATAGCGCGCGTTTGCGAAGCGCAATATCTAGCCGCTCCGAAAGCAATGACTTTACCACCGCTAAGGCACGTAAAATCTTAGCAAGAGATCCAGTAACCCTGGAGGCAACGGCTTCAATTCAGGAAGCTGCGATACTAATGGCAGAGGAAAATGTCACCTCTCTGCTCATTATTCGCCCGACAGAGGAGCTCACAGAAGAAGATGACGAACAGCTGCTTGGAATATTGACTGATCGCGATCTTTGCATTCGCGTACTAGCTCAGGGTATTGATACCAATATTCCAGTGAGTGAGGTCATGAGTTATGACGTGGTTTCATTGGATTATAACGCCTATGTGTTTGAGGCCATGTTAACCATGTTGCGTTACAACGTGCATCATTTACCAATTTTAAAAGATAAAAAGCCGATAGGAATTATTGGCATGACGGACATCGTTCGTTACGAATCTCAGAACAGCCTATTGCTAGTGAGCTCTATTTTTCAGCAAACCAGTGTCGAGGATCTCAAGCAGGTTTCTGAACAAGTAAAAGACTGTTTCGTAAGAATGGTCAATGAAGATGCCAACGCGCACATGATTGGTCGAGCCATGTCGGTTATAGGCAGTAGTTTCAAACAACGCCTCGCTGAATTAGCTGAGCAAGAGTTCGGCCCAGCGCCCATTCCTTATTGTTTAGTCGCAATGGGTTCAATGGCGAGGGATGAGCAGCTAATTGTAACGGATCAAGATAACGCGCTTATTCTCGATAACAGTTATGACGTTGAGATTCACGGAGAGTACTTTGAAAAGTTTGCTAAATTTGTTTGTGATGGTTTAGCGGCATGCGGCTATGCTTATTGTACTGGAGACATTATGGCTACCAACCCAGAATGGCGAAAAACTCGTGCAGAATGGGAAGAATGCTTTGGAAACTGGATAGACAATCCAACCCCTGAGAGATTGTTAAATAGTAATATCTTTTTTGATCTCCTCGGTGTGCATGGGCGAGTGAAATGGGCGGAGCAATTAAGCAGCTTTATTGTGAGACGAGCGAAAAGAAATAACCGCTTTCTTGCTTGTATGGCGTATAACGCAATACGTAGGACGCCTCCACTGGGCTTTTTCAAAGACTTTGTGATGGAGAAAGATGGTCGTCATCGCAACTCGATTAACTTGAAGCGAAGGGGGACGGCTCCGTTGGCCGATTTAATACGGGTGCATTCTCTGGCAATCGGTTCCCGATCGCAAAACTCTTTCGACCGTTTAGATGACATTAATGATGCTGGCATTTTACCGAAAGGTCGAGGTTTGGATTTAAGGGATGCGATGGAGCTAATCTACATGGTTCGAATTCGTCACCAAGCCATTGATATAGAAAATGGAGAAGAGCCAGACAACAACATTGAGCCGGAGAACATGTCTGAATTTGAACGTCGAAACTTAAAAGCAGCATTTCAAATTCTAAGTAACGCACAGAACTTCATTAAGTTTCGATACCAGAGAAGTAGCAAATGATGTGGTTCTCAAAAAAGGCAGAAAAAGAACATCCCTTGTTGGATACATCCCAGACGCCAGAGTGGTCAATGTTGTTCAAGCAACTCGCTAAAGAAGCGAAAGACGAGAGGCTCAAACGCTATTATTCGACACCGATGGTTAATGGGGAAACACCAATTGAACAAGTGCCATTTGTCTCGGTAGACTTTGAGACAACAGGATTGAACTCGGAAGAGGATGTCATTCTCACGATCGGACTTGTCCCGTTTACTATTGATCGTGTTCAATGTAATGGCTCTGCTCATTGGGTCGTTAACCCAAACAGAGAGTTAAACCACGAGTCTGTCATTATTCACGGTATCACTGACTCTGAGGTTAAAAACGCGCCGCAGCTGTCTCAGATCTTGGGTGAAATATTGGATGCGTTGTCAGGCAAAGTGGTACTTGTTCACTACAAGAACATTGAAAGGCAGTTCTTTAATAACGCCTTGCTAAATAGCATCGGAGAGGGGATACAGTTTCCTGTTGTTGATACGTTAGATATTGAGTATGCGATACAACGCCGTGAATGCAGAGGTTTTATCAATAAGTTGAAAGGCAAGAAACCCGGTTCTGTACGATTAGGGCACGCTCGTGAAAGATATGGCCTCCCTGCTTATCAACCTCACCATGCCCTGACGGATGCGTTAGCAACTGCGGAGCTGTTTCAAGCACAACTGCAGTATCACTTTAATCGAAACATGCCAATATCTTCGGTTTGGCAATAGGCGTTATTTATGGTGAAAACAATAAAATGCAATGAGAGATAGGGGGCTTTAAGATTATGATGGCGGATTGAGTAACCGCTTATAAGAACAATGTTTTATGAACATGTGCTTGGTAGTGATGAAGACGTTTCATTACTCGAACTCCGACGAAAGTAATTTAAACTTGGTCACGTATTTTTAAGGAGATTATCCGTGAGCACCGATAATAACGGTGGCATTCAACGCCCCGATGGAAAAGTAAACGCAATAGATACTGACTATCAAATTGGTCAGGATAACGTTGCGCTAAAGGTAGGCCCATTTGGCCTTGATATTCACAACCGTGTTTTTGCAATTTCTGGCTTAGCAATCGTCATGTTTGTTGTGATAACACTATTATTCCGAGAACAGGTAGAGCCGTTTTTTGCAGACCTACGAGCGGGTTTGTTACACAATTTAGACTGGTTTTTTCTCGCTTCAGGTAATATTTTTGTCATTGTCTGTGTCGGATTGATCTTCACACCATTAGGCCGTGTACGAATCGGTGGTACTGAAGCAACACCGGATTATTCGTATGCCGGATGGTTGGCAATGCTATTTGCTGCAGGTATGGGCATTGGTCTCGTATTCTTCGGTGTATCAGAACCGATGTCCCATTTTAGTTCTGCGATTGGTGGCGTGAGCGTTGAGAATGGTGTACGTACTGACTGGGCACCGCTAGGTGGTGCAGAGGGCGATGCAACTGCAGCTTCGGCATTAGGGATGGCTGCGACGATTTACCACTGGGCACTTCATCCGTGGTCAATATACGCGCTCTTGGCTCTTGGGCTGGCTATCTTTTCATTTAACAAAGGTTTGCCACTCACCATGCGCTCAATTTTTTACCCTCTGTTTGGTGAGCGTGTATGGGGTTGGACTGGTCATATTATCGATATTCTTGCAGTGGTAGCGACGGTTTTTGGTTTAGCAACATCGCTAGGCTACGGTGCATCTCAAGCCGCAACGGGTTTGAACTTCCTGTTTGATGTCCCAATGACCAATACGACGCAGGTTATATTGATTATTGGTATTACTGCGCTCGCTTTAATCTCTGTTGTGGCTGGACTCGATAAGGGCGTGAAAATCTTATCTGAAATCAATATGGGGCTTGCAGCACTGCTATTGCTATTTGTTATTGTTGTTGGCCCGACGATTGCGATTTTAACTGGTTTCTTCGAGAACATCGTTTCCTATGTGGCTAATATCCCTGCCTTATCTATGCCATTTGGACGAGAGGATGTGAATTACTCTCAAGGCTGGACGGCGTTTTACTGGGCGTGGTGGATTTCTTGGTCACCATTTGTGGGTATGTTCATCGCACGTGTGTCTCGCGGTCGTTCAGTTCGTGAGTTTATTATTTGCGTTATTCTTATCCCATCTTCAGTTTGTGTGTTATGGATGACGGCTTTTGGCGGTAACGCAATTAGCCAATATGTTAATGATGGCTACGAGGCGGTGTTTAACGCAGAACTACCTTTAAAACTTTTTGCCATGTTAGATGTTATGCCATTGGCTGAGATAACATCTTTTGTCGGCATTATCTTAGTCGTGGTGTTCTTCATTACCTCTTCTGACTCAGGATCACTGGTTATTGATACTATTGCTGCGGGCGGTAAGGTCGATGCACCAACGCCACAACGCGTGTTCTGGTGTACGTTTGAAGGTTTGGTTGCGATTGCATTGATGTTGGGTGGTGGTCTAGCTGCTGCTCAAGCAATGGCGGTGACGACTGGTTTACCGTTTACTATTGTTTTACTTGTTGCAACGGTATCTTTGATAAAAGGTTTGATGGATGAACCTCGTCCAAAGGCGGTTTCTAAGAAATCAAAATAACTAGTATCAGCAGTTAAATTATTGATAAAAGCGGTATGCGAAAGCATGCCGCTTTTTTTTGGATTTCTATTTTTCTCTGAGAAATGAACAGCATGGAAAACGGTCTTATTCTGGTTGTTTTTTGTACTGTGCATTTAGGTGACTATTTAATAAATTAGACCTCGAACTATTTTAACTTTTGGTTAATAGGTTTATTTTTGTGATTTGAATCACAAAAATACCGATAAAAAGGCGGATTATTTGATTTTTAGTCGCGAGGGATGCCCATAATAAAAAGGAAATTTAATTAGACCTCAAAGGATATGTATTTTCACATGATCACATCAGCACCTTGGGTCCTTTATCCAGAGATTGGAGAAGACTCAAGTAAAAAATGGATTTTTCGTGAGCCTAAAATCTCTGATGGTGACGACATTTACAGCTTGATTGCAGACTGTCCTCCATTGGACATGAACTCATCTTATTGCAATTTCCTACAGTCTACGCATTTCAGCAAAACCAGTATTTTGGTTGAGCAAAAAGGCGAAATCGCAGGTTTCATTTCCGGTTATCAGAAACCAGACGAGCAAGACGTTTTATTTGTCTGGCAAGTTGCAGTCTCACCTCGCTTTAGAGGTCATGGTTTAGCATTCCGCATGTTGAAAGAACTTCTCACCCGAGAGGAATTAGGCGGTGTTAAATCGGTAGAAACTACCATCACGGAAGATAATAAAGCCTCTTGGGCACTGTTCAAAAAGTTAGATGCGATGAACGGCAATTCTGGCCAAGTAAGCACATTTTTGGATGAAGAAGCCCACTTTAAAGGCAAACACGATACAGAATATTTGTATCGCATTCCTCTCAAATAATCCTCAAACAATAGGAAATAAAAACGGTCTCATCATGGATATTTTCAAAAAGCAGGAATCCAACGTACGCTCATATTCAAACAATTTCCCGGTCGTTTTTCGTAAAGCGAAAGGCTGCTGGCTAGAAACAGAACAAGGTGAACGATACTTAGACTTCCTTGCTGGAGCGGGATCTCTAAATTACGGCCATAACAATCCAGTACTAAAACAAGCGTTGCTTGAGTACATTGAAATGGACGGTATTACTCACGGTTTGGATATGCACTCAGAAGCGAAAGCATCGTTTCTGGAAGCGTTGGATACTTACATCCTTAAACCAAGAAACTTGGATTACAAGGTTCAGTTTACGGGCCCAACAGGTACTAACGCTGTTGAGGCGGCATTGAAGCTGGCTAAAAAAGTAAAAGGCCGCGACAGCGTCGTTGCGTTTACTAACGGTTTCCATGGTTGTACTGCTGGCGCACTGGCTGCAACGGGTAACCAGCATCACAGACAAGGTAACGGTTCTAGTCTAAGTAACGTCACTCGTATTCCATTTGAAGGTTACGCTGGCGTAGATGGTCTTGCGCTGTTCGAAACCATGCTAAATGATAACTCTGCAGGTATGGATAAACCAGCCGCTGTACTTCTTGAAACTGTGCAGGGTGAAGGTGGTTTAAATGCTGCTTCAAACGAGTGGTTACAACGTTTGAGCAAAATCTGTAAAGCCAATGACATTCTTGTGATTGTCGATGACATTCAAGCAGGTTGTGGACGTACCGGTACTTTCTTTAGTTTCGAGCCGTCTGGTATCCAACCGGATATCGTGACGCTATCGAAGTCGATCGGTGGTTACGGTTTGCCGATGGCTGTCGTATTACTTAAGCCTGAGCTTGACCAGTGGAAGCCAGGCGAGCATAACGGTACGTTCCGTGGCAATAATCACGCCTTTATTACTGCTGCAAAAGCACTAGAAATTTACTGGGCAAACGATGATTTTGAAACACACATCAAGCAGTGTTCAGACAAGGTGAGTGCAGTGATTGACCGTTGTGTTCGTCGCTTTCCACAAATGTTTGTGCAGAAAAAAGGCCGCGGCATGATGGTTGGTATTGAATGTATCAATGGTGACATGGCATCTGAAATCGCGAAAAACTGTTTCGAGAATGGAATGGTGATAGAGACAGCGGGTCCAGACGATGAAGTTGTGAAGTTCTTCTGTCCACTAACCATCAGCGAATCAGAGCTAGATCAAGGACTAAGCATCTTTGAAAATGCAGTAGAGACTATCGCTGCGAAACATTTCAAACAAGCATCTTAATAAGGATTTTAATTATGATCGTCAGAACTCTAGATGAATGCCGCAACAGCGAACGACGTGTTGTTTCAGATAACTGGGAAAGTGTCCGCATGTTGTTGAAAGACGACAACATGGGTTTCTCTTTCCACATCACAACGATTTATGAAGATACAGAAACTCATATTCACTATCAAAACCACCTTGAATCGGTGTTTTGTATGAGTGGTGAAGGTGAGATTGAAGTTGTAGGTGGAGAAACGTACCCAATCAAACCAGGTACATTATATATCCTTGATAAACACGATGAGCACTACTTGAGAGCTTATAAGAATAAAGAAATGGTAATGGCGTGTGTGTTTAACCCACCGATTACTGGCGCTGAAGTGCACGATGAAAACGGTGTTTATCCTCTCGTTGACTAAAAGATGATGGTGGGGTGCTTTGCCACCCCACACTTTACTATCTCTTCTTTTTTCTTTTTAAAGTTACCAATCAAAAAAGGCTTATCATGACATTTACCGTAGAAAAAATCGGCGGTACATCAATGACAGCATTTGATGCTGTTCTCGACAATATTATTCTTCGTCCCAAAACACCATACAATCGTATTTTTGTCGTATCTGCATACGGTGGTATGACCGATGCGCTGCTCGAGTGTAAAAAAACCAGTAAACCAGGCGTTTATCAGCTTATCGCGAAACGCGACGACAAATGGGAAGAAGCGTTAGCGTACGTTGAAAGCCGTATGTTGCTGACCAATGAAAATATTTTTGCGGACCCAATGAATCGTATCCGTGCGGATAAATTCATTCGCTCCCGCATTGCTGAAGCGAAAAACTGTATCGCGAATATTTTAGAAACCTGTCAGTACGGTCAATTTTCGTTGCGCCAGTACTTGCCTCAAATTCGAGAGTTTCTCTCGTCTATCGGTGAGGCACATAGTGCTTACAACACAGCACTAAAACTAAAAAATATGGGTATTAACGCTAAGTTCGTTGACCTGTCTGGTTGGGATAATCAAGCGCCAAGAAGCCTTGATGAGTCGATCAGTGACGCGTTTGCTGATATCGATGTATCAAAAGAACTGCCAATCGTGACAGGTTATGCTTACTGTAAAGAGGGCCTAATGCACACTTATGACCGAGGTTATAGTGAGATGACATTTAGCCGAATTGCAGCAATAACAAAAGCGGATTTAGCAGTAATTCACAAAGAGTACCACTTGAGCTCAGCAGACCCACGCGTTGTTGGCCCTGAAAAAGTATTACCAATTGGTAGTACAAACTATGACGTAGCAGACCAACTTGCTAACCTTGGCATGGAAGCGATTCACCCAAATGCCGCTGCGGGTTTACGTGAAAGTGGTATTGAGCTACAGATTAAAAATACATTCGAACCTGAACACGAAGGTACTTTGATCTCTTCAAGCTACCGCCCAGAAGAAGACAAAGTCGAGATCATCGCAGGTAAAGAAAAAGTATTTGCACTGCATTTGTTTGACCAAGCAATGGTAGGAAAAGCCGATAACGTTAGTTACGAATTGATGGAAATCATCTCCGATGCTCGTGTAAGTTTGGTTGGTAAAGAGATGAACGCTAACTCTATTACTTACTATCTAGGTGGCAGTACTGATAGCTTAAACAAAGTATTGTATAAAGCCGAGAAACGTTATCCGAATGCCTCGATTAAAGGTCGTATGGTCGCGCTTATCTCAGCCATCGGTTCTCAAATTGATACCAACAAGACGTTGGCGAAAGGTGTGCTTGCATTGATGAATAATGGCGTTACGCCAGTTGCACTGCACTCATCATTGAGAAATGTAAATGTTCAATTTGTTGTCGGTGATAAGGAATACCAGCACGCGATTTGCGCATTGCATGATGAGTTTTTCCAAAGTAGCAGTGTAGCTAAATCGGTTAATGTGGCTTAGTTTATCCACGGTTAAAATACAAAGGAGAGCAGGTTAGCTCTCCTTTTTTTGTTTTTCAGTTTGTACTCACAATGCCCACTTTGTATAGGCTAAACAGGCGATTTAAGTAAGTTCCTATGTGGCGATACACATAAGCCAGCAGAATGGTCTGCTGGCTTATGTTACTGATTAACTAACGTTAACTTAGTTTACTTAAACTTGCTGATTTCTTGTTCAACTTTGTCTAGTTGTTGCAGCTTCTCTTGCATTTTTAGAGAGTCGTAGTTTAGTGAAGCAGGGTTCATCGCTGTGCCACGCTGCATTGGGTATTCTGGAAGTGTTTTAAAGAACTCTCCCACAACGTCTTGTACAGGTACAAATAGCCACATGTTGTCAGCCATCCAACGCAAGTACATTTGTGATTCGCTTGGGCCTTTTTCGAATGGGTCAGCGCGTAGGTGGATGATTTTAGGCCAGTTCGGAGCAAAACGAACTGCGTTACTTAGGTTCCCTTCAAGCGTTGCAAAGTGAAGTTTCCAGTCATTCCAGCGGACAGCGTTTAATTCACCATTAGACGTAAAGTAAAGCAGCGACTCACGAGGGCCTTTTTCTTCCTTACCTTCAAAGTATGGCATGAAGTTATAACCATCTAAATGCACACGCCATTCTTTGCCATTTGCTTTGTAGCCTTCTGCCAGTTTTTCTTTTACATCAGGTACGCCAGCAGCTGCCAATAATGTAGGCAACCAGTCTTGGTGTGCCATCATTTCATTGATCTTGGTTCCTGGCTTAATGACGCCTGGCCAACGAACCAGTTGAGGAACACGCATACCGCCTTCCCAAGTTGTACCTTTTTCACCATGGAATGGTGTTGCGCCACCATCTGGCCAAGTCATGGTTTCTGCGCCGTTGTCCGTTGAGTAGATAACGATAGTGTTGTCTGCAACACCTAGCTCATCCAGCTTGTCGAGTAAAACACCTACATGATCATCATGTTCCAGCATACCATCGGCATAAATGCTTACACCTGATTTACCTTGGTATTTTTCCTGCAAGCGAGTCCAAACGTGCATACGAGTGGCGTTATGCCAAATAAAGAAGGGTTTATCCGCCTTAACTGCTTTTTCCATAAATGCCAAAGAGCTCTCTAGGAACTCTTCATCTGCGTGCTCCATACGTTTTCGTGTCATCGGGCCAGTGTCTTCAATCTTACCGTCGGCATAAGACTTAATGACACCACGAGGGCCATAGTTTTTACGAAACTCTGGGTCTTTAGGGTAGTAATAAGTTTCAGGTTCTTCTTCTGCGTTTAGGTGATATAAGTTACCGAAGAATTCGTCAAAGCCGTGTTTTGTCGGTAAGTGCTTATCTTGGTCACCTAAGTGGTTTTTACCAAATTGACCCGTCATGTAACCTTGTTCTTTTAACAGATCTGCAATGGTTGGTGCCCAATCAGGTATGCCGTGGTCAGAGCCTGGCATACCAATTGTTAACAAACCCGTACGAAATGGCTCTTCACCCGTAATAAAGGCAGCGCGACCAGCAGTACAAGACTGTTGTCCGTAGTGATCTGTGAACAACGCACCTTCATTCGCGATACGGTCGATGTTTGGCGTTTTGTAACTCATCATACCTTGGTTGTATGCGCTGATATTCCAGTAGCCGATATCGTCACCAAAAATTGCCAGTATATTCGGTTTGTCTGCTGCTATAGCAGCACTAGACGCCGCTAACAGTCCTGCGCCTACAGCGATTTTGCTCAATTGATTTGCCATAAAAACTCCAGATTGTTGAGAGTAAAGATAAGCACAAGTGAGCCTTATGCTTAGTTGCTGCATAAGTTAATGATGTATATAGAAAAATCCTCTTATACTCGATATAACTATAAGTTATTGCTAGGTAGTAACCATTTGTTAATTAAGAAGAAATAGGATTGTCCTGTTAGTTTGTAGAGATTCGTAAAGTAGATTTAGATCACTGAAGAGCCTTATTTTTATTGCGTAGTAGAAGAGGGGATGGAAATGAAAAACAATAGGATGCTCGCTTGTTTTACGGTCCTAAAGCAATACTAAAGTCGTTATGTATTGCTTGTAATTATTTGTATAACCAGTGATTTAGTGTCTATATTGATTTAGGTTGTGCATTATAAATATAAGGATATCTATGAGTCAGTGGGCAGGCCGGTTTCGTATTTTATTGCTGGTCAACGTTGTTGTCAGTTTTATGGCTTTTTCTCAAGAGTTATTAACAGAGAAACCAAATATTCCTTTAGGCTTAAATCCAGAATATGCTGGCACACAAGCTTGTATAGATTGCCACCAAAACGAGGTGGAGGCCTGGAAAGGGTCACATCACGATATGGCCATGAAGCATGCAAGTACAACCTCTGTGCGTGGTAATTTTGATAACCATGTTGTAACACACAAAGGAATGCCTAATCGTTTTTTTAAAAAAGGCGGCGAATATTGGGTCAACATTCAAGGCTCTGACGGGCAATGGCATGACTATAAGATCAGCTATACATTTGGCTGGGAACCATTACAGCAGTACATGGTCGAGTTTGAAGATGGCCGCGTGCAGCTTATTCCTTTTGCTTGGGACACAAGAGCTAAAGTTGAAGGGGGACAGCGTTGGTTTCATCTTTATCCAGAAACGACAACAACGGATGAATTCTATTGGACCAATACCGGGCAAAATTGGAACTTCATGTGTGCTGATTGCCATTCAACGCACCTAAAGAAGAATTACGACGCTGACAAAAACACTTACAACAGCTCATGGTCAGAGATTAATGTGGGATGCGAAGCATGCCATGGTCCTGCTAGTCAGCACATAGAACTGGCCAAGAAATACAAAAATGCTGGCACTTCTTTTGAGCATGACAGCCATTATGGCTTTGATCGAAATTTGTCTAAAGCAGTGTCGGATTGGGTGTTTGAGGAAGGCCATAGTACGTTACAGCCGAAATCAATTGAAGCAACCAATCAAGTGCAAACATGCGCTCAATGCCATAGTCGCCGAACCCAGTTAAATGAAACAGGTGATCATGTTAAAGGTTCCTTTTTTGATAAATATCGCTTAAGTCTTATAACACCTGAACTCTACTATCATGATGGACAGATTTACGACGAAGATTATGTTTATGGTTCGTTTCTTCAATCTGAAATGGCGGAGAAGGGGGTCACGTGCACTAATTGCCATGATCCACACACGGCAGAATTAACGATCCCAGAAGAGGCAGTATGTTCGCAATGCCATATTGCATCTGAATATACACCTGAAAAGCATACCTTTCATAAGGCTGGATCTGAAGCATCGCAATGTACGACTTGTCACATGCCAGAAACGACTTACATGCAAGTCGATCCTCGTAGAGACCACAGTTGGCATATTCCACGACCAGATTTGAGCAAACATATTGGAACGCCCAATGTTTGCATGTCATGCCATGAAGATAAAAGCAATCAATGGGCCGATGAACAGATAGCAGAATGGTACCCGAATTCGAAGTATCGTAATCAGCAACATTTTGCTGTCGCATTTTATGCGGATTCAATTGGTCATCAAGGAGCAGCAAATGCGTTAGCATACTCTGCTCAGGATTCGTCTTTAAAAGACATTATTCGCGCCTCAGCCCTGGAGAGGATGGGAGGCAATACAGACCAAAATACAACAGTATCTTTGGCTAGGGCCGTTAAGAATGAGAATGAAATGGTTCGATTAGGGGCAATTTCAGGCTCGTCTGGTTATGAATTTCATGATCGGTGGCGGATTCTAGAGCCATTGCTTGATGACCCGGTGCTTTCAGTGAGAACGGAAGCTGCCTCGGTGCTGGTAGCGAACTACGCACAAATGACCCCTTTACAAAAAGATATCATTAAATCGCCTTTAGAAGAGTACATGGAAATTCAAGAGTTTAATGCCGATCGTGGTTTCGGAAGAACCAATTTGGCGAATGTGTACCGCAGCTTAGGTGAAATCGACAAAGCGGCCGAGCTGTATAAACAAGCGATCAGCATCGAACCCTATTTCGAAAATAGCTACGTTAACCTAGCAGATTTGTATCGTCACCTAGGTAAAGAAGAAGCTGCGCTCACGGTGCTACAACAAGGGATGAAAGCTCAACCTAAATCCAGCACGTTACCATACAGCGCAGGTCTTTCTTTGTTGCGTCAAGGCAAAGCTGATGATGCGAAAAAGCTACTTAGACGTGCCGCAGAAATTGGTGAAACTAATGCTCATTATTGGTACGTGTACGGTCTAGCTCTAGAAAAAAGCGATGTTCTAGAAGCCAGTAAAGCGTTGCAAACAGCATTTGAAGTCGGTGGCAATCCACAGCACTTGTATGCTCAATGCGAGGTTCTAGCGAGAAATCATAAAAAAGGTGCTGTCGCTTTTGCTTTCGATAGGTGCATACAAGAGCTTAGTCACTATGCACCTAAACAAGCTATTGATCAGCTTAAAGCCTCTATTGTCGGGGTCAATAGGAGCTAATTACCAAAAGTGGAGCTTTTATCGCTCCACTTTTTTCTTACTTAGTTTAATCAGCGTCTTTCGCTAATCTCAGCCCCATGTCGGACATGATGACTGACTGGCTAGCAAAATCGCGACGATAGTTTTCGGATTCGTCAGCATCATAGGCAAAGCTACCACCTCGTACAGACTTGTGTGCAAGGCTTTCTTTTTCATCTTTTGCGTTTACCGGATTATCACTTGGTGCTGATTTGTAATAACCTTCATCAAACGCATCAATAACAAACTCACCAACATTACCCGTCATATCGTATAAGCCAAGCTCATTCGGTTTTTTCTGACCTACCTTGTGTGCCTTATTGTTTGAGTTACTGGCATACCAGGCAACGTCGTTAATATCATCAGCTCCCGCGTAAGTGAATCCTTGACTTAGATTCCCCCCTTTCGCTGCAAACTCCCATTCTGCTTCTGTGGGTAAACGATAGTGCTCTCCCGTTTTTTCATTCAATTTCTTTATAAAATAATTGGCTTGTTGCCAGCTAATGTTATTTACGGGCGTATTTGGGTTTCTAAAATAACTCAGAGAAGAGCCTGTAACCGATTCGAATAACTCTTGGGTTACCTCAAATTTTGCCAAATAGAAATCTTCCACGCGAACGGTGCGAGCCGGGCGCTCGGATTTATTTGCTGACGGATTATCCGAGCCCATCGTAAATTGTCCACCTTCAATAAGAACCATATCTTGATCGATTTTTTGGGCAAGAGGGCTAGGTTGTGTTGTTGCACATCCAGTCATAATTAGCGAAATCGAAATAGCGGCACCAAGGTAAAGAGTATTACTTTTGGAATGCTTCATAGGGGAGCTCCATCAACATTTATGATCAAAGAATTTTATCAGGCAAGTCTATGAAAAACAGTTATACACACTATAACAAGCGCCACGAATAATTGAACATTATCATCACACTAGGCGATTAACTTAATGATTAGTCTTAGCGCCGTTGGGCACAGGCTAGCAACTAAGAAGGTGATGAATGCACATAACTCAAGGTCCGCAGTTCAATGGAAAAGCATCCAAGCGATTACATGTCATGGCGAAACCTATCGGTGCAGTGTGCAATATCGATTGCACCTATTGTTACTACCTAAGCAAACAAGATTTACTTGAGTACAAGCCAGGCTGCTCACCAGTCATGGATGAGGAAACGCTCGAGACCTATATCCGTCAATATATAGCGGGACAAAATACACCTGAAATTATTTTCTCTTGGCAGGGTGGTGAGCCGACAATGCTAGGTTTGGATTATTTCAAGACAATTGTTGAGCTACAGAATAAATACCGTCCCGATGGCATTACGATCTCCAATGACCTCCAGACTAATGGCACACTGCTTAACGATGAATGGTGTGAGTTTTTAAAGGCGAACAACTTTCTCGTCGGTTTAAGCATTGATGGCCCAGAAATGATGCACAACGCTTACCGAACAAACCGAGCTGGTAGAGGCACATTCCGGCAAGTTATGAATGCGGTTGAATTATTACATAAGCACGAAGTAAAGTTTGCTACGCTCACTTGTGTTAACAACTTGACCGGCCGTAACCCACTTGAAGTGTACCGATTCTTGCGAGATGAAGTACGCTCCCCTCAAATGCAGTTTATTCCAATAGTTGAGCAGAAAACATTCAGAACAACCGCCCCTCAAACTTGGGAGCCAAACGAGCAACTAAAGCAAGGAGATAAACGGTTGATCCCAGGTCATAAAGATGCCGTTGTTGAGCCTTTTTGCGTTGCGGATGAAGCATGGGGAAATTTTCTGATCGCGATTTTCAATGAATGGGTTTTACACGATATCGGCAACGTGTTTGTGCAGTACTTTGAAGCCAGTATCGAAACCTGGATGGGCAGAAAAAACCCACTGTGTACGTTAGGTGAAATCTGCGGGAAGGGCTTAGCAATGGAGCCTAATGGTGATGTGTTTGCGTGTGATCATTACGTGTACCCAGAATATAAGGTTGGAAACATTCATCACGAAAAGCTCGATACGCTCGCTTATAGCTCTGAGCAGCAGAAATTTGGGTTTGCTAAAAGTCGTACGCTGCCCCAACAGTGCCTTCAATGTGATTATCAATTTGCATGTTTTGGAGAATGTCCCAAAAACCGTTTTATCCGTACTAGGCAAGGTGAGCCTGGTCTTAATTATCTCTGCGCGGGTTGGAAGAAGTTTTTTACCCATGTTGATCAGTCGATGGCGTACATCTTACGAGCGACAGGTAACCCAGTGGTTCACGGTAAATACAGTGACCAGATTCTACGCCAGCAAGCTACTCAAACACAGACTGTGTTTGAAATGAAGTTTTAAGATAGTCACTACGCCTGCTACAGGCCCGGAAATGAAAGAATATAGGTTATTGAATGCAAAAAATTAAGCTGCTCTCTAAATCATTACTCGTGATCTCGATCGGCATTGCTACGAGTCAAGCCGTGGTGGCACAAGAAACAACATTGCTAGACCCAGATCAAGTATCGCCGACAACGGTTGTCACTCCACAAGAAGCTCAAATGACACCGGCGCAACGAGTCGAAAAGCTGTCTTATGATGCGCAAAATAAAAAGTTGTCTTCAGAAAAACGTATTGATGCTTTACGTGAGTTAGCCAACTATCCAAGCCAAAATGCATTGGTTGCAGTTGCGCGTGGGTTGCAGGATGAAGATGCAGGTATTCGCGAAGCTGCGATCGTGGGAGCACAACCATATATGATTGAGCACCGTTGGCGTTTGATTTCACCATTATTGAGTGATGACGCCGCCATGGTGCGAATTACAGCAGCGATTAACCTCGTTCGAGATTACGCCAATTTGAGTTCAGAGCAACAGCAGTCACTTGAAGGGCCTGTTTCAGAGCTGACAGCACACTTGTCCAGTAAGAACGATAATGTTTCCAAGTTATTACTTGCAGACGTTTACCGTTGGCATCGTGATTGGGATAAAGCGGCGCTGATATACCCAGAGTTAACTAAGCTTGAGCCAAACAACCCTCAAGTTTGGTTAAGCTATGCAGACAACTTCCGAGCGCAACAGCTAGACCAAAAAGCTATCAACGTGCTTGACGAGGGCATCAAGCTAAATTCAGAAGATGCCTCGCTGCATTATTCTAAATCTCTCGCTTTGGTTAGATTAGACAAAAAGAAAGAAGCGGCGTTTGAAATAGACAAAGCTGCGACGATGGCAAAGACGAACAGTTACTTTTGGTATTTAAATGGTGTTCTGCAAGAAGAGTTAGACTTGAAGAAGTCTGTCAACGCTTTTGAGCAAGCGTATTTGATATCCGGTGCTCCAGAACAATTGTATGCCGTGTGTGACATCTATGTCAGATACGGCAACCCTAAAACGGATGACTGTTTAACAGAGCTAACGAAGGTCGCTCCCGACTATGTTATTGAAGAGCTCAATCAGAAAAAGGGACGTAAAAGTGCCTCTACATCAGTTGAAGCCAATGAATTTAAACTCTAATCGGTAAATTCCATGTTCCTATTTCAATAAAATAGTGAACCAATTTAGTGACGGTGTCACTCTTTGGTGGCCGTTGGATATGTCAGTTCAATATGCGCCTGTTTCAATTGAACTATACTTTTGATTGGATTCGCACCTAGCACCTCAATATAAGGAATTAAGATGGCTATAAAGTTAAAGACGATTGTCTTAGCAACAGGTTTTGCTCTGTCTAGTTACGCTGTTGCTGCTGATATGCAAGATCCACTTCCGTCATGGAACAACACTGACGCTAAGCAAGCTATTATGGCGTTTGTTACGAAAACAACGACCCAAGGTTCGGATTCCTATGTTCCTGAAAGCCAACGAATCGCGACGTTTGATAATGATGGAACACTTTGGGCAGAAAAGCCTGTTTATCTACAGTTGTTTTTTGCGATCGATAGAGTAAAAGAAATGGCCTCTGAGCATCCTGATTGGAAGACAACCGAACCCTTTGCTTCCGCATTAAAAGGTGACATGGAGGGGATTGGTAAACAAGGACTCGAAGGTGTAATGAAGCTTGTTATGGCAACCCATTCTGGAATGTCTACTGAACAGTTTCATCAAGAAGTTAAGGAATGGTTGAAAACGGCTGTCCATCCAACAACGGGTAGACCATACAATGAAATGGTCTATCAACCTATGCTCGAACTGCTCGACTATTTAAGAGCTAACGACTATCAGACCTACATCGTTTCTGGAGGCGGAATTGAATTTATGCGCGTTTGGGCGCCGGAAGTATACGGCATTCCAACGCAAAACATCGTGGGGACGACGTTAAAGGCGGAATATCAAAGTGTTGATGGAAAACCTACCATCCAACGCATGCCGGAAATAGACTTTGTCAATGACAAAGCAGTAAAGCCTGTGACGATTCAAAACTTCATTGGCAAACGTCCGGTCATGGCGTTTGGTAATTCTGATGGTGATTTACAGATGTTAGAGTGGACGAAAGCAGGTTCAGGTCCAAGATTTTCTGCGATTATCCATCACACGGATGACAAGCGTGAATGGGCGTATGATAAAGATTCTCATGTTGGTAAGTTAGATAAATCGTTTAAAGTAGGTGAAGAGCAAGGTTGGCTATTTGTCGATATGAAACAAGATTGGAATCAAGTGTTTAAAGAGAGCACTAAATGATAATCTTTGTTTGACCATAAATTGCTGCAACCAAACAATTGCAACGAAATAAAAGGCCTCACAATTGAGGCCTTAGTTAATTCCACAGTAGCTTCGATACCTAGGGTCTAGTTTCTAGGTTGCTGTGTCATTGTTTCTACCACTTTTTCAATACTTAACGAGCTACCTTTCGTTGCAGGGAACTCCTTAAATGTCTCTAGGAACTTACGCACGATAGCTTGAGCAGGAACGAACATCCACATTTGATCAGCGTAAAAATGTCTGACGTAAAGTGCTGCATCTGGACCGACCTCAAATGGATCCATACGAAGGTTTACAATCAAAGGCCAACTAGGTGTTTTGCGGTATGCCTCATTAATGGCACCCTCCATAACACTGAAGTGGATCTTCCAGTCTTTATAACGAACGGCGTTTAAATTACCACCAGCATCGAAGTAAAAGATTTCTTTGCGTGCGCCTTCATCAGCTTTACCAGTCAGCAGATCAAGTTGGTTGTAGCCATCTAAATGTGCTTTAAAGGTTTTGCCCGCTGCTTTATGACCCTTCAATAGTTTTTCTTTCACATCAGGTTCGCCCACAGCTGCTAGTAGAGTTGGCATCCAGTCTTCTTGTGAAAAGATATCGTTGATAACCGTTCCTGGTTTAATGTTTCCAGGCCAGCGTACCATCATCGGAACGCGGAATCCGCCTTCCCAAGTCGTACCTTTTTCGCCCTTGAACGGTGTAGTACCACCATCTGGCCAGGTAAATTTCTCAGCGCCATTATCGGTACTAAAAACAACAATGGTGTTATCTGCTACGCCTAGCTCTTCAAGTTTATCAAGCATGACACCTACTTGATCATCTAGGTCCATCATGCCATCGGCGTATAAGCCGTAACCTGACTTCCCTTGATATTCTTCACTCAAATGTGTCCAGACGTGCATACGGGTTGAGTTATGCCAAATAAAGAATGGTTTGTCTTCTTTTACTGCTTTTTCCATAAAGGCCAAGCTAGCATCCATGAACTCTCGGTCTACGTTTTCCATACGCTTACGAGTAAGGGGACCTGTGTCCTCGATTTTGCCATCCGCAGTCGCCTTCAACACGCCTCGAGGTCCGAATTTTTTACGAAACTCTGGATCTTTTGGATAAAACTCAGACTCAGGCTCTTCTTCCGCGTTTAAATGGTATAGGTTACCAAAGAACTCATCAAACCCATGGTTAGTTGGTAGGTGCTCATCTTGATCACCAAGGTGGTTTTTACCAAACTGACCAGACACATAGCCGTGATTTTTAAGTAACTCTGCGATAGTAGGATCTTTCGATTGAATACCCTCTTTTGCGCCGGGCATACCAATAGTCAATAGACCGGTACGAAACGGATGTTGACCCAGAATAAATGAGGCTCGTCCGGCAGTACAACTCTGTTGTGCGTAAGCGTCTGTGAAAATGGCACCTTCATTGGCGATTTTATCAATGTTAGGAGTCTTCCCTCCCATCATACCATTGTGATACGCACTAATGTTGTATACACCTACATCGTCACCCCAGAACACAAGGATGTTGGGCTTATCGGCAGCAAAGGCTGTGGACGCAGCTAATGTACCGACCAATGCCATTACCTTTTTAATCGAGTTTCGCATGAAAATCCTCCGCGATAAATGAATCCATTATCGTTATATAACGTTACTAATTGTGTTCATCATGGCGAAGTCGAGTTAGATGACACCAAATGAGACAATGTAGTCAGTTGAATATAGTAGAGGTTTTTTGTTGCTTCCAAGTAATCCCTGTTTTTCAAAAATGTTAACTAACATGGACTAGACTTTAGTGTGTTTTAAGTGTGATAAGACGCACTTACAGGATTGAATTTCAATGAAAGGCGACACTATGAAAAATAAACTAGCAACTATCCTGTTTCTATGTATCCCGTTAGAAGTGGTTGCGGAAGAGACACCAAATGTCGTGGTAATGTTGGTTGATAACCTTGGGTGGGGGGAACTAAGTTCCTATGGGAGTACCAGAGGTGTTGAAACTAAAAACTTAGATCAACTTGCTAGAGAAGGTGTACGCCTTACTAATTTTAATGTGGAACCGCAATGCACGCCAACTCGCTCCTCATTCATGACGGGGAGGCGAGCGCTTAGATCTGGGACAGATAAGGTTGTTTGGGGAGTGCCTTACGGTATGGTGAACTGGGAGATAACCATTGCAGAGAAGTTTAAGGAACAAGGATATAACACGAGCCTTTACGGGAAATGGCATTTGGGAGACCAAAAAGGGCGCTTTCCAACGGATCAAGGCTTTGATGAATGGTATGGCATTGCAAATACGACGGATGAGTCAGAATATAGCTCTCAACCCGGTTATAAAGCTATATTACCTAAACCTCAAATCCTTTCAGCTAGAGCAGGGCAGGATCCTAAAGGGGTCAAAGAATATAATTTGGACTCACGTAGAACGATTGACAGTGAGCTAGTTGAACATGCCACAGATTTTATAAATCGAAATGTGAAAGAGAATAAGCCATTTTTCTCTGTAATTACTTTTACTCAACCACATTTACCGACGCTACCTCATCCTGATTTTATTGGTAAAACAGGCAAAGGAAATTACTCAGATGTGTTAGCTGAGATAGATTTTCGAGCTGGGCAAGTTATTGGTGCAATAGAAAAAGCAGGAATTAAAGACAATACACTAGTGATTTGGTTTTCTGACAACGGTCCAGAGTGGCATATGCCATACCAAGGCTCTAGCGGACCATGGCGTGGTGCGTACTTTACGGCTCTTGAAGGCTCTCTCCGAACACCATTTATTGCCTCTTGGCCTAACCACATCAAACCGGGCAGAGTGAGTGATGAAATTATCCATGTTGTGGATCTATTTGCCTCACTTTCTCATGTCGGTGGATACAAATTACCAAGCGATAGAACAATAGATAGTATTGATCAGTGGGCCTTTTTAAAGGGAGATAGTGAAAAGTCTAATCGAGATGGTTTTATCGTTAACAATGGCTCTGAAACCTACGCTTATAAGTGGGAAAATTACAAGATGCACTTTATTGATCAAGATATCATGCCGGAGAAAGGGCGCCCATTACAGATCCCTGAAATATACAATTTGATTGATGACCCTAAAGAGGAGTTTGATTTAAGAAATAATGCCACATGGTTATTTCCTATCATGATAGGAAAGAGAGTAAAGTTTGAATCTTCCGTTGCAACAAGCTGCGATACGATTCCTTTCCCTGCTCCATTTGGATATAAGCCCGATTGTAGCAAGGGGAATTTCAATCAATTTCCAGTGGATGGGTTACGCCAGAAGTAGTTTATCCCAATGGCTCTTTCTCGCATACATGAGGTATGTTTTTGGTTCAATATCTCATTAGAGCCATTTAGGGCCATGTTTTTTCTAGTTTCATTTGAACAGTCATATTCGTCGACCATACTTAAAGTTCGTTGTTTCATATGGGGCGAATTATGCAGCCAATACTCTACATTCAAATCGGTAATGTTCTTTGGGCGGTTTTAAGTGACGGTTCTTGGATCCAAATGTTGCCCAACGAACAATTAGTTCCAGAAGTAGAGGTGGTTGTTCTTAATACTGACATTCTCGATATTGCATTTAATGAAGATACAACAAGTGAGGATGAATCGAGTTCGAATGATCTTTTAATTGCATCTCAAAACGGTATTGAATCCACTTTTAATCAGAGCGTTCGAGATTTTAGTGAGTCTTCTGGTGGGTTAAGTTTTGTTGCCTATATTCGCGCTGTTTTACCTGAGCAACTCGTTTCTAATGGCTATGTTACTAGGCCAGCAGTGCAAGAAAGAGAGAACCCAACTTCTGAGACTCAGGCTCCTGAGCGGTTGAATCCCGATGCTATATTAACGGTGGATATTCTTGATGGCGGCGATGGATACGAAAACCAGTTTGAAGTTCCTAGTGTCACGATTCAAGGTGACGCACTCAAGATAAGCGATGAGTGGCT
>NZ_JAWPON010000049.1:0-2239 GCF_033344315.1 Vibrio sp. 2132-1 | reverse complement strand
AGTTCTTTTAGTTGTTGATTTCATAACACTCTCCAATTTTGGGGGTGGAAAGTGTCAACCTTATTTAGGACGGCACACAGCTCTTGAAAAAAGCCGCGCATTTGTGCGGCTTTTTTGATCGATCCTCTTTGCACTTGAGTAGTTATACTTATTGAAAACAAGGGGAGGGGAACAACACCATGAAAGGATTACTGAAACTCGCCGCTCTCGTTAGCTTTCTCTCCATGAATTCGCTTGCTCTTGCATCTGAGTGCCCTGATATTCTTCAAGGTAAGCAAAGGTTGTTAAACTCAACGGAAGAAGTCGATCTATGCGAAAGCTTTAAGGGAAAGACACTACTAATCGTCAATACAGCAAGCCAGTGCGGCTTCACTCCTCAGTTCGAACAGTTAGAAACCCTCTATCAAACTTACAAAGACCAAAACTTCACCGTTATCGGTTTCCCGAGCAATGACTTTCGACAAGATAGAGGAAGCGAAACAAACACAGCGAAAGTCTGTTATCTCGATTACGGGGTCACCTTTCCAATGATGGCTCGCTCTTCAGTATTAGGTGTAGATGCGAACCCAGTCTTCAACCAGATTACTAACCAAGCAGGCATAAAACCAAAATGGAACTTCTACAAGTTTCTAATTAGCTCTGAAGGTAAAGTTATTGCGACTTTTCCAAGCTCCACATCACCGACAAGTACTACGCTTACCAATATGATAGAGCAACAATTATAAGGTGACGACCATGACAACACGCTCAACCATGCTACAACTCGGTTACTTAGGCCTAGTTCCATTTGTGTTTAGTTTAGGGCTGATTTTCGCTGACATCTCACTCTTCAATTTAAGTGGTCAGCAATTTTTCATCGCATATAGCGCCGTTATATTAAGTTTTTTATCCGGCATCCTTTGGGGTAATGGCATTGAGCATTACTACCATCGCCTTAGCCGAAATATATTAATTCTCAGCAACCTTTTTGTCTTACTGGCTTGGGGCGCATTACTGCAGGGCCACAAACATTACGCAGTCGCAACCCTACTCTTAGCAATTGGGTACCTTGCTGTTTGGTATGCAGAAAAGCTCGTGAGGAAAGTCGAACAAGACGCCGAGCCCAAGGGATATCAAGGAATGAGGAGCAAACTGACCTTCGGCGTAATCGTAATGCACGGATTGGCTTTAGTTTCATAACCTGGTCTGTCCAGTACTAAGATCACAAAAAAACGTCTTTTTATAAAACAATGTTCATTTCGTGAATGCACACATATTTTGAACACTGTTTTGTTTCATTTATGAATCAATCCACATATAAGTAATTCAAAGCATTCACAAAGGATATGAATATGTTTTTTCGCAAACTTTTGTTTAGCACTGCGATGATCAATGCAACGACAGGTTGCGTGTCTTACCAGGCACAACAAGCCGCCGCTCAAACAGTAAATAATACAGGCGCTGTGCTTACCAATGTGATTAAAACCACGATTGCTCAGCCATGTAATGTTGCAATCACTGCTGCTAGCTTGTTTTATCCGCATGCCATATTTATGACTAGTGTTCCAACTCAAGCATGTACAAGCGTTCTTAGATAATACGAAAGTGATAAGCATAAAAATGGCGACTCTACCGTCGCCATTTTTAAGCATCAATGCTATTTACAGTTACAGCGTCAATAAGTAATTAACTAATTGATTGTACTCGTCGTAAGTACGAATTTCGTTGGCCAAAACAATGTATTTATTGTTCACAACCACACCCGGAACCCCTCTTAACGTGCTGGCAGAGAATTGCTTATCAAAACCTTTCTGCATTGAGTTTACGGCGAAACTGTTGTACGCCGCATCAAACTTCTGACCTTCTACGCCATTATCAACGAAGAGTTGTTTCAGCTCAGCTTCGTCTTTTGGCGCTTGTCGCTTTTGATGAATTTGGGCAAACATGGCAGGAATCATTGTATCTTCAACTCCTAGCGACACCATCGTCGCGTAGGACTTGGCCATCGGAATCGCCATATCTCCGCCCATGAACCCCACATGCACCTTTTCAAACTTTGCCTCTTTTGGCAGAGCAGGTTTTAAACGCTCAATAAGCGACTCAAACTTGTAGCAATGTGGGCAATAAAAAGAAAAGAATTCCGTCACAACAGGTTTCGATGCTTTCTTTACATCCAGAACTTTGTACTGAGGGATCCCCTCATAATTTCCCCAAAGCACAACCATGTTTGAATAGATTTTGAGCAAGCAGGGTTGCAGCC
>NZ_JAWPON010000497.1:0-623 GCF_033344315.1 Vibrio sp. 2132-1 | reverse complement strand
TTCCAAAGTCATCAATTTTGAACTTGTAACCTTTGTTGGTGAGGTAGAGAATCTCTTTTTTCGCGGCTTCTACGTCTTTAACCGGAATTCTTTCTGTTAGCTCAAAATGAATTCGGTTTGCACACGGCCAATTCAAATCTGCCAACAGTTTGGTTAACGAACCGGTTTCTAAATGAGCAGAGACAATATTGACACTCACCCAAATCGACTCAGGCAGTGACTCAAGATCTTGGATGATTTTGCGAATCATCTGGTTCGTCATCGGAACAATCAATCCGCTCTCTTCTGCGGCGCCAATAAACATATTAGGTGGCACCAAACCATCGCGTCTTGACCAACGCACCAACGCTTCATAACCTACAGTTTGGCCATCTCTGCTATCCACAATAGCTTGATAGTAAGGGATAAATTCGCCGTTATTGATGCCGTTTTGAATCAGCCCTTTGATAGACTTTCTTAGGCTTTTACTTGAGATATAAAACAGCGCAAACACAATCCCAAGAATCAAAGTAGCAGGCACACCCCACACGAAAAGACGCTGATTCGCGTATGCAGCCAAGGCTTCACCACTGTAAATCTTGATGAGCATGTTGGCCTGAGATTCGTCAGAGAAGAAAAACTCG
>NZ_JAWPON010000496.1:0-623 GCF_033344315.1 Vibrio sp. 2132-1 | reverse complement strand
CAGTTAACGCAGCGGAAGTATTCAAATCTGAAGAAGGTTCTGTAGATTTCTACGGTCAGCTACGTCCAACTCTTCTATTCCTAGACAGCACAGACCACACTGCAGAGCTAAACACTAGCTCTTCACGTATGGGTGTAAACGGTGTTTACGTTGTAAACGATAGCCTTAAAGTTCTAGGTGAAGTTGAAATCGGTGTTGCACTTGGTGACAACTACGGTGCAGGCGCAGATTCAAGCGAGCGTACAGATGACACTGTATTCGTTCGTCGTCACATCTTCGGTTTCGACATGGGCGATATGGGTACACTTCGTTTCGGTAAAGAAGGTACTTTCGCGGATGACGTTTACGGTGCTGATTACTCTTACTTCTTTGGTGGCTCTGCTCTTCTTTACGGACACGAGTGGAACAACGACTCTCAAATCAAATACTCTTTCGAAAACGATGCATTCTGGCTAAAAGCTGGTTACGCGCTAGGTGAGAAAGACAAGAACGAAGAAGTTCGCGAAGTATTCGTAGGTAAGTCTTTCGGTGAACTATCTGTTCACGCTGGTGTACTTTCTTCTGTAAATAAGATTGCAGTTAAGAATGTTGCGCACAACACTGAAAACCTATCTTTTGAAGTA
>NZ_JAWPON010000495.1:0-623 GCF_033344315.1 Vibrio sp. 2132-1 | reverse complement strand
TATCTCCTCGATGAAGTTGAATGGGAGAACGATCCTCAAGCTGATGCTTACGTTCCAAATGGCTTTGGTAGTGACAACAGCGTTGTTTGCACCGTTGAATAAGTGGTAACTTTGATGGGTTGATTAGTGCGGATTTCACCGTAGTAACAATACATTCTTTTCACTTAAGGCGCACGAGTTGCGCCTTTTTCCTACCAATAAGACAAACTCAAGCAGCAATTATTGTTGCTAGTGAACAACAGTGTTTTACCTAAAGTGATATATATCAACAAAAGTTATTTCCTTAGTATGAGTTCATCGCAGCAGACCGCTGCTTTCAACGAAAACTGAGGAAGTAACAAATGAAAAAACTGGTTGTTATTACTGGTGCAAGTTCAGGTATTGGTGAAGCTATCGCACGTCGTTTTAGTGAAGAAGGCCACCCTCTCCTTCTTGTGGCTCGTCGCGTAGAACGTTTAGAGGCACTCAATTTACCAAACACCTTATGTGAAAAAGTCGATGTCACTGACCAAGCGAGTTTGATAACAGCGATTGAAAAAGCAGAAGCTCAATTTGGTCCAGCTGACGTGCTAGTCAACAATGCGGGTGTAATGTGGCTTGGTCAGATCGACACGCAGGACGCC
>NZ_JAWPON010000494.1:0-624 GCF_033344315.1 Vibrio sp. 2132-1 | reverse complement strand
CTAGGTATGGGGCGAATTGGTACCGGTGCATATGACGAGCTACGCGCACGTTACGGCAAGATTTCTCTGGGGATTGAGATCCGTGAAGAAGCAGCGCAACAACACCGTTCAGAAGGACGTAATGTCATTTCAGGGGATGCTACCGACCCAGATTTTTGGGAACGAATCCTAGATACTGGTCACGTAAAGTTAGTTTTATTGGCAATGCCACACCATCAAGGTAATCAAACGGCACTAGAACAACTTCAGCGTAGAAACTACAAAGGGCAAATTGCCGCTATTGCAGAATATCCAGACCAACTAGAAGGTTTGTTGGAAAGTGGTGTGGACGCTGCCTTTAATATATACAGCGAAGCAGGTAGTGGTTTTGCGCGACACGTGTGCAAACAACTCGAACCTCAGTTCACTTCGATAAAATAACCCTAAAAATACGCAACAACGCCACTACCAATTAAAAGCCTTTCTATCAATAGAGAGGCTTTTTTGTTTGATTTTCATACCAAACCTTAATTCCATTCATTAAAACAACAAATAAATTAAAAATTATTTAATCAACAAGGCTTTTTATCATTTTTTTAATCACAAAACGTTGCTTTTTTTACTCAGAATGGCAAATTGAATCCA
>NZ_JAWPON010000493.1:0-624 GCF_033344315.1 Vibrio sp. 2132-1 | reverse complement strand
TCGATAGCGCTGGTTCAAAAGGCATGAGCGCCATTGATATCGCCGAAAAAACAGGCGTATCAGAATATGGTGTCAAAGTGCTGCTAGACATGGCGATAAGTGCGCACATTGTTTTGTGGGAAAAACCTAACTACTCACTGGCCAACCTCGGGTTCTACTTGTTGTACGATGGCATGACCCAAGCAAACATGGATTTCACGGCCGACGTTTGTTATGCCGCGATGATGCACTTGACTGAAGCAATCAAAGACGGCAAACCTGCTGGATTGAAAGAGCTGGGCGATTGGGAAACCATCTATCAAGGGTTGTCGACATTACCTGAGCAAGCTAAGCAGAGCTGGTTTAAGTTTGATCACTTCTATTCGGATCGTTCTTTCCCATTGCTGCTTAAAGAAGTGTTTGCCAATGAGCCAAAACATATTGTCGATATCGGTGGCAATACGGGTAAATGGGCAATGCAGTGCTGCAACTACGATAAAGATGTGCATGTGACCATTGTTGATTTGCCGCAGCAATTGGAAGTCGCGATGTCGAACGTGGCAGAGAATCAGCTCAGCGAGCGCGTGCATCCCTATCCTGCCAATATGCTTGATAAAGCCCAAACATTGCCTGATCATGCCGATA
>NZ_JAWPON010000492.1:0-625 GCF_033344315.1 Vibrio sp. 2132-1 | reverse complement strand
GGCTGATCATGGCGCTGACCATTGGCGTGATGGTTTTGAAAGCCTTGGTGCTGTTTATTCTCGCGCTGATATTTAGAGTGAAAGGTAGCAACCGCTGGCTGTTTACCCTAAGCTTGGCTCAAGCGGGTGAATTTGGTTTTGTGTTGCTAAGCTTCTCTGTGCAAAACCACGTCATTCCGTTTGAACTCTCGCAAACTCTTGCACTGGTGGTTGCGATTTCAATGTTCCTGACCCCGGGCTTGTTCATTTTGTTTGATCGGGTGATTTTGCCTCGCTTTGAAACCCAATCGAATGAACGCGAAAGCGATACGATTGAAGAAACAGGCACAGTCATCATTGCTGGTATTGGCCGCTTTGGTCAGATTGTGAATCGCCTATTAGTATCGAACGGCGTAACAACGGTAGTGCTTGACCATCAAGCCAACCAAGTCGATAACATGCGCCAGATTGGCACTCGTGCCTATTTTGGTGACGCAACCCGACCAGATATGCTGCACACGGCAGGTATCGAGCATGCGGCTGCGTTGGTCGTCGCGATTGATAACCAAGAATCGAGTGTGGAACTGGTGAAATACATGAAGCACACGTACCCGAAAGTGAAAATCATCGCACGTGCTTTCGACCG
>NZ_JAWPON010000491.1:0-625 GCF_033344315.1 Vibrio sp. 2132-1 | reverse complement strand
AGACCGCTTAAAAGGTTGGGGAGCTGGCGACTTATTCACGCCGTTTACTGATGCCGCTCCTACTGACTCGGCTGCCGCTTCGTCAAATAGTGCAGAAGAAGAGGCGGTCAGCGCACTTCTTGCTCTAGGCTACAAGCCAACTCAAGCGTCGAAAGTCGTTTCTCAAATTGCTAAACCGGACATGAGCAGCGAGCAGCTGATCCGTGAAGCACTAAAATCAATGGTGTAACGGAAAGTTCAAGGTAACAGTATGATTGAAGCCGATCGTTTAATCGCTCCTGAAAATCCAGCGTTTCGTGATGAAGATGTTATTGACCGTGCTATTCGCCCTAAAAAGTTGGCGGATTACCAAGGTCAGGATCATGTCCGTGATCAGAAGGAGATTTTCATCAAAGCGGCACAACAGCGTAGTGAGGCGTTAGACCACCTACTTATTTTTGGCCCTCCAGGTTTGGGTAAAACGACGTTGGCAAACATTGTTGCTAACGAGATGGAAGTGAACATCCGTACTACTTCTGGACCTGTTCTCGAAAAAGCAGGCGATTTGGCCGCGTTGTTGACCAACCTTGAGGAAAACGACGTGCTTTTCATTGATGAGATCCATCGTCTTAGCCCTATGGTCGAA
>NZ_JAWPON010000490.1:0-625 GCF_033344315.1 Vibrio sp. 2132-1 | reverse complement strand
ATCACTAGTGGCGCAAAACAAGCGATTGAATTGGCTCAAGGCCAGCTTTATGCCCTGTTCAATAACGGCGCATATGGTCAGCCCGGTGCATTAGAAGATCTGCCTACCGAAGCATTGAAAGCGCAATTTCAAACCAACTTTTTTGGTTGGCACCAATTGGTTCAAGAGGTACTACCCACTATGCGTGCTCAGGGTGAAGGACGCATTATTCAAAACAGTTCCGTCTTGGGTTTTGCCGCAATGAAGTATCGTGGGGCGTACAACGCCTCAAAGTTTGCCCTAGAAGGGTGGACAGATACATTACGGCTCGAACTTGCTGATACCGACATCAAAGTGGCGTTGATAGAGCCCGGCCCCATTGAAACGCAATTTAGACACAACGCTCTGCTCGCTTTTGAGCAATGGATTGACGTAGATTCAAGCCCTCACCGTATCGCGTATGAAGGACAGAAAAAGCGCTTAGATAACGATAAATCGAATAATCGATTCGTGCTGCCCGCAGAAGCTTGTATCGAACCCGTTCTTCACGCACTAACCAGCAATAAACCTAAAATTCGCTATCGCATTACGACACCAACCAAGTTGTTTGCGATTTTGAAACGATTATTACCCACTCGTGTCCTCG
>NZ_JAWPON010000489.1:0-625 GCF_033344315.1 Vibrio sp. 2132-1 | reverse complement strand
AAAGCCGATAACTCATGGTTCTGTGATTACGCGAATGGGGCGAAAAAATCCGCGGCGTTCTTCCTTGATATCTTGCGCACACCAGAGCATCAATGTGTGATAGAAAATGCGGCAGGCAACCAAAAAGTGATTTCTTTTGGTCAACTGTTAGACAACAACTCACACCAAATTCCGGCTGATTACGATCTTTCAACAGCCAGCTGTTTTGATGATTTGGCAGCACGCTTTATCGAAGATTCAGATGAGGGCTATATAGCTGTTGCGGAAACTGCGAATGGACGCTTCCTAAACTCAATTGGTAGCTTTGACCCGGATTACCCTTGGTCAAATGCGGTGTCTGTGTTGGGTAACTGGCCAGACAAAGCGCTTGCGAGCCACTTCTTAGCACGTCGATTCTCGAACCGTTTTACCGATGAGGTGAGCTTTGCATCGCTGCTTGATATCCCTGGGGTGCAAGCTGAATACGAAGACATCATGGGCAACATCGTGGCAAATGATGCGTTAAATACGCCAGTTAAATTGGTGGGTAAAGACGGTAAGGAATACACCAATCTAAAAGGTGTTACCGTGAACCTACACATCACTGAGCAAATGGAGTCCCTACCACCAATGCCTCGTGGTATTG
>NZ_JAWPON010000488.1:0-626 GCF_033344315.1 Vibrio sp. 2132-1 | reverse complement strand
ACCTAGCATTGATAGGTAGTGAGAACGCTCGTTAAAAAACGCTTTTAACTGCTCAGAATTCAGATGGCCAAACGGTAAAAAAAGTGCACCTTGTGGGCTTTCATAGCCAGCCTGGGTCCAAGGTTTATCTGAAAGAAGTTGTTTCGCCCAGCCATCTTGCTCTTCCTGCGGCAAGCCAAGATGAGTTTGCAGTAAACTGTTAGGCACCACCTCAATGGCCAGTACCTGTTTGTTTATCTTAACTAATGCTTGTGCCAAGTTCGCAGCGACGGTCGTTGAGCCACAACCACCTTTTAAACTAACAAAAAGAAGGCGTTTCATATCGCTTCCGTTTCTAAACCTTTCTGCTTATTACGCACTTGAGGCAGAGCATTACGAGCACTGTTGGCTTGAAAGACCAACCACTTATTTTTAGCTTGCACGTAAGACTCGTTTTCTGTTGTTTCAATATACTTATGTTGAGTTAAGTTATAAGAAGAGTAGATCGAATTAATATCTTTTGCAGACTCAGTCATAGAATTTTTCACAATGTAACGGAGCTTAAACTGAGATAACAGCAATCCCGCCACTATCATTTTCAGTATAAATTCCATTGTTAAAAAATTGACGCATCGACCTATGCGTCT
>NZ_JAWPON010000048.1:0-2288 GCF_033344315.1 Vibrio sp. 2132-1 | reverse complement strand
TTCCTCCTTAGCTCAGTTGGTAGAGCGACGGACTGTTAATCCGCAGGTCGCTGGTTCGAGCCCAGCAGGAGGAGCCACTTTTAAAGCCGCATCACTTGATGCGGCTTTTTTGTATCTGCTTTATACGTCATTTCTCACTTTCCCATTTATCTGCACTTCATTTCTAAACATCAGCGAACATTAAATCCTTTCTTCAAAAACACTTATTTCACGCTAAAAATTTAATCCTCATCGTAATTTCAATACGCATTAGTATCCGAGCATATTTATCTTCACTAAGATGCCCGAGTTATTACATTTCTTCTTTTAGCTATGCCTTGCATAGTGATAACACTTTATTTGTGAGCTAAATATGAAACTAAAAACTCAAGCCTATTTATTATCTGCGATCATATTGCTAGCTCTCCTAGCTCTGACCGCAACGGGCTTATGGACACTTCGCGTCGCAAGTAACCTTGATAACAAAGCTCGAGTTACTGAGCTATTTAAAAGTGCGTACAGCATACTTACCGAAGTAGAAAAGATGGCTATCGAAGGCAAAATGCCGGAAGACGAAGCGAAAGCATTAGCCACTCGCCTACTTCGTAACAATATCTACAAAGACAACGAATACGTTTATGTCGCAGATGAAAATATGATGTTCATCGCCGCACCACTAGACCCTCAACTGCACGGAACCAGCTTCCATGACTTTAGAGATGGCAGTGGTAATAGCGTAGGCCAACTCATTCTAGATGTATTGGGGCACAAAACAGGTCAGATCATTGAATATACCTGGAGCCAAAAACAAGCTGATGGCAGCATTGAAGAAAAACACTCGATAGCAGAAAAAACACCACACTGGGGCTGGGTTGTCGGTACAGGTATTGGCTTTAATGAAGTTAACGCACGTTTTTGGTCGACAGCACAATGGCAGCTTGTGCTGTGTCTGATTATCGCGGGAAGTATTCTAAGTGGCCTGATCATTTCGATTCGCAAAATGCTTCATCTACTTGGTGGAGAGCCTAACGACGTGCGTAAAGCAGTTCAAGCTGTCGCTCAAGGAGACATTCAGACCAGTTTTGATACTGTGGCACCGAGAGGAAGTATCTATCGTGCCGTGCAAGATATGAGTCAATCACTAGCTACCATGGTGACAAACCTAGAGAAGTCTATGCATGCACTGCGCGCAGAGTTGTCTGCCGTAGAAGCTCGATCAAATACGATTGCCGATCTTACCGTATCTCAGCAGCAATCAACGGCGATGATTGCCACTGCGATGACTGAAATGGCATCTTCAGCCAACCATGTTGCCAATTCAGCAAGCGACACCGCAAACAATACGGACGAGGCTGACAAACAAAGCCAACATACTCAGAAACTCATTCATAACACGGTTGAAAACATTCAAGGTTTAGCTTCTCAATTAAATACTGCGAGTAAAGCGGTCGCCGATCTAGATCAGGATGTAAATAATATTGTAAAAGTGCTCGATGTGATTGGTGATATTGCAGAGCAAACAAACCTATTGGCACTCAATGCAGCCATTGAAGCAGCACGTGCTGGAGAACAAGGCCGAGGCTTCGCAGTCGTTGCTGATGAGGTACGCAACCTAGCAGGACGCACACAAGACAGCACAAGAGAGATTCAGTATATGATCTCCAATCTGCAAGAAGGCTCTCGCAATGCCATTCACACAATGGAAATATGTGCAGAAACCAGTGAAAGCACTGTTACAGAGTCTAAGAATGCCTCTGAAGCTCTACAGCAAATTGTAACGGCGTTAGAATCTATCACCACAATGAGCCAGCAGATCGCTACTGCTGCCGCTGAGCAGACGCAGGTTAGCGATGATATTGCGCTACGCATAAACCTTATCGAGGAAAGCGGAGGCCAACTCAACTCTGTCGTAACCGAGAGTCAATCAAGTACTCAAAGTTTAGCTTCACTAGCGAATGAGCTAGAAGGTTGGGTAAACAAGTTCTCAGTAAAGCACTAGTTTAAAGTCAATTGTTCAATAAAAAGCACGTTTTCAGACGTGCTTTTTTGTTTTTATCGCCTTTATTTTGCAAGTGAACACACTATCAATGTTAAAACATCGCTTAAAGCATGGCGCATTGCTGCTAAAAACGCATAAAAACAGCCCACTCCGAGCACAAATTCATCAAACGATATTTTATTTTAATTTTATTGTTGACCTGAAAGCCGAAAAGCCTTTTAATACACCTCGTCGCCCGGATAGCTCAGTCGGTAGAGCAGAGGATTGAAAATCCTCGTGTCGGTGGTTCGATTCCGCCTCCGGGCACCAC
>NZ_JAWPON010000487.1:0-626 GCF_033344315.1 Vibrio sp. 2132-1 | reverse complement strand
CACAAAGCCAAACTTTGGCTCAATGCGATGGATGACATCAAAGCGCATAAGAAAGTCCCTCTTCGCAAAAACGGCAACATCGCTTGGGTAATGCGACAAAACAGTCCTCAACTCAAAGCAGTGGTGAACAAATTCATCCAAAAATCTCGCTCAGGCACACTCCTTGGAAACGTCATATATAGCAAATACATCGACAATACCAATTGGCTCAATAAGGCACTTAACCCTAAGAAAGTTGCCCAGCTAGAAAAACTGTCGGCGCTGTTTTCGCGCTACGGGGAGAAATATGACTTGGATTATTTGCTGATTGCGGCGGTTGCGTATAAAGAGTCCGGATTTAATAACAACTTAGTCGGCACAAGAGGCGCAGTGGGCATAATGCAAGTCTTACCGAGCACAGCGCGCGATCCAAACATCAACATCAAAAATGTTCGACAACTCGAAAACAACATCCACGCAGGAGCGAAATACTTAGCGTTTTTGCGTCGGCAGTACTTTGGCGATAAGGCAATTACGGCTGAGAACAAAATTTACTTTACCTTGGCGGCTTACAATGCAGGCAGAGGTAATATCGAGAAAATGCGCAAGCGGGCCGCACAGCAAGGATACGACCCCAACGATGGGTT
>NZ_JAWPON010000486.1:0-626 GCF_033344315.1 Vibrio sp. 2132-1 | reverse complement strand
ACCTTGTTACCGGCCTAGCCGATGCTTTCCTTGATTCCGTTCCTTTGGTAGCCATCACAGGTCAGGTTGCCAGCTCTCATATCGGTACCGATGCATTCCAAGAAATGGATGTGATTGGTATGTCTCTCGCCTGTACTAAGCACAGTTATCTTGTTACTGACATTGAAGATCTTGCCCCTACGCTAGCCGAAGCGTTTGAAGTGGCCAAAACGGGTCGTCCGGGCCCGGTCATTGTCGATATTGCGAAAGATGTTCAGCTTGCTCAAGCCCCAACAGAATTACTGCCACCTTACGTTGCACCTGAAATCGAAGACGTCAGCACTGAAGACATCAAACGCGCGCAAGACGTGCTGGCAGCGTCCACTCGCCCGGTATTGTATGTCGGCGGCGGTGTGCAGCTAGCGAAAGCAACAGATGCAGTGAGAGAGTTCTTACGTCTGAACCCGATGCCAGCGGTAAGCACTCTGAAAGGCTTAGGTACGATTGAACGCCATGACCCTCACTACTTAGGCATGTTGGGTATGCACGGCACCAAAGCGGCCAACCTTGTGGTTCAAGAAGCGGATCTATTGATTGTCGTAGGTGCGCGTTTTGATGACCGTGTGACGGGCAAACTCGATACCTTT
>NZ_JAWPON010000485.1:0-627 GCF_033344315.1 Vibrio sp. 2132-1 | reverse complement strand
AAGGCTTTAGAGCGATTAAGAGCACCAAACACGGCAATGTCATCAAAATAAGAGCAAGGCTTCCTGAGAGAATGCGTTGTGAGTAGCGATGGTGGTTATTTACTTTCTCTGCTAATTGTTCGGCTACCTTGCGCCATAAAGTCGCAGGGTGAGCGGAATGAGGAATAGGGAGGATCAGGTGAAACAGTAATGCGCCCCACATCACGAGGAGCGCACCGTTAGCATAGAATTGCTGAAAAATTTCTTCCATGAATGACTTGGATTACTTAACCAGTTCCAGCATCTTGAAGACCATTTCTGAAGAGCTTTTTGCTGCTAAAGGCAGGAATTCTTCAAAGCTCATTGGCGATTCTTTATCAGCAACGTCAGAGATAGCACGTACAACAACAAATGGTGTGTTGAATTGGTGGCAAGTCTGAGCAATAGCTGATGCTTCCATTTCAACCGCAATAACGGATGGGAAGTTTTCACGAATGAACGCTTGGCGCTCAGCCGTGCAAACAAACGCATCGCCCGTACAGATCAAACCGCGAACAGCATGTGTATTTGCCATTTGCTCGAGTGCTTTTTCCGCTAGGTCCATCAGTTTTTCATCAGCTTTGAATGCTGCTGGCTGACCTGCCATTT
>NZ_JAWPON010000484.1:0-628 GCF_033344315.1 Vibrio sp. 2132-1 | reverse complement strand
ATATATCATGCTGCTGTCGATTGGAATTGTTTGTGTGGGACAAAGCCCTTCCGGCTGCGGAAAAGCCTTGTTACGCGGTCACGCTGATTCATCCAGGGAAGGATTCGATAGTGACTCCACCGAAGGTGCCAAGGATTTCCGATGCCGCTTTATCAGATCGAGTTTTGCGTTGTTCTGAGGCGTCAAAGTTACGAAGCAATTTGAGCTGAACATCCTTATCCTGGAGCACGATCAGGGGCATTGGCGCGGTAACGGTTTTGAGTACCCCTGCGGCCATGACGTTTGCCACCGGTTGAACCTTTACTTCCCTTCGCTCCCGGAGATAAGGCTCCGGGGTGCTGGCGATCTTCTGGATAAGCTGCTCCAGGGGAAGTTGATAGTCTGGCCCAGATCGCTCCAGCTCCTCTCTGATGCGTTGCAAAAGCTCCTCTTTTACGGGCTTCTTCAAGGAGTCCTTCCGTTGCCAGGTGAAGCGGATAGAGTCGATGTCGCCATTGGTATAGCACCGAATTTGTCTGTAAAGGTGGAGAGTCATGACACCAGGGCAGTCCGCTCGAAGTGCTTCAAACCTCTCTTGCCTGGTGGGGTACGTCGAGATAATGAACTCCTCGATACCAGCTTTGGCCGC
>NZ_JAWPON010000483.1:0-628 GCF_033344315.1 Vibrio sp. 2132-1 | reverse complement strand
CATATCCTCACAACCAAATGGATGAAACCAGCCATGAAACAAAAATTACTCGTTACTCTATTGGGATTATCAGCGCTAGGTGCCAGCCCTGTATTTGCGGCTAACACCAATGTTGATCTTGCAGAAGATGCTTATATCTACGGATACTCTATTGATGAAGCGTACAAGTTTTTCTATCACACGGCGGTAGAAAACAACTATCCGCTCAACCGCTTTCAGAATATTCGTGCTCTAGCTGATGACTCTTACACCGCTCACCCAACCATTAATAACGATACGCTTCACCTTATGGGCTGGTTAGATGTTGCTGCAGAACCTGTCATTGTGAGCGTGCCTGATATGGATGAAGGCCGTTACTGGATCTTGCACACAATGGACATGGGCCACTACACCAACGCAGCGTTCAGTTCTCGTACTCGTGGCACAAAAGGCGGCCAGTTCATGTTTGCAGCACAAGATTGGCAAGGTGAAGTGCCAGCTTCTGTCGACGAAGTGGTTCGCGTAGACAGCAACCTTGTGAAGCTGATGGGTCGCATCATGGCAGTAAATGACGAAGATGCGAAAGTCGCGCTTAACTACATGGACCAATGGAACATTCGTACCCTATCGGAATATTTAGGTAAGAACG
>NZ_JAWPON010000482.1:0-628 GCF_033344315.1 Vibrio sp. 2132-1 | reverse complement strand
CAAGAAAAATTTCAAATAAAAATCATAAAAACGCTCCGTAGATACTGCGGAGCCAACCCACACGTTCCATGGAGTTCGGAATGAGAAGCCTTATCTATATTGAGCGAATCTTCAACCGCTTTGGTGATTTTCTGGGGTGGTTATCCAGCATCCTCTTCATTTTGTTGTTGTTGAACGTGGTGTACGACGTTGTGATGCGTTACGTGTTTAACGACGTGTCTATCGCGTTTCAAGAAATGGAGTGGCACTTATTCTCTGCTGTCTTTTTGCTTGGCGTGCCTTATGCCATCAAATCCGGCGGTCACGTTCGAGTCGACATTTTTTATGAGCGACTGTCATATAAAGCGCAATCCATCATCGACATCATCGGCACCCTGTTTTTCCTCTTTCCTTTTTGTTTGCTGGTCGCATGGTTTGGTATTGATTTCGCGAAAGAGAGTTATGCCTTGGGCGAGACGTCTGGTGACCCAGGTGGTTTGCCGTATCGATGGATAATCAAAGGCATGATCCCGGTTTCTTTCTTATTTATGGCGGTGAGTGGCGTTGGTTTGCTGCTGCACTCAGTCAATAAAATCGTTAACCCTCATCTTATCTATGCCGGTAACAACGGTAAGTCGTAAAAGGAAGT
>NZ_JAWPON010000481.1:0-628 GCF_033344315.1 Vibrio sp. 2132-1 | reverse complement strand
GTCTCTTTTGGGCTAGGAGAAACATTCAATAAATCTTGTACTAACGGGACTGCTTTAATGTCGTCGATTTTTTGTTTTAGTCCACCGGAGCTCGTAAATTCAGGGTGTTGAGTTAAATTCAGTTCATTAATGACTTTGTCGGCAATGTGGTTGGATTTCAGAATAGCGATTTGTGTTTGAAAGTACTCTTTCTTGGTCGTATCTACGCCATACACTTCTTCAATCGACAGCGCACTTTTTTGCTCTTCTTGAATCAATAACGTTGCTGTTGCTTGGTAAATGGATGTTTTGGAGTAGATGTACCAAGTGCACGTCAATGAGAATATAAGCGTGAACGCAGCAATGCTAAGCCAGTTTTTTTTCAGCGTTTTAAAGTGATGGCCAAAACGAATCAGTTCCACTTTGTTCATCTGGAAATTGTTGGGATGAGTTCCGTTCATTTGATTACCTGTCACTAGAAGAAGCTCTGATCAATAAAGACAATGTCACCTGGTTCAACCGTGCGCTGCATACTCACGCCTTCTACGGTTTTGCCAGTTTTGTGTTTGGTTAAGTTAATGCTTTTACGTGAAGCTCTATCGGTGAGCCCGCCAGCTAGTGCGATGGCTTTTTCTATCGTCAGTCCTGG
>NZ_JAWPON010000480.1:0-628 GCF_033344315.1 Vibrio sp. 2132-1 | reverse complement strand
GTCTTTTTTATTGTAGTTTTGTAGAGGTTTATTGAGTCGATTGCTTCCTACGCATGTCTACGTGTGGAATTCCATCTTCTAAGTAACTGTCAGAAATAACTTCAAATCCATGGTGAGCATAAAAATCGATAAGATGTTCTTGTGCACCAATGTCTATGGTTTTTTCGGGCCATAACGTAGAACATGCTTGGATGGCTTGTGTGATTAGCCGATGGCCTAAGCCACCACCTCGGGCTGTTTGTTTGGTCACGACTCGGCCAATACTGACGTTATCGTAAGTGGTTCCAGCTGGCAGAAGCCGAGCGCAGGCAACTAATTCATCATTGTGGTAGCCGAGTAGGTGATGAACGCCGTCAATAATATCCTTACCATCTAGCTCCGGGTACGGGCAAGTTTGCTCGACGACGAACACGTCGACGCGTAAGCGCAGCATCTCATACAGTTGTAAGGTAGTTAGTTGAGCAAAAGGCAAAGTGATCCAAGTGGTCATGTCCGTCGTCCATAATGATAGTAGAGTGCCTGAATGTACTCGCTTTTGTTTCAATACTCATTAACAATGGTTAATTTTCACTGGTCTTCCCAGAAAATCTGGCGATAATGTGCCCTCTTTTTCATCCCACCTGAGGAT
>NZ_JAWPON010000479.1:0-629 GCF_033344315.1 Vibrio sp. 2132-1 | reverse complement strand
TAACCACCACACAGGTTCATCATACGTGCAACCAATGTCGCGCTCGGATCCCAGCTCTTAGTTACCGTACCACCCAAGGTACCCGTACCGTAGTTTAAGTAAACCGCGTCATTACCGTAGTCTTTAATGATGCGTTTTAGGTTGTCACCGATGAGGTCAAAGGCTTCATCCCAAGTGATGCGTTTGAACTTACCTTCACCACGTTTACCAACGCGAAGAAGTGGGTATTTCAAACGGTCTGGCGAGTAAACACGGCGACGCATAGAGCGACCACGCAAACAAGCACGAACTTGATGATTGTGGTTATACACATCATCACCCGTGTTATCGGTTTCTACCCATTTGATTTCACCGTCGACCACGTGCATACGAAGCGGACAACGAGAACCACAGTTTACGGTACATGCCGACCAGACAATTTTTTCATTGGGTTTTGCTGGCGTTTCTTTGGCAACCGCTTTAGTTGCAAACGGGAGAGAAAGCGCGTTTCCTGCTAGCGCTAGAGCGCCAAGAGCAGAACCACCCTTTAAAGCATCACGCCGAGTAATATTAAACTTACCATTTTGACTCATGGTTTTTTCCTAAGTGCATTTAAAATTGGGAGTGGCGCTTAATTAATAACAAGTGGG
>NZ_JAWPON010000478.1:0-629 GCF_033344315.1 Vibrio sp. 2132-1 | reverse complement strand
AACATTCTCTGAATGAGTTTCGCACCATGATTGAAGAAGTACTGAGTGCCGTCACCGCTTGTGACGATAAAGTTCAAGAGCTATTTAAAACCTCTCAGCAAGTCACTGAAATCGTCAAAGTGATCGACAGCATCGCCTCACAAACCAATCTCCTAGCTCTAAACGCAGCGATTGAAGCAACTAGAGCTGGTGAACATGGACGAGGATTTGCAGTGGTTGCGGATGAAGTGAGAACTTTAGCAACTCGAACCAGCACGTCGATTGATGAAATCAACCACGTAGTTCTGAGCAACCAATCCCTAACGACCGAAACTCGCTCATTTATCGAGGTCATCAACCAAGGCTTTCTCAGTTCGATGTCGAAACTATTAGAAGTGGACGAGTTTATGAAATCAATCGATGAAGGTTCACACCTAACAGTTGAGTCGATCAGTGCGCTGAGAGCTATCGTCAATCAGGATACTCATCTCCCTTTGAATTCAGCATCAAATGGTTAGCGCAAACTTGACAGCTAAGTATTGATTTTTATGAGCAATAGGCCTGAACAGAAACTTTTCGGTCAAACAATTCTTTGACTCTGAGCATGAAAAAAGCCCTATTCAAAATCCACATTGGTGAGAACTTTGAAT
>NZ_JAWPON010000047.1:0-2296 GCF_033344315.1 Vibrio sp. 2132-1 | reverse complement strand
GAAACCGCAATCAACTGGATGCTCTGGGGGTTAGTAAGCGACCATTTTGCTGTTGACCCATACCAAACGGCGTTGGATCTCAGCCTAATGAATGCGGAACCAAGATGGGGGCAAAATGAACGGTTTGTAATGATTACGGCTCAATAAACGCAAGTACTAAGTCTAACTTTAATACAACCTATTCTGAGACCACCCTCGCGTTGGTTAACTTAGCCAGTAAGCGGCCAACGCGATCGCGCATTTCACGTCTATCGACAATCATATCTAGCGCACCATGCGCTAGTAAAAACTCACTTCGCTGAAACTCGTCTGGTAGCTTTTCACGTACCGTTTGCTCAATGACCCGTCTTCCCGCAAAGCCAATACTTGCTTTAGGTTCACCAATATTGATGTCTCCTAACATGGCTAAACTCGCCGAGACGCCACCATAAGTTTGGTCCGTCAATACTGAGATATAGGGTAATCTGTGCTCAGATAAGTGGTTTAACGCGGCGCTGGTTTTTGACATTTGCATGAGTGCCACCAAAGACTCTTGCATGCGCGCCCCTCCGCAAGCGGAAAAACATACTAACCCAGATTTTGTATTAATTGCGCTTTCAACTGCTCGGACAAACTTCTCGCCAACCACTGCGCCCATCGAGCCTGCCATGAAAGAGAATTCGAATGCACACGCAACAACAGGCAGACCCAATAACTTGCCCTCCATCACCACCAACGCATCTTTTTCTCCAGTCGTTTTCTGTGCTAAAGCAATTCGCTCTTTATATCGCTTTAAGTCTTTAAAACCCAAAATATCTTGTGGCTCCAACTCACTTGCCAACTCTTGTTGTGTTCCATGGTCCAGAAAAGAGATCAACCTTTGACGCGCAGCCATTCTCATGTGATATGAGCATTTAGGGCATACTTCCAAATTTTCTTTTAACGCGGCACTATAAAGTATTTGTTCACACTCAGGACACTTTGTCCAAACGCCCTCAGGGATAGACGCTTTGCGCGAACCTATTATATTTTTATTCTCAAATAACCGTTCTAACCAGCTCATAAATTCACCACTATTGATTACGTTCTAGCGCGATATCTCGTTGTTTGTTCGCTTAAACTTGTAAATAAAATTGTATGTAACTTAGTACAGGGATAAAGTGCGATATGCTGGCTTGATAATCCAATAAAGTGGGATAATGAAATGTTTGATAACGTTGACCAAATCTGGTTAAAAAGTTTTCACTGTGTTTATGAGAACAACAGCTTTAAGCGAGCCGCTGAGTGTTTGAACATACCAACATCAAATGTCAGCCGACACATTGCCCTGCTTGAAGAAAAGTTAAACATTAGGTTGTTCAATAGAACAACAAGGCGAATGACGCCTACCGAGGCTGGAGAAGAGCTCTATAGCAGCACTCGTCCGTTATTGGAGCAACTCAACGCCGCACTAGAAACTGTAACGCGCCACTCGCACACGGTAACAGGGGAACTGCGAATTCTTATGCCAGACACACCTGTACTGGCAAAAGCTATTGTTTCCTTTTGCAATCAATATCCAGCAATCTCTTTGCATTGTGATACAACGCTCGCCCCTAAAGGCGATGCTATCGATGGCTTTGATATAATATTGAGTTTTCACAGAGGTACTTTGTCAGACAGTAACTGGGTGGCGAGAGAGATAAAACGCTGGCCCAGTGCCATTTTAGCCGCGCCTCAACTAATTGAGAAATACGCCCCCCCTTACAAAATTACGGATCTAAGTCATGTTCCCTGCATCACGACGCTTACCGCAGTAAATGGTGCACCATGGGTATTCAGAAACCCTGCTGGGGGCCATATTACTCAAACTGTACAATCTTCATTCAAAGTAAACAGCGGTCATCTCGCCAGATATGGCGCGTTATCAGGGCTTGGATACGCAATATTGCCAATTGAGTCATGCCAAAATGAGATCAAAAATGGTGAGCTAGAAATCGTCACTCTAGAGTACGAACCTGAGGATTTAGTACTTTACGCCTTTTACTCGTCTAGAAAACATGTAGCTAAGAAAATATCTATGTTTGTTGAACATTTAAAGCAAAACGCAAAACTTAACGCCTAGCTAAGCTTTACTCAACTAATTTATCATATTTTGTTTTATCGTCTAGAAAGGACAGACACCGCTAAGCGATTTGAGACTCGATTTTTTCAAATAAAAAAGCCAGCAATTAACATTTACTGGCTTTTTATTAAAGAGGTGTGCCGTCCTAAATAAGGTTGACACTTTCTCCCCCCAAAATTGGAGAGTGTTATGAAATCAACAACTAAAAGAACT
>NZ_JAWPON010000477.1:0-629 GCF_033344315.1 Vibrio sp. 2132-1 | reverse complement strand
GCGCTTGTTCAGCTTCGGTGTAATCCGCTTCCGCGCCCGGACGCTTGAGAATGTGCAGCTCAAATGCCGCAAAGGCGATTTGGTCAAAACGCAGCGCTTTAGAGCCATCTGGCATTTCAAATTCTAAGTCGGTGCGCGTCCAGTCAAGCACCGGCATAAAGTTGTAGCAAACGGTGTCGATACCGCACTCTGCAAGGTTACGCAGGGTTTGCTTGTAGTTGTCGATCCATTGTTGGAAGTTGCCCGTCTGAGTTTTGATTTCTTCGTGAACAGGAACACTTTCAACCACCGACCACGTTAAGCCTTTCTCTTCGATGATGGCTTTACGTTTTAAAATCTCTTCTTTAGACCACACTTCACCATTTGGAATGTGATGCAAGGCATTCACAATGCCTGTTGCGCCTGCTTGACGAATATCGTCTAGCGACACAGGGTCATTCGGACCGTACCAACGCCAAGTTTGTTCCATGACACTCACCTTTTTTAAGACGCACTCAGCCCGCTCGAATTTATCAAGCTAAGTGCACAACGACTTCTTAATATGCAGCCACGATAATGCAGCTGCGCTGACTAGAGCCGACCGAAGCCGGCAATGTGGTTAACCGTTTTCAGCACCCTGCAGAACAACA
>NZ_JAWPON010000476.1:0-630 GCF_033344315.1 Vibrio sp. 2132-1 | reverse complement strand
TACAGCAATTTTCATTTTTATTTCCTATTATTTAACTGACGCTAGCATATCAAAACACTTACACTCTAGGTAGAGTACAGTGATTAACTCAAAGCCTAACTAGCAACACAACTTAATTCAATTGAGTACCCAAGTAACGCAAATAAGCGTTGCGGATACGCAGCTTGTTCTGCTCAAAGTACTCTTGACCATAACGGCCTCGGTTAAAGTAGCGGCGAAGCATACTATTATCCATTACGAGTTCATCACCCTGGCCTGCCGCTAAATGGTTAGCATCATTACCAACCCGTGTCGTAACGTTGAAATCATAAGCCTCGTTACCACGAACTTGTATCACTCCCGGCGACATATCGCGCCATGGCGTTAATGGCAGCTTTACCGACACAGTGACAAACTGCTCTTCGTCTGTATCGTTAAACTTTGTCACCTGATAACTTGCCGATACTTCTATGTCTTCGAACCAATGTGATGTCGTGAATTTTGCGCCGACATCCCCCTTCCAAAACTCTCCAGCAGTTGCATTAAACTGCCAATCCCACTCCGGCATAGAGAATGTATAACGAGTTAAAAAGGTTTGGCGGTCTGGGTTCGCATAACCATTTTTGTCTTTTTCGTCTTGATGTTGGAAGT
>NZ_JAWPON010000475.1:0-630 GCF_033344315.1 Vibrio sp. 2132-1 | reverse complement strand
CCAAAAAGAGATTGTCACTGACAAGTCGAAAAGCGTAAAAATGCGACCGTTGTAAGGTGAGTTTTGACGAAAAAAAGGGCTCCTGAGAGCCCGTGGTTACTCGTTAGTGAATAAGTTGCTTAAGCTGCATCGCCTCTTGCTTACCCGGAATGGCTTGTTGGGTATCAATCACCGACGCTTGCTTTAATGGCGCGAGCGTTTTGCTGTCGACCGCTTTGCCATCACTGGTGTAAGTCGTGCCATTTTCGACCAACGCATTGCCAGTCGATTTCGCACTGTTGATCACGTCGTCATATTTGCTGTTGACGTGGAATCGGTAAGAACGGTTATTGGTGAACGTGCCTTGCTCAATCTCGCCGGAGTATGGGCTCTTACGGAACAAGTAGTTGAAGCGCTTGTTATCAATCGACACGTTGTCGCTCAATACCAGTGCACCAGGGTTAAAGTTGTCCGTGAATCCGTCCATATTGTTATTGAAAGACAAGCTGTTTTTCACCACATGTGGAACCGGAATCCCCTCGCCGCCTAGCTTGAAGCCGTTACCAATCGTGCCACCCTTGTTGGCAACATCGAGTGTGCGACCGTTACTGAACGAAATGGAATCCAAAATGGTCACCGCACCGTTTGCAC
>NZ_JAWPON010000474.1:0-630 GCF_033344315.1 Vibrio sp. 2132-1 | reverse complement strand
GTGTTTAAAGTCGTCCCCATCGGATATTGGTTACTTGGCGTGATATAGAGTGCATCTGCAGTACTTTGCGTGACGGAATCAATATCAAAACCCACTTTTTGTCTTACGAATAACGGTTCAAATTGATATTGCTGAAACAGGATCAACTTGCGCATCTGCGCATAACCTGGCTGTTCCATTAGCACTCTACTTCCTGCCGTTAATGTTGCCATGGTGGCGATACACAACGCTTGCTGCGCGCCTGACGTGATGATGATTCGACTAGGCGAGCAGTTCACTGAACGGCTCGACGCTAAGTAATCCGACAAAGCGCATCGAAGCTCCCAGCTACCTTGAATGTCTTGATTGCCTAACAGACACGTGCGGGATAAATGACGATTGAGATATTTTTGCCACAAAGCGGTTGGAAAAAGCGATAAATCGGGTACACCAGGCGCGAAACTGGCATTCACATCCAACGCTGCTGGCGGAAGGTTGGCAGCTTGAGTTGGCAACTTTTCAGGTAAGTATTGTTCTGGCAACTCAACAGCAACAAAAAAACCAGAGCCACGCTGGCTGACCAAGTACCCTTCAGCAACTAACTGTTCGTAGGCAGAAATCACCGTGTTGCGGCTAAGGTTCAACTCTTGT
>NZ_JAWPON010000473.1:0-631 GCF_033344315.1 Vibrio sp. 2132-1 | reverse complement strand
ATGCGGTCTTTCAAGGTGTATTTAGTTTCGACGACGTACAGTGTTTGCCAGAGTTTCACTGCCGAAACGTTCCCGATGCTGCGGTGAGTGCAACGCATATTACTATGCTCAAAGCTGGCGTAATGAATGCCGATAAGATAAATGCAGTCAGCCCAACGTACGCTGAAGAGTTAAAAACAGAACTTGGCAGTCATGGAATGGCATGGGAGTTTCAGCAACGGGCAGGGGATCTAGTCGGAATTTTAAATGGTTGCGATTACAGTGCTTGGAATCCGGAAACTGATGTTTATTTGCCAAGGAACTATAGTGCCGACAAACAAAGTATGGTTCTAGGTAAAAACACTTGTAAGCGCGCATTACAGCAGAGGCTAAACCTTGCTGAAAAAGACGTAGCCATGTTTGGTATGGTTTGTCGTTTGACTCAGCAAAAAGGCGTGCATTACTTGCTGCCGGCTTTGGCGGATTTTTTGAAGCATGATGTTCAAGTCGTTGTTGTTGGGACGGGTGATCCCGTTTTGGCTGCACAATTGGAAGAGGTTGCGGCGCAATTCTCCGACAAGTTTGTATTTGTTGAGGCGTATGACAATGAACTCGCGCATTTAGTTGAAGCTGGTTCGGATTTCTTCTTAAT
>NZ_JAWPON010000472.1:0-632 GCF_033344315.1 Vibrio sp. 2132-1 | reverse complement strand
CACACTGTGATGTTGTTTGGTCAGGTCATGGCTCAAGCGCCATACAGCCCAGAAGTCGCACTCTTTGAATGGAACATCGACCTTGCTCGCCAAGCTCGTTATGAGCATCAAGCAGACACAGCCGTGCAACCGCTGACTGAATTACCACACGTACCAGAGTCGCAACATTCCCATTTAGTTTTCCACCTTCGCCCTGGGTGTAAGTGCTTTGATGCTCATTACGCGGTGTTTGATTTATTCGCAGCTGTTCGTACTCAGCAATTCGATCAGCTCAACATCAACCAATTACAACAAGGGGTGATCCGCGTCGAGCCCAATGGTGAAGCGCAGTGTTTCGCGCTGGATGACGAAGCCTATCAATTGCTTGCCAGCTTGGAACAAAAGCAATGTTTGAGCGATATCCCCGAGCCGTTGCTCGCTCATCTTAATCACATCATGACGCTTGACCTGATTGAAGGTTTTACGCTGCAAACCGCGTAAGGAGGATACGATGACAGATTCTGTTAAAAGCCTGATTAGCCGCTACGACGAATACACCAACAGCTTACAAACTTACGCAATGCCGTTGTTGCTGCTGTTTTGCCGTTTATGGGTCGCTTGGGTATTTTTTAATTCTGGCCTTATCAAAATTG
>NZ_JAWPON010000471.1:0-632 GCF_033344315.1 Vibrio sp. 2132-1 | reverse complement strand
GTAAGCAAGCGACCTACGGAATTAGCGAAGAAATTGAAGGTACGCGTGCCATACTAAAAGCGGTGTTGGTCGATCGCGTGATCATCGATAACGAAGGCCGAGATGAAACTCTAATGCTGGAAGGCGTTGAGTATACAAAATTGTCAGAATCGCCGCAGGCTACTCGAGTGCAAGCTGCACAGAAAGAACCTGCGTCAGACGTGAGTGACAAACTAGAGCAAATCCGAGAGGAGATTGCGAAAGATCCACAGAGTGTCTTTAAATACATCACCATTTCTCCAGTGAAAAAAGACGACGCCATTATTGGCTACCGAGTTTCTCCGGGTCGTGATGCGGCGTTATTTAATGATGTGGGTCTAGAACCTGGTGATATTGCGGTGCAACTTAATGGGATCGATTTAAGTGATCCATCTTCTTCAGTACAACTGATGCAAGTGATGAGCGATCCGCAAGAACTGAATTTGACTGTTGAGCGAGATGGTCAGCAGTACGACATCTATATCCAATTGTAATACTTAGGCAACCAGCGTAAGTTCAGGGAGACATACGTGAAACATTGGTTTAGCAAAAGTGCTTGGTTACTGGCAGGGAGTCTACTCTGCGTTCCAGGTGCGATGGCAAATGAATTTAGT
>NZ_JAWPON010000470.1:0-633 GCF_033344315.1 Vibrio sp. 2132-1 | reverse complement strand
CGAGCGTCAGCGTCTGAAGTCTACTTGGGTAAACCCAAACTCGACGGGCATTGATGAACTGAACAAACTGCTGAAAACGCCAATGGCGCGTGAAGCAAGTGGTGAGGATCTTCTACGTCGTCCAGAGATCTCATACTCACAATTGACTCAACTTGATGCCTTTGCTCCTGCTCTTGAAGATCAACAAGCGGCAGAACAAGTAGAAATTCAGGTGAAATACGACGGTTACATCAAGCGTCAGCAAGAAGAGATCGAAAAATCGCTTCGCCACGAACACACAAAACTGCCTGCGGATTTGGATTACAAAGACGTAAAAGGTTTGTCGAACGAAGTGGTTGCGAAACTGAGCGAAGCCAAACCGGAAAGTATTGGCATTGCTTCGCGTATTTCCGGCATTACGCCTGCAGCGATTTCAATTCTTCTTGTGCATCTGAAGAAGCACGGCTTGCTGAAAAAAGGCGAGGAAGAGTAATGAGTGCACTACGAACCAAGCTTGATTCACTGATTGCACAGACCGATTTAGACGTTTCAGAAAAACAACGAGAGCAGTTAGTCGGTTACGTTGAGCTGCTCGATAAGTGGAACAAAGCGTACAACCTAACTTCGGTTCGCGATCCTTTAGAGATGTTAGTG
>NZ_JAWPON010000469.1:0-633 GCF_033344315.1 Vibrio sp. 2132-1 | reverse complement strand
GCGTACAAGCGTGTTTGAACCACCAGCTAGCGGGAGTGAGTTGTAGCAACTGACGATACCAAACCGCGCTCCGTCATAAGCATTTGCGTGAATTGGGTAATTCGCAATATGAGGCTTGCTACAGTCACAAATGTTTGTCGTCGCCTGACGTAACAAATCATCTGGTGTGATCGATTCGTCGTACATAAACGTGAGATTTGGTGCAATTTGCTTGAGCTCTGCGTCCACACGCAAAATAGTGCGACAGATAATGTTGTCTGTCGGCCCGATATTCACGTGCATGAAGGCATCCGGCAACGTGCGATCCAACATGATCCAGAAATGTCGAAGTTTTTTGTAAATCTGCGCTTCAGTTTGGTCGCCTACATAAGGCATCAGGACGTCGTCTAACTGCCCTAAATACACCGGAATATTGGTAACAGACGGCACATGATGATAGATGATGGTAAGCATATTTAGCGCATCATCAAAATCTTCTGCAGGTGACAACTCCAAATATTCAGAGCCTTGAGATAAAAACTTAGCATAGTCAGGTAAAACGTAACGCGGTTTAAAAGGCGCATGACCTTCAAACATGTCACAAATTACGCCATCGCTCATCGCTTCACGAAGTGCTTCAGAAATGGGCATGTA
>NZ_JAWPON010000468.1:0-633 GCF_033344315.1 Vibrio sp. 2132-1 | reverse complement strand
GAGCAAGATTTATAGATACTCGGGCTTTGAGTGAGTTAAACAACATCCATATCGCTTTGACGAACGCGCTCGGCAAGCTGTTTGTAGCGATCCGCAATCGTGTCACCAAATACAGGGTCGTCTTCGCTCTCTGTCCATAGGCTTTCGACGTGTTGCCAGTCTTCAGTAGTAAAAAGCTCTTCAATTAATGGCAGGATTTTTCTCTCTTCGAGCTCAAGGTGACGCTTTTGCGACTCAATGAAATCTTCTAGCTGAGCAATAAAGATGTCTTGAGGAACAACCGCATCTTGCAAAATCATCTCAATGAGCATCGAAAACTCTTTGGTCTTCTCGGCGAGCTCTTGGTGCTCTTTCTCCAAGTTTTCCATGGTTTGTTGCTTACCATAATGCTTGAGGAAATGATGGTAGAGAATATCTTCTTTCGGATGATGAATTTTTTCCGAATGGTTTGAGAGGTAATCAACAATCTCGCTTACTAGCGAGTAATTAATGGCGTTTTCTTCTTTTATTTCGTTGAGTTTATGGCGCAATATGGCCAGCAGGCGAACCATGTAGCCGTGTTCGCGTCGAATTCTTTCGATCATCATAGCGTCTCTCCTTAACACCTACTTTCAATAAGTGTACATGAGAAAT
>NZ_JAWPON010000046.1:0-2325 GCF_033344315.1 Vibrio sp. 2132-1 | reverse complement strand
TTCCTCCTTAGCTCAGTTGGTAGAGCGACGGACTGTTAATCCGCAGGTCGCTGGTTCGAGCCCAGCAGGAGGAGCCATATTAGAAGAAGCCGCATCACTTGATGCGGCTTTTTTGTATTAGTTTAAAGCTAAGCTCTCTCCTACTACTCCATAACGAAATAACATAAGCGCTTTGATTATTAAAAACCGCTTACCGCAAGCTAGCTATCGACTCACTAAGTAACCAGAAAATATTAACCACAAACGCGCGTGGCAAATGGTATGCCTTTCAACTAAAAAAAAGCCAGGTAAAAACCTAGCTTTTTAATTCAATCGGCCATCTCTGAAATCAGCTTAAACCACCAAGACAAATATACTTTGTCTCCAGATATTCATCGAGTCCTTGCTTAGCACCTTCCCGTCCAACACCCGACTCTTTAACTCCACCAAATGGAGCCACTTCAGTAGAGATGATCCCTTCATTCACTCCAACCATACCGTACTCTAAACCTTCACTAAAAGTCACAATACGCTTCAAGCTATTCGTATAGAAATAGCAAGCCAAACCATATTCTGTATCGTTAGCCATTTCGAGAACTTGATCATCATTTTCAAAGGTAACAATAGGCAACACAGGCCCGAATAGCTCTTGCTGAACAATCGACATATTCTGCGTCACACTATCCAAAAGAACGGGCTCCATAAAGCGACCTGGCCGTCTCTGTGGAGAGTTAGCAATAGAGGCTCCTTCTTGTACAGCTTGATCGATCACCGCCTCTAGTCGATGCTTAGAGGCCATCGTAATAACAGGACCTAATGTGACACCTTTCTCTAAACCATTGCCAAGCTTTAATTTGCTTAACTTCGACAATACTTTATCAATAAAAGCTTGTTTTACATTTTTATGAACATATAACCGATTGGTACAAACACATGTTTGCCCTGCATTACGGAACTTCGACGCGACAAGCCCTTCCGCAGCCGCATCTAAGTCTGCATCTTCAAACACGATGAAAGGCGCATTACCACCCAACTCCATCGACACCGCCTTGACTGAATCACTGGCTTGCTTCATCAAAATTTTCCCGACTCGCGTAGACCCCGTAAAAGAGATCTTCTGAATCCTAGGATCAGTACTTAGTACTTGACCAAACTCAGCAGCCTGCTCCGACACCATGACAGAAAGCAGTTCTTTAGGGATACCAGCCTGATAAGCTAACTCAACAACAGCAATTGCAGTGAGAGGGGTAAGCTCTGATGGCTTGATCAACATGCCACAACCTGCCGCTAGGGCTGGTGCTGCTTTTCTTGTAATCATCGCAATAGGGAAGTTCCAAGGTGTAATTGCAGCGCATACTCCCACAGGCTGTCGAATTGCAGATAGACGTCTATCTGTCGTGGGGGCAGGAATAACTTCGCCATAAGCACGTTTTGCTTCTTCTGAGAACCACTCGACAAAAGAGGCACCATACATCACTTCCCCTTTGCTCTCAGCTAAAGGTTTACCCTGCTCTAAGGTAATAATCGTGGCTATGTCTTCTGCATTATCAAGAAGTAGTTGATACCACCCCCTCAAACGACGAGAGCGCTCTTTGGCACTTAATTTAGCCCAACGGACTTGCTCCGTTTTGCACTGACCAATGAGATCATCTAACTCATCAAGAGTACTAGGCTTTAACCGAATTAACTCTTGCTCAGTTGCAGGGTTGATGACCACAATTCCCTCTTCGGAAGACCATTGCTTAAATACAGATTTCAGCGTTTCATTTTTTATTTGTTGCATCATCAAACATACTCCTCAAGAACTCCTCTTAGGTTAATCGCTACTAGCAAGTTCAGCAAAGAAAACAAAGTTTTCTAAAAGGCATTAATTTTCGGAAGACTTAGATCTCTTCCTCACTATATTTCGGGAAATTGCGCAATCCACGCAACGACGGTTTCGCTCTAAATATGGGAGCAATGAATGTTTGAGAAATAAGAAGTAGAAAATTATTGTTTAAGAGAGACGCTAACAAAACGCGCAGTGAGGAAGACTATTCATTCTACTACGGTTGAGGGCGAGTGTTATAAAGACTCATTGTTCAAATGACCAATCTTTCAACGAGGACATGATACAAACTCGGAGTAATTGGAAGTGCAGGCAGCAGGCTCATCTTCCTGAGAAACTCATGCGCCAAAAGGGTCAAGATAGCCGCATCGTATCGCCTTCAATGTGTAAATACATTTCTAGGGAACACGACCAAACGAAAAAGCCCCAGTCTTTCGACTAGGGCTTAATATAAGTGGCGGAGTGGACGGGACTCGAACCCGCGACCCCCGGCGTGACAGGCCGGTATTCTAACCAAC
>NZ_JAWPON010000467.1:0-633 GCF_033344315.1 Vibrio sp. 2132-1 | reverse complement strand
TTGCTGCCCTTGCCAACCCAACGGAGCCAAAATCGGCACTAGGTTACATCGTGCAAGCACTGAAGATGCGCCGTGAACGCGGCCTAACGCCATTTACCGTGATGTCTTGCGATAACGTGCAAGAGAACGGTCACGTAGCAAAAGCAGCGGTACTGGAATTCGCTCAACTGCTTGACCCAGAATTGCGCGACTGGATTGAAACCAACGTCACCTTCCCTTGCACTATGGTTGACCGCATTGTGCCAGCAGCCACAGAAGAGACACTGAGCGAAATCGCCGATCTGCTTGGCTGTGAAGATCCATGTGGCATCGCTTGTGAACCTTTCCGTCAATGGGTTATCGAGGACAACTTCGTAGCTGGTCGTCCAGATTGGAACGTGGCTGGCGCAGAATTTGTTGCCGACGTTGTGCCTTACGAAGAAATGAAACTGCGCATGCTAAATGGTAGCCACTCGTTCCTAGCCTACCTAGGCTACCTTGGTGGTTACGCGCATATCTCTGACACCATGATAGACGAAGGCTACCGCAAAGCGGCATTCGACATGATGATGCAAGCACAAGCCCCTTCGCTGACCATGCCAGAAGGCACCGATTTAGAAGGCTACGCTAAACTGCTTATCGAGCGCTTCACTA
>NZ_JAWPON010000466.1:0-633 GCF_033344315.1 Vibrio sp. 2132-1 | reverse complement strand
TTTACCGATGGCGAAAGCCAATATTGATGTCTCGATTGAGGGCCGCCAAATTACATTGGTTGCGGATAAGCCTGCTTTCTTTGTGCATGTGGAGTGTGATACCCAAGGTCGTTTCAGTGATTCCAGCCTCACTCTTCTGGCGAACCAGCCTGTAACGATTGAGTTTTTGGGAGACGATCTGGACGCGATGTCGGCATCGTTAAGGGTTTACCATTTGATGCAGTAAACACAAACTCAACGTTGAAAGGGGGCTTCCATGCTCCCTTTGTTGTTTCACACTAGAGCAAATTACGTTTTGCCCACGTAATGGCCTGCATGCGGTTTTTGACTTCGAGCTTACGGAAAATACTATAGAGGTGCGATTTCACCGTGTGCTCACTGACAAAGAGCGAATCGGCAATATCAAGGTTTGAGCCACCCTGACACAGTGCGGAGAGCACTTGCATCTCACGACGGGTCAGTTCCATTTCGAGTTTCGTTTCTAGCTCACCGACGGTATTGTTTAGGCTCAATAGGTGGCCAATCAGTTGATTGAGAATATCGCGAGAGAGCCAATTCTCTCCGTTTAAAATGCCTTTTAGCCCCATCATTACCTTGTCGAAATCATCCTCAAAATAGAACAAACCTTTCAAG
>NZ_JAWPON010000465.1:0-633 GCF_033344315.1 Vibrio sp. 2132-1 | reverse complement strand
GTGCCTGAGTTGAATGGTGTCAATCGTCAAAGCTTAATTGATGGCTCATTAGAAATTGAGTTAGATAAAAGCCAAGGTCTCAATGCGGTGTTTGCTCAATTAACGGAACATGGCGTGAAAGTGCTGTCGATGCGCAATAAAGCCAACCGATTAGAAGAACTGTTTGTCAGCATTGTCAGAGAGGGGAGCAAGTAAATGTACCAACTGTATTGGACGGCATTTCGTAGTTTGCTGGGTAAAGAGGTGACGCGCTTCTCGCGTATTTGGGTACAAACTTTGGTGCCTCCAGCGATTACGATGACGCTGTACTTCATCATCTTCGGTAATCTGATCGGTTCTCGAATTGGTGAAATGAGCGGATTTAGCTACATGGAATACATCGTGCCGGGTTTGATCATGATGTCGGTGATCACCAACTCATATTCAAATGTCGCGTCTTCATTCTTTAGTGCAAAACTGCAAAAGAACATCGAAGAGTTGTTGGTTGCACCTGTGCCAAACTACGTCATCATCGCAGGTTATGTCATGGGTGGTGTACCCCGGGGCTTGCTGGTTGTTGCTATTGTGACGTGCGTGTCGCTGCTGTTTGTGGATCTACATGTTGAGCACTGGGGCATTATTGTGGCGACGGTA
>NZ_JAWPON010000464.1:0-634 GCF_033344315.1 Vibrio sp. 2132-1 | reverse complement strand
ACTCGGGTAGCCATCGCCTGAGGAGTTAACGGCATTGCTAAATCAGCAACAAGAAAATAGGCAAAGACAAGGACAAACGCGACGCAAGAATATTTGATCCAACGCGCGAACTTTTGGTCTGGAGTCATAGGCGTTTACTTCTCTTTTTTATTAGGATTTCTGACTTTATTCGCCAAGTGAATCGAGCGCATTGTGAGCAATTTGCTCTAGGATCAAGCCCAATTTCTTTAGCTCTTGGTCATTTATTTCTGAGAGCAGTTTTCGACGGACCTGCAAGATGCGTTCTTCCATTTGTATCAACAGCTCTTTGCCCTCGTCCGTTAAGCTGACAATTCGTGCTCGCTTGTCATGCTCACAACAACGTCGCGTAACGAGCGATTGCTCTTCGAGCAGTTTTAGCGTGCGCATCAACGAGGCAAGCTCAATCTCAAGCGCTTCAGCAAGTTGCTTTTGACTGATGTTGTCGCCCATTCGATACAGCTTCCAAAGCGCCGTCCAGCGCGGGTAAGTTAGGTTTAGCGGTTCGAGCTCACGGTCGGCAACCATCTTCCATAAACGAGCGACACGAGACAGTTTTTCGGCAAGGGACAGATCTCTCAAAATGTTGATGTCTTGAATCATAAGATGCACTCTA
>NZ_JAWPON010000463.1:0-634 GCF_033344315.1 Vibrio sp. 2132-1 | reverse complement strand
ATCGCCAAGAAAGATTGAGCCCGCATTATCTAGTAGTGGAAGTAGCTCACGAGGGTTCTTCGTTTGCACAATTAAGTGCTCAGGGCCGTAGTAGTTAGAAATAGAAACCGCTTGTGTGATTGACTCAGAAATAATAATCAGACTTGAAGCCAACGCCTTCTGCGCGATGTCTGCACGAGACAAGGCTTTTAGTTGACGCTGAACGGCATCCGTTACTTGATCCGCGACAATTGGTGATGGTGTCACAAGAACCACCTGTGAATCAGGGCCGTGCTCAGCTTGGCTTAACAGGTCTGCTGCGATGAAGTCTGGATCTGCGGTTTCGTCTGCAATCACAAGAACTTCAGAAGGGCCAGCCGGCATGTCAATCGCAGCACCACGGAAGTCATTGCTTACTTGACGTTTTGCTTCCGTCACATAGGCGTTACCCGGGCCAAAAATTTTATCGACTTTAGAGACGCTTTTCGTACCGTAAGCCATTGCAGCGACCGCCTGTCCACCACCGACATTGTAAACTTCATCAATGCCGCACAACTTGGCAACGTACAAAATTTCATCTGCAATCGGCGGAGGAGAACAAAGCACCACTTTACGGCAACCAGCGATTTTTGCAGGCACGCCCAGCATCAATACT
>NZ_JAWPON010000462.1:0-634 GCF_033344315.1 Vibrio sp. 2132-1 | reverse complement strand
ATACAATTTGTACGGATGGCCCAAACCAATGGGGGGCGGATCCTACTTACCGCATTAATGTGGATGAAGCTGTTACTCAGGGTGTAGAAGCAACGTTGGCGAAACCACTAACCGAGACTATCTACTTAAGCTCAAGCTATACCTTTACCGACTCGGAGCAAAAAACGGGTGAATACAAAGGTATGCCACTTCAGCAACTTCCAAAGCATCTGTTTAATGTTGATGTTACTTGGCAAACAACAGACAACCTAGAGAGTTGGACGAAAGTGACCTACCGAGGCAAAGAAATGGATCCGGTCACTGGCCCATCACGCAACAGCATCGTTGAACCTGCTTATACGTTTGTAGATGCCGGCGTAACGTATCAGTTGACGGATAACACCAAGATCAAAGGTGCGATTTACAACCTGTTCGATGAAGACATCAACTACAAAGAATATGGGTACGTCGAAGATGGACGTCGTTACTGGTTAGGGTTAGACGTAGCATTCTAATCTCTTTCAAAGAAGGCTGGGCTATGTCCCAGCCTTTTTAAATCATGCTTTACTATGATTCATTAGGTGCGTTTTTCAGCCTTATCAGGTACTATCTGTGCCACGAAATTTTTGGTGGGGCGAAGGATAAATGCTAAAAG
>NZ_JAWPON010000461.1:0-635 GCF_033344315.1 Vibrio sp. 2132-1 | reverse complement strand
TGGTTATCAATTATCAGCTTATATAATTGTTCCTTAGCAGTACTGGAACATCTTCTGAACGTCTTGTTAGTTCTTCGATTGCGTGAGTGACAACATCAGCAAAATACGTGCTTTTTGTGGGTTTAGCGTGCCTGATGCAACAAAGCCGTATTTATCATCATCAATTTCTGCGTCCAAAGTCGTTGAGCCAGTTGGCGTGCGAGAGCTTCTGACGACAACAATACCATCTTTGCTCGCTTTTTCTAGCTCATCAAAGACCGTGTGGTACAAGTTACCATTACCCACACCAGCACTCACAATACCGTCAAACTTGGCATCAACCAAGGCTTTGACTGGCAAGCTCGACGCATTCGCATAATTATAAACAATGCCTACTTTAGGTAGTGTGTTGAGTTTTGATACGTCGAATGGGGTTTCTGTGGTGTGTTTACGTTCAGGGCTTCTTTGGTACTTTGCATCGCTGTTGTGAATGTAGCCAAGAGGGCCAAAATTAGGCGATTGGAACGTACTTACCGAGGTGGTGTTGGTCTTCGTTACATCTCGCGCATCGAAAATGGTGTCATTCATTGCCACTAGTACGCCGCGGCCTTTTGAGTCCTCATCGGTTGCAGTAACAACAGCATTGTATAAATTGA
>NZ_JAWPON010000460.1:0-635 GCF_033344315.1 Vibrio sp. 2132-1 | reverse complement strand
AGCGTGTTGTCGTGTTTTGAGCGGGAAGTTATCCATGAAAAGCCCATGTGGTCGAGCAGGTAATAGATAGAGTCAGGGCGGTAGTGCTCGCCAAATTCTTTCATGATAAAAGCGTGGATATCGGAACCAGTCAGTCGTCCGCCTTGTGTATTATTGGCTTTTCTTTTCCGTCCCTTTTTAAAGAAAGGTCTGAACCCACTTATTGACACTGGTTCGGCTTACCTTGAGCAACTTTGTGATCTGTGTGAGTGAGTGTCCATCTTTGAAATGATCAAGGGCCAGCAGTCTCATTTTAAACTGAATGGCCTCAATTAGTTCATATTTTTACTTAGATTGTTATTAGGCTTGGGCTTCGCTCTGAGGAGAGTAGAACGGGGAGGGTTCTAGATAATATTGCTGGTGAAGTCTTTGAATTTTTGAGTATTTAAAAAGCAGCCCTAAGGCTGCTGTTTAAATATGGGAGAGTGGAATTAGGCTTCAGTTTGTTCTCTTTGTTCTGCTAAAGAGCTTTGAGCTAGCTTTTCATCTTCCATCTTTTTTTCTTCAGCTTTCGCCTTTTCAATCATTGGTGTAATGGTTGAACCTTGAATCAGGATAGAGAACACCACAACCGAATAGGTCATTACAAGGATGAT
>NZ_JAWPON010000459.1:0-635 GCF_033344315.1 Vibrio sp. 2132-1 | reverse complement strand
ATAGAAACTTTCTGACCCGCTTTCCAGAAAGAGGAAATTTGCAAAACCGAAGGGCCCGATAAGCCGCGGTGAGTAAACAACAGCGCTTCTTTGAACATGGTGCCGTCGTCGGCGGTAATTTCCGCAGGCACAGCAATGCCAGACAGTTCAGCAAAATCTTCTTTGTCTTCTTTGTGCAGCGTAAATGGCACAAGTCCCGCCGTAGTAGGGATTACTGGCAGACCAAACTGCTCAGCCACTTTGTAACCAAATGGCGTCGCGCCCAGTTTTGGCATGGAAAGGCCACCGGTCGCAATCACCAAAGATTCGCACTCAACAGGCTCAGTACCCGCGTGCAGACGAAAGCCTTCTTCGGTTTTCTCAATGGTGTGCACATCGCATTGGTAACGCTGTTGAATGTTTGGCATGTCACACTCGGCCAGCAGCATCTTCACAATGTCTTTGGCGGTAAAGGCATCGACACAAAACAATTGGCCGTGGTCGCGCTCTTCAAACTCGATGCCGTGTTTGCTGACCATGGAGATGAAATCCCAGTTGGTGTATTGCGATAGCGCCGATTTCACGAAGTGTGGGTTTTGGCATAGGTAGTTGCTGGCTGATACGTGGTAGTTGGTGAAGTTGCAGCGGCCACCACC
>NZ_JAWPON010000458.1:0-635 GCF_033344315.1 Vibrio sp. 2132-1 | reverse complement strand
TGGTGGAGACTTTGATCAGTTTACTGGCGCTACCATTACGCCTCGAGCTGTCGTCAAAACAGTCAGAAACACCGTAAACTACGTAAATCAATCTCGTGATGAGATTCTCAGCCAGCCACTAAACTGCGCAGGAGACAATCAATGAGTGAAAACAAACAATTGATGAAGAACGGCATGTGGAGCAACAACCCAGCATTGGTTCAGCTGCTCGGTTTATGTCCTCTACTCGCCGTTTCATCGACGATCACCAACGCGCTGGGTCTTGGTATTGCCACATTACTGGTACTAGTGGGGTCTAACGTAACGGTTTCACTGATCCGTAACTATGTTCCTAAAGAGATCCGAATTCCGGTTTTCGTTATGATCATTGCGTCACTCGTAACCTGCGTCCAGCTACTAATGAATGCTTACGCTTACGGATTGTACCTATCACTGGGTATCTTTATCCCGTTGATCGTAACCAACTGTATCATCATCGGTCGCGCCGAAGCTTACGCTTCAAAAAATGATGTGCTTCCTGCCGCATTGGACGGCTTATGGATGGGACTGGGCATGACCAGTGTGCTAGTTGTGTTGGGCTCAATGCGCGAGCTTATCGGCAACGGCACATTGTTTGACGGTGCAGACTTGCTATT
>NZ_JAWPON010000045.1:0-2397 GCF_033344315.1 Vibrio sp. 2132-1 | reverse complement strand
GAGCGCAAGCGCGGCAAGCTGGACGTGACGTATGACTACGGCGACGGCAAGCGGATCGAGTTCAGCGGCCCGGAGCCGCTGGGCGCTGATGATTTGCGCATCCTGCAGGGGCTGGTGGCCATGGCCGGGCCTAGTGGTCTGGTGCTAGAGCCAGAACCGGAGACCCCCGGCGGGCAGCAGCTCCGGCTGTTCCTGGAACCCAAATGGGAAGCCGTTACCGCTGACGCCATGGTGGTCAAGGGTAGCTATCGGGCGCTGGCTCGTGAAATAGGCTATGCCAATATCGAGGACTCAAAGCCCATCAGGGACTGCATTGAACGGCTTTGGAAGGTGTCCATCATCGCCCAGAATGGCCGCAAGCGGCAGGGCTTCCGGCTGCTTGCCGAGTACGCCAGCGACGAGGCAGACGGGCGCCTGTATGTGGCCCTGAACCCCTTGATCGCGCAGGCCGTCATGGGTGGCGGCCAGCATGTGCGCATCAGCATGGACGAGGTGCGGGCGCTGGACAGCGAAACCGCCCGCCTGCTGCACCAGCGGCTGTGTGGCTGGATCGACCCCGGCAAGACCGGCAAGGCGGCCATAGATACCCTGTGCGGCTACGTCTGGCCGTCAGAGGCCAGTGGGGCCGCCATGCGCAAGAGACGCCAGCGGGTGCGCGAGGCGCTGCCGGAGCTGATCGCGCTGGGCTGGACGGTGAACGAGTATGCGGCGGGTAAGTACGACATCGCACGGCCCAAGGCGGCAGGCTGACCCCTGCAATAACTGTCACGCCCCCCCCGTTAACTGTCACGCCCCCCCCGTTAACTGTCACGCCCCCCCCCGTTAACTGTCACGAACCCCCCCGTTAACTGTCACGCCCCCAAACCTGCAAACCCAGCAGGGGCGGGGGCTGGCGGGGTGCTGAAAAAATCCATCCATGATTATCTAAGAATAATCCACTAGGCGCGGTTAACAGCGCCCTAGTGGGGCGCTGTTTGCCCTTGCCCAAAATGCCCGGCCAGAGGCCGGATAACTGATCTATCCGCTGCGCTAGGCTACACACCGCCCCCACCGCTCCGCGGTAGGGAAAAGGCGGGCCAAGGCCCGCAAACCCAAACCCCATGCACAGACGCCACAGGAAGCCGCAGACGCCTTTAGCCGCTTTAGCGGCCTTTACCCCTGCCCGCAGGGCGGGGGCGCGTGTGAAGCCCCGCAGGGGCCATGCTGGCCACCTTGCGCTTGGCTATCTCCGCCTTGATGGTCGCGCCCGCCTCTCGCATCTCTTGCTGCAGGGCTTCGATCTCGGCAGGTGTCAGCCGGTAGAAGCTCACCCTTGCCCCTCTTGCGGCTCCGGCTGGCCATGCTCCTGTGGCTGCTATTCCTGCTTGGGTGGCAGTCCGAACAGCGCCCGGTCATGGTCGCGCTCTAGGTAGCTGTCCAGCCCATCGAGCAAGCGCTGTTCTGGCCACTCGCCGCTTTCGACTTTGCCGAGTATCCACGCGCCTACCAGCACCTTGCGCCGGGTGTCCTCCTTGCGCTTTTGCTGCTGCTCCCGTGCCCTGACCCGCTGGATCTTGGCGTTGATCCGTGCCCGTTGCTCTTCCAGCTTGGCGAGCCGTTCCGCTGCTTTTGCCATGTTGACATTCCCCTTGGTTATGTGCTTGCCATCATGCTATCATCGGAGCACAGACACCGCAAACCCCGACCGTCATTCTAACGGGAGGGCGCACTTACCGGTTTCTCTTCGAGAAACTGCCCTGCGGGCACCCCTTTGGGGCTGTGCGCTCTCCGAGGGCCATTGCATGGAGCTAAACCCCTATGGCCATCTATCACCTTACGGCCAAGACCGGCAGCCGGAACGGCGGCCAGTCGGCCAAGGCGAAAGCCGATTACATCCAGCGGGAGGGCCGTTACTCCCGCGACCGTGACGAGGTGCTGCACACTCAGTCCGGCCACCTGCCCGAGTGGGCCGAGCGCCCCGCCGACTACTGGGATGCTGCCGACCTGTATGAACGCGCCAATGGGCGGCTGTTCAAAGAGGTTGAGTTTGCCCTGCCGGTCGAACTGACCCTAGATCAGCAGCGGGAGCTGGTGGACGAATTCGCCCGGCATCTGACCGAGGGCGAGCGCCTGCCGTATACGCTGGCCATTCATGCCGGTAAAGGTGAGAACCCCCATTGCCACTTGATGATCTCTGAGCGGAAGAACGACGGTATCGAGCGCCCGGCTGACCAGTGGTTCAAGCGGTACAACGCCAAACAGCCAGAGCGGGGCGGGGCGCAGAAGTCCGAGAGCCTGAAGCCCAAGGCATGGCTTGAGCAGACCCGCGAGGCATGGGCCGACCATGCCAACCGGGCATTAGAGCGGGCTGGCCACGACGCCCGCATTGACCACAGAACACTTGAGGCGCAGGGCATC
>NZ_JAWPON010000457.1:0-635 GCF_033344315.1 Vibrio sp. 2132-1 | reverse complement strand
TTTGTTATGGTCGTATTTGCGTTTCGCTTTGATCGTATCTTTCAGCATATTGCTGGCACTTGCGGTTAGCGGCAGTAATACTAACGCAACTAAAAAGTACTTTTTCATATTTCAATATCACTTATTACTCAATCTCAATGAGCCAAGTAGACCAAAGCGATCCGATAGAATTGTCAGAAGTTCAACAAGCCAAACTATCGTCTTGATTATGAAACAGAATGAGCCTTGTCGTTAATTGCTGTATTTATTAATTACTGTATTCGTTCCAGCCTCGTTGCCATTCCATACGGAATTTTTGCGCTTGCTCAGTGCCCTCACAGACACCCTCATAATATTGGCCAGATAGACCCATTTGATAAGCAAAGTCTGGATTGCAATATTCAGCGACACCTTCCAAATAGCCACGGTCATAATCACCAGGATTAGCAATGCCCAACGTTTTCAGCTCTTTTACACTACGAGAAGTGTGTCCTGCGATGCCATCTTGATAACCAATCTGATACCAATCACCCGATTTGGCGAGATCTTCCGTGGTTGCAGCACACCCAGCCAATAATACCAGCGCCAACCCCAACGTCGCTTTTTTCATAACTCTTCCTTAACTGATTGTTTTCAAAACAAGCTTATCACTAATT
>NZ_JAWPON010000456.1:0-636 GCF_033344315.1 Vibrio sp. 2132-1 | reverse complement strand
CATGGGGACTGGTTAGATAAGGAAGAGTTGTTCTCATTTGTAGCTCGTCCAACTTACAACTGGTCGCCATACAATAAGACTATGTTAGAGGTCGGCTACTTTGACCAAGAAAAAACTTGGGATTCAGGCTCCGAAGACAAGTTTAGTGGCACAAAATTCACTATCGCACACGCCATCTCAACGGGAGAGTCTTTCTTCGCTCGTCCAGGAATCCGATTCTTTGCGACTTATTTGAAAGACAATGAGGGCGACTCATTTGACAACAATAAGAGCAACGACACCATCAACTACGGTGTACAAATTGAGGCTTGGTGGTAATAAATAGAAATTGCCATTTTACTACTTAGATAGGCCTGTTTAGCTCCATTCTGGCCTATCACATCGAAATCCTTTGCCATTTGCTCTTGAATTGGGTCGTATTCAGCCGGAGGGGGCGGAAAATATGTCTATATTTCCATTTCAAGAGCCTTTTTACATGGACTGATGTATGAAACCACTGTCGTTAAAAAATAAGATTATAATCTTATTTGGAATATCATTAATAATTACTATCGTAACTGCTTACTTTAGTGTTAAATATATTATTGGTGATTACATCAATAACTCATACGACAGTCGTATGGTTAGCAATGTAAG
>NZ_JAWPON010000455.1:0-637 GCF_033344315.1 Vibrio sp. 2132-1 | reverse complement strand
GACATGCTGTCGCCAGGAGCTCGGCATGGCTCTTCCAAAAACGTAATTCGTTGGCGAAGAGACGGTGTAATGTACTTAGCAAACTGCTGCGCTTTTTCGGGAGTCCAAGCGCGGTTCGCATCCAGTCGAAGCGTTAATTGAGGGATAGATTCAAGGAAGAGATTCACAAGCATGCCGTCGCGAATGGGCTCATACAGACCCACTTTCACTTTTGCCACTTTCTCACCTTCCATCTCGTTGAGTTTTGGAATCAACTCATCGGGATCGCCCGTACACAGTGGAGCAGTTTGATATTTGCCTTGCGTCGGCAAACCACCTTCTAACTCCAATTGAGCCATAGATAAGCCAAACGCAACCGAAGGATACATATTGGCATAATCAACCGGTATACCCGCGACCCAGCGTTCAGCCTGTTCTTGTAACTGAATGCCAGCCTCTTCGGTACTTTCCAAGCTAAAACCAAAAAGCGGTGCGACTTCACCTAATCCCGTGTTCTCGCCATCAGATAGCTCAACAATGTAGCCGATGCGTTCCGTCAGCTTGTTATCACGCAGTATTACGCCACTGTCCATTGGAAGGCAGTAACGGTAAATCTTTGCTTTACGCATAAATTCTGTCCTATTACGTACAACCCAAG
>NZ_JAWPON010000454.1:0-638 GCF_033344315.1 Vibrio sp. 2132-1 | reverse complement strand
GTCGTACAAGGTCTTGCGTGACACCTGTAATTCTAGTTGAACCTCTTTAAGTCTGCCTCTGTGTCGCTGTAATGCATCAAATAACAGACAATATTCAAAGTGTTCTGTGCGTGGAGTCATGCTCTGAATTTCGATGCTCTTTTCACTGTCCCAATCTTCCATGCGAAAAGTCTCAGGTTTGAGAGCGCGCAGCTCCGCAAATTGGCGCAGTTGTTTAACGTTTTCTGGCCAAGAAAGCTCTGTAATTCGGCGTACTTCGTCCAAACTGATGTGCGGTGGTTGCAGCTGATAACGGCTTGCTGCATGACGTACGAAGTGTTTGTAAAGTGGGCCAATATCTTCTTTGCGTTCATCCAGCGTTGGTAAGTGGATGAGCGTTGCGAACGCTTTAACATCGGCATCAACCTTGGTCGTAGCACCAAATACGCGCTCCAATTTCGGGCGGTTAAACAGGCATTGCCACTGTGCGAGCGAGATATGTTCGGCGCTGTGCAGGTACAAACTGCAACGATTTGAGTCTTCCGTCAGGTGTTCAATGGCTTTGTCGAGTGCATCTAGCGACAGTTCGTAAAGGTCTTCACCTGATGCTGCAATCAGCTCGCTGTCTGGTGTGGCGTGAATATCGTGAGCAAATTGCG
>NZ_JAWPON010000453.1:0-638 GCF_033344315.1 Vibrio sp. 2132-1 | reverse complement strand
TCTTCATCCAGCGCTTCTAGCTTTTCCTTCATCTGCTCGCGGCATACATTTGCGAGTTCACGAATGCCATCTTTACCGTAACCTTCAGTGCTCACCGGTGGCAACATTTCAACAATCACATGACCATTGTTCCAGCGGTTAAGTTTAATGTGGTCAGTGGAGCTACATACGATTGGAATAATTGGCACTTCAGCACCGATCGCCGCATGGAACGCACCCGTTTTAAACGGCAGCAAACCACGACCACGTGAGCGTGTACCTTCTGGGAACATCCAAACCGACACATCACTTTCTTTCATGCTGTTAACCACTTGGTCGATCGTACCTTTCGCTTTTGAACGGTTTGCACGGTCAATCAGAATATTGCCCGTCAACCAGTAAAGCTGACCAAACAGTGGCATCCACGCTAGACTTTTCTTACCGACGGTCACCACTTTCGGTGTCACTGCCGCAGACACAGTAAACATGTCCCAGTTGTTTTGGTGGTTAGCGATGTAAACGTGCTGACCACGAGAGTACGCATCTTCAGGAATACGTAATTCTAGCGTTACCCCAAATACGCGAGACATCTTGGCAAACAAGCGGCCAAATGTGAAAACGTGTTTAGGATTTCGAGGGCTTAATAGGCAGTAACCACA
>NZ_JAWPON010000452.1:0-638 GCF_033344315.1 Vibrio sp. 2132-1 | reverse complement strand
AATCAATTTTTGCTCAACAAACAAGTTGCTAGCTTCAGCGAGTGCTTGGTATTCAAACACCTTAGATTCATTAAAAGCAATCGGGTTTGTGCCTTTTCTGGATGCGCCAGCGGGCACCACGTCGTCATGAATAAACAAAGCTGACCGCTTGAGGCGTAAATCGTTGTTAAATCCAATTGTCGCGCCAAAATAGTCTCTATCAATGATGGTGATGGCTTTATATGTCTGCTGCCCTTGTGTCACCACTAGCAGCAATGGCTCATCTAGGCCGTTTATCTGGCCGAAGGTTAAGGCATGATTGGGCCTGAAGGTTAAGTATTCAGAAAGCGGTTTGGATAAGTGTCCAAGCTTCGATGAGCAAATGATCTCACCGCCTTTGACAATGAGCATTTCATCGATGTCTCGCTCAAACATCAAGTTTTGCTGCAACTGCTCACACCGTTCTGGATGAATAAGCGCAGTTCGGTTTTCAGTCTCAATTTGAAAGAGAATTTCATCCGCGATTTGTATGTTCTTTTCGAGCAAGTGATCGAGGTTACTTTGCACACTCTCGTGTGCCAAATACAAAACCTCCGCAAATACCAAAGGAAGTGGCAGAAAAAAGATAGCAGCTTTCTTAAGAAGCATTTTATTCAGCA
>NZ_JAWPON010000451.1:0-638 GCF_033344315.1 Vibrio sp. 2132-1 | reverse complement strand
GTCATTTATTTTGTTGCTGTGCCTTAACAGCCAGTTGTAGAGAAAAGCTTATGTTGAACACAGGCAAGTTACTTCGCCAAAACCTATTTTGCAAAGCGGCGTTAGTTGCGGCTTTAGCACCATGGCCAGTTTTGGCTGCGCCTTTACCTGATGCTGCCAAAATCGACTTTGAATTTGAATTGCCGAAGATCGATACCTCAATGTACGCCCGTCCTTACGTCGCAGTGTGGGTTGAAGATGAACAACGTCAATCCGTTAAAACCATTCAGCTTTGGGTCGGTAAGGATGAGTGGCTCAAAGACATGCGCAGCTGGTGGCGAAAAGTGGGTCGTTATGATCGCGATCTGATTGACGCTGTGACGTCTGCGACTCGCCCTGCTGGGCAGTATCGATTTGTTTGGGATGGTACTAACGACGCAGGCGAACGCCTTGAGCAAGGTGATTATACCTTACATGTTGAGGTCGTTCGTGAACACGGTGGTCGCAATTACTTGCGCCAAAAAATGACATTAGCGGACAGTGAGGTGCGCTACCAACTCAAACCAACTCAAGAGACGGGGGTCATCACCGTCAATTACCAAGTTAAGTGATAGAAGGACACAACCATGAAAACCAAAATGAAAGCAGTGGCGTTAGCA
>NZ_JAWPON010000450.1:0-639 GCF_033344315.1 Vibrio sp. 2132-1 | reverse complement strand
CAGTAACTCGCGCTCCATACGGACAATCACTGGATGGTTGTCATACAGCGTGTCATCCAGATCGAATGTCATGGCCTTAATCGGCTCGATACGGCGGTAAAATTTCATGCTTTGGCTCACTCCCCGTTCTTTTTGCGTGCGCGTGGGTGGGCTTGGTCATACGCTTGCGCTAGATGCTGGAAATCCAAGTGTGTGTAGATCTGGGTCGTCGATATGTTCTCGTGACCTAAAAGCTCTTGCACCGCACGTAAGTTGTTGCTCGACTCCAGCATGTGCGTGGCAAATGAGTGGCGCAACTTATGTGGGCTAATGTGACTGGCTACAGACTGTTTTTGTCCCCACTCGGCCATGCGTTTTTGCACGCTACGGTGCGAAATACGGGTTCCGAGTTTAGACACAAACAATGCAGGTTCACCTGGCGCTGCTAAGTCACCACGAACGCGTAGCCACTTACCAACCCATTCCGTTGCCATCCCCGAAAAAGGCACTTTACGTTCTTTGTCACCTTTACCGATAACACGAAGCTCACCACTGCGCAGCTGCACATCTCGCACATCCACACTGACCAATTCGGCTAAACGCAGGCCGGCACCGTACATCAGCTCCATCATTGCGCGATCGCGGATCGCCAATGGGTCA
>NZ_JAWPON010000449.1:0-639 GCF_033344315.1 Vibrio sp. 2132-1 | reverse complement strand
TCGCAACGTCTTTTAAGCGAATCAAATTACCCGTATCACGACCGTGAATGATCAGGTTTTCTAACGCTTGAACTGTATTCAGCGTACCGCTAGGACGAATGACGAGGCTTTCACCATTCACCATAACTTCGCCAGCCGAAACCACGTTATTCTGTTGGTTAAGCAAACCAGAAACAACGTTCATGTCGAGATTCAGAGACGCAAGGCGGTCAAGCGAGATTTCAACGAACAACATCTCTTGCTGGTCACCTGCAATGTCTACTTTGCCCACGCCATCAACCAGTTCGATTTCACGTCGTAGGTGGTCGGCATAGCGTTTGAGCTCGACATAGTCGTAATCGTCGCCGGTCAGCATCAACATGACACCGTACACGTCACCGAAGTCATCAATAATCTGCAGAGATTGCACACCTTGCGGTAAAGTTGGTTGCAGATCGTTGATTTTACGGCGCATTTCGTCCCAAATCTGTGGCAGTTCGTCTGGGCCGTAATCCATCTTCATACTGACCATGATCTGCGACATACCATTCGAAGAGGTCGACGTGATTCGATCAATATACGGCAGTTTACGAATCTCTTTCTCAAGCGGATACGTTAATTCTTCTTCCACTTCTTTGGAGGTCGCCCCAGGCTAAGTCG
>NZ_JAWPON010000448.1:0-640 GCF_033344315.1 Vibrio sp. 2132-1 | reverse complement strand
ACTCCCCACCCAGAGCCGTTGTCGTACTCGAAGATGTCGTTTCTGAGAACCCCTGTGACGGTTAAAGGACTTGTTATAACTGGGAGCTGGTTGTCGCCAAAATGGTCAAACCTGACCATTTCAAAATCTTCTAAACTCCACTTACTTCTAGAGTTATCTAATGGTTCATCAAGGAACGAAAAAGCATACTCTGCTTCTCCTGACGCGCATAAATCTATCCAATCTCGAACAAACGCTATGAGCTCCTCCTGACTGGATTCAATCGTAGGCTTTTTCATTGACGACTCCTTTTGTGAGAAACACATAACGCCGCGTTAAGGTGTGAGTAACGCAAGACAACAGCTTCTGCATTGCACCTTAACCACTAAACTTAACGCACAGTAAAAATGCCACGAGTTACGAATCACACTTAAACGCTTTGTTATGTGCTAGTTACAATCAAAAAACCAATATTTCCGTTTACCAAGACTAAACAAATATACTGATACATTACCAGCCTCTGTGTAATTCTTAAGCCTTTCATTCGGTAACGTTGCCCATAACCAATCAAAGTCTACATCGGTATCTTCCGGAATATAAGCTTCAATGAATTCTAGTTTATCTGTGAAGTCCTCTTTTGAAGCTATTCGCTCAAAAACTG
>NZ_JAWPON010000044.1:0-3000 GCF_033344315.1 Vibrio sp. 2132-1 | reverse complement strand
CATTGAGTCCATCAAAACCCCTTGGGTGTTGTATGGTTAAGCCTCACGGGCAATTAGTACAGGTTAGCTCAACGCCTCACAACGCTTACACACCCTGCCTATCAACGTCGTAGTCTACGACAACCCTTTAGGATACTTAAAGTATCAGGGAGAACTCATCTCAAGGCTCGCTTCCCGCTTAGATGCTTTCAGCGGTTATCGATCCCGAACTTAGCTACCGGGCAATGCGTCTGGCGACACAACCCGAACACCAGAGGTTCGTCCACTCCGGTCCTCTCGTACTAGGAGCAGCCCCTTTCAATTCTCCAACGCCCACGGCAGATAGGGACCGAACTGTCTCACGACGTTCTAAACCCAGCTCGCGTACCACTTTAAATGGCGAACAGCCATACCCTTGGGACCGACTTCAGCCCCAGGATGTGATGAGCCGACATCGAGGTGCCAAACACCGCCGTCGATATGAACTCTTGGGCGGTATCAGCCTGTTATCCCCGGAGTACCTTTTATCCGTTGAGCGATGGCCCTTCCATTCAGAACCACCGGATCACTATGACCTGCTTTCGCACCTGCTCGAATTGTCATTCTCGCAGTCAAGCGGGCTTATGCCATTGCACTAACCTCACGATGTCCAACCGTGATTAGCCCACCTTCGTGCTCCTCCGTTACGCTTTGGGAGGAGACCGCCCCAGTCAAACTACCCACCAGGCACTGTCCGCAACCCCGATAAGGGGTCGACGTTAGAACATCAACACTACAAGGGTGGTATTTCAAGGACGGCTCCACGCAATCTAGCGACTGCGCTTCAAAGCCTCCCACCTATCCTACACATGTAGGGTCAATGTTCAGTGCCAAGCTGTAGTAAAGGTTCACGGGGTCTTTCCGTCTAGCCGCGGGTACACTGCATCTTCACAGCGATTTCAATTTCACTGAGTCTCGGGTGGAGACAGCGTGGCCATCATTACGCCATTCGTGCAGGTCGGAACTTACCCGACAAGGAATTTCGCTACCTTAGGACCGTTATAGTTACGGCCGCCGTTTACCGGGGCTTCGATCAAGAGCTTCGACCGAAGTCTAACCCCATCAATTAACCTTCCGGCACCGGGCAGGCGTCACACCGTATACGTCATCTTGCGATTTTGCACAGTGCTGTGTTTTTAATAAACAGTTGCAGCCACCTGGTATCTGCGACTCTCAATAGCTCCATCCGCGAGGGACTTCACCGTCGAGAGCGTACCTTCTCCCGAAGTTACGGTACCATTTTGCCTAGTTCCTTCACCCGAGTTCTCTCAAGCGCCTTGGTATTCTCTACCCGACCACCTGTGTCGGTTTGGGGTACGATTCCTTACAATCTGAAGCTTAGAGGCTTTTCCTGGAAGCATGGCATCAATGACTTCACTACCGTAGTAGCTCGACGTCGTGTCTCAGCCTTAAGAGAAACCGGATTTACCTAATTTCTCAGCCTACGCACTTGAACCTGGACAACCGTCGCCAGGCCCACCTAGCCTTCTCCGTCCCCCCATCGCAATTGTAAGAAGTACGGGAATATTAACCCGTTTCCCATCGACTACGCCTTTCGGCCTCGCCTTAGGGGTCGACTTACCCTGCCCCGATTAACGTTGGACAGGAACCCTTGGTCTTCCGGCGAGGAGGTTTTTCACCCCCTTTATCGTTACTCATGTCAGCATTCGCACTTCTGATACGTCCAGCATGCGTTACCACACACCTTCAACCGCTTACAGAACGCTCCCCTACCCAATGCACTAAAGTGCATTGCCGCAGCTTCGGTTTACTACTTAGCCCCGTTACATCTTCCGCGCAGGCCGACTCGACCAGTGAGCTATTACGCTTTCTTTAAATGATGGCTGCTTCTAAGCCAACATCCTGGCTGTCTGAGCCTTCCCACATCGTTTCCCACTTAGTAGTAATTTGGGACCTTAGCTGGCGGTCTGGGTTGTTTCCCTCTCCACGACGGACGTTAGCACCCGCCGTGTGTCTCCCGGATAGTACTTACTGGTATTCGGAGTTTGCAAAGGGTTGGTAAGTCGGGATGACCCCCTAGCCTTAACAGTGCTCTACCCCCAGTAGTATTCGTCCGAGGCGCTACCTAAATAGCTTTCGGGGAGAACCAGCTATCTCCAGGTTTGATTGGCCTTTCACCCCTAGCCACAAGTCATCCGCTAATTTTTCAACATTAGTCGGTTCGGTCCTCCAGTTGATGTTACTCAACCTTCAACCTGCCCATGGCTAGATCACCTGGTTTCGGGTCTATATCCAGAGACTGAACGCCCAGTTAAGACTCGGTTTCCCTACGGCTCCCCTAGATGGTTAACCTTGCCACTGAATATAAGTCGCTGACCCATTATACAAAAGGTACGCAGTCACAGGACAAAGCCTGCTCCTACTGCTTGTACGTACACGGTTTCAGGTTCTATTTCACTCCCCTCACAGGGGTTCTTTTCGCCTTTCCCTCACGGTACTGGTTCACTATCGGTCAGTCAGTAGTATTTAGCCTTGGAGGATGGTCCCCCCATATTCAGACAGGATATCACGTGTCCCGCCCTACTCGATTTCACTGAACACACGTCGTCAACTACGGGACTATCACCCTGTATCGTCGGCCTTTCCAGGCTGTTCGTCTAACGCGTGTAAAGCTTAAGGGCTAGTCCAATTTCGCTCGCCGCTACTTTCGGAATCTCGGTTGATTTCTTTTCCTCGGGGTACTTAGATGTTTCAGTTCCCCCGGTTCGCCCTGTTGAGCTATGTATTCACTCAACAGTAATACCTTATGGTATTGGGTTTCCCCATTCGGAAATCCCAGACTCAAATGGTTTTTACTACCTAATCTGGGCTTATCGCAAGTTAATACGTCCTTCATCGCCTCTGACTGCCAAGGCATCCACCGTGTACGCTTAGTCACTTAACCATACAACCCGAAGGAGTTTCGAGTTGATGTTCAAATCACCAAAGTTGTCTCTCATTATTTGAATGAGCGAGAGACAT
>NZ_JAWPON010000447.1:0-640 GCF_033344315.1 Vibrio sp. 2132-1 | reverse complement strand
GCGTTGATGCGTTCAACCGTCGCCGCAATTTCGTCAGCTACACCAATCCTGGAAGGGGAGAACCAGAGTACCCCCACGGTGCGCCTGGCAGACTTCTGCGAATAGTCTGGGTTGATGTGAAGATCTCTGTAGCTGTGCGCTGCCAGCTCAAGAGCTTCGCGCCCAGTTTGTTCAGTTACGACAATCTTGTTGACGGGCTCGTTCTCCAATCCTTTTCCGGTAGGAGGGATGGCCGCAACTTTTGCGTACCGTGGCGGTAGTCGTTTGATAAGAGAGGACAGGTTCGTTAAGTCGCGGCACATGGCCGAGAATTGTTCTGATATGAAGTTTTTAGCCATGCTGCCGCCTATGTGTGGGTTTGTTCTAACAGTTCATTGGTTACATAGTAGACAGATTTAGACCATCATGCAATGAGGGGGAGGGGCAAGAATACGCCTCCGCTTCGCGTCGGCGGGTGCCCTGTTTGACCTTCGTGTGTGAGATTAGATTGAGAAAGAGAGAGAAAAAGAGAGAAAAAGAGAGAAAGAAGAAAAGCGCGGGGCAAGCCAGAAATGTGGCTGAGGGGGACTGCTGGGGTGGGGCTGGCACCCTCTATACCCCACTTTGCATGATGGTCTAACTTTGTGGTTATAGGACGACT
>NZ_JAWPON010000446.1:0-642 GCF_033344315.1 Vibrio sp. 2132-1 | reverse complement strand
TCAACAAAATTTTTTGCAAAAAATGACGTGCTAGAAGCGCAGTTCTCTAAGCGATTGTACTATCTACTTTTTTATTAATTTACTGCTCGTTTTGCTTAAAAAGCAATCGGTTAACTCACTGTATAACCTAGATAAGCGAGCGAAAATGGATGTCGACAAGTTGGACGAGCATCAACTATTTCAAATATGATATGTCGTACACTTTTTTAAAACTAATACTTATAACTATTTTTTAATGCAAACACCTCGCTTGTTTAACTTAAATCTTCGCTACAAGACTGCCTTGTATTTCTCGCTCGGTCTGCTCGGGATGATAATTAGTTTTCTTTTTATCAGCCGTTACTTTTTCCTGTACAGCTTAGATGAGTTGGAAAACATGGAAATTGACCACTCAAGTCAGCAAGCTATAGCCGTAATTGACATGATGGTGACTCAGCAAGAAGGAAGTTCCTACGATTGGGCTTACTGGGATGAGACCTATGACCTTTTCGCACACCGTGACATCGCAGGTTACAGCGAACGCAACTTATATGTCGAAACCCTTGATGCGCTGAACCTCGATTTGATGTCGTTTATCACACTGGATGGTCAGTCCTTAGTGTCATTGAGTCGTGAAAACACACCAGAGTCTTCATCCTCACT
>NZ_JAWPON010000445.1:0-643 GCF_033344315.1 Vibrio sp. 2132-1 | reverse complement strand
TCATTAGAGGCGGCGTTTAAACCACCCTCGCCTTGTACTGTTTCCAGCAATACGGCTGCTGGTTTGTCCATACCTGCAGAGTTGTCATTCAGCATAGTTTCGAACAGCGCCAAACCATCAACGCCAGCGTAACCTTCGAACGGAATGCGCGTTACGTTTGTAAGGCTTGAGCCGTTACCTTGTCGATGATGCTGATTACCTGTAGCCGCCAGCGCGCCTGCGGTACAACCGTGGAAACCGTTAGTGAATGCAACAACGCTGCTTCTGCCTTTCACTTTTTTCGCCAACTTGAGTGCCGCTTCCACCGCATTCGTACCAGTTGGGCCGGTGAATTGAACTTTATAGTCCAGTTTTCTTGGTTTTAAGATGTAGTTATCCAGTGCGGCGAGAAAGCCCGCTTTCGCTTCTGAATGCATATCCAAACCGTGAGTGATGCCCTCCATTTCGAGGTATTCAAGCAGTGCTTGCTTCAATACAGGGTTGTTATGGCCAGAATTTAGGGATCCCGCTCCAGCGAGGAAGTCTAAGTAGCGTTCACCTTGTTCTGTTTCTAGCCAGCAACCTTTCGCTTTGCGAAATACCCCTGGAAAATTGTTTGAATATGAGCGTACGTTGGATTCCTGCTTTTTGAAAATATCCATGA
>NZ_JAWPON010000444.1:0-644 GCF_033344315.1 Vibrio sp. 2132-1 | reverse complement strand
TAGAAAAAGGCAATACGGTTCCTGTTGAAGAATCTAGCCCGGTTTACCTGCGTGATAACGTGACTTGGAAGAAACTTCCAGGCCGCGAATAATTAGGAAAAAAATAAGGACGGGGCGGTAGCCCTGTCTTTTTATGGAGCGTTATGGCGTCGATTAATGGTTTACCTCCTTCACTGATACCCGGTACCAACCGTACCAATAAAGTGGGTAAAAAAGGGCAGGTAAAGAAAGCTCAAAATAAGCAGTCCGTTGGTCAACCTTCAAAGGTGGCAAACGCAGTCGCGCATTCCATAAAACAAGTTGATGAGTCCCAAATTCATCGTGCTCAAGTACAATATGATTTGCCGGAAGGTAATGCTCGCAAAGCCATGGAGCAGTACATGGATGTCATGAATCGAGCTAAAAAAGAGGAACTGGCTCAGCTACTGGGTGTCGATATCTATGTATGAATTTCCTCGAATTGGTATTAGTAGATTAAATGGTGGTTTATGAAGGTTTTTGGACGGTTGTTTTTGGTTTTGGTTGCCGCTTTTGGCTTGTCTGCATGCAGCTCTCTTCCTGAAGAATTAAACGCTAGTACAGAGCAAGTCGTTACCGACTATAAGGCCTTTGCTGAGTCTCAAGGAGAGGCCACGAATGATGTT
>NZ_JAWPON010000443.1:0-645 GCF_033344315.1 Vibrio sp. 2132-1 | reverse complement strand
ACACGCATCTCGTTGACGGTTTTATCTTCAAAAAACGGCATTAAGTTTGGGTAGTCGAAACCTAGCAGCAATACGATGGAACGACCTTTGATGTCTTGCATAGTATTGAATTTAAAAGGCGCATCACTGCTGGATACCAACACGTGTTTTACAGTGTAAATAGGCTCTTTAGATAGGTTTTCTGATTGAACTCGGCCCCAATCAGGGCTGCCGTATGTCAGCCAGTTTTCTTCCCCACCCGCTTCTAATAATGAAATCATGCGCTTAAACGGATAGGTGTGAAAATTCACCTTATAATCTGAGTTGGCAAAAATCGCGTTCACAATATCCGTCACGATCCCGGTATGTTGTTGTCCTTGTTGTTCGATTTGAAATGGCCTTGCTTGGTCGGCGATAACGTAATAATTCACCTCTTCAGCGGCGGTCGCTGCACTGACTGCCATACAACTAAAAGCCAATACACGTAGAAGTCCTTTCATCCTATCCTCGATTATTATTTGCTCACGACTATATTTAGAGTAGCGCAAGATTATCGGAGTGATTTCATATGGATGTAAAAGAGCGAACTCAACGCCGGTTTAGTATCGGTAACCAGCTTATGCTGGCGGTTTTAACGTTGAGTTTGATCTTTACGTTAGTCATTTC
>NZ_JAWPON010000442.1:0-646 GCF_033344315.1 Vibrio sp. 2132-1 | reverse complement strand
GTCGTCACCACATCGTTGTCGAACTGAATGCGGCCTGTGGCTTTTTCTAGCGTCATTGGCGGCGCATCAATATCAACACGGTTGTCTTTCAAATCCGCATAACCCCAAGCTCGCGCGTCTTTTTCCATATCAAAAGGAATGTTGAGCTGGAACTCGGAATATACCGGGCCACTAACTTGCAAGGCCGTCAAAGCGGCACCAACCGAGTCAACCAGCGGCGTAGCCATCATGTAGTCGCGAACTTCATTACCCGGAGCTGTGGCTTTAGCTTCAATTTCGATATGGCCATCTTCAGCCAACTCCGGAATGCGCCCCGTGATGCGTTTAGCGTGAACGCCATTTAACGTCGCCGATTTGGAATCCAGATACATGGCGTCGTTTTCAAACAATAGATCAAGCTGCAAGTCGGTAATGGTTGGCCACGCAGTATCAAAACTGAATTTCGCGTCTTTTAAGCCAACCCATGCCTGAAACATGCCGTTGTGCTCTTTGTAAGGAAAATCTCCTAACTCACCATACCATAGCAATTTGGCCGTGTTTACTTTACCGCCTTGAATGGCGGTCGATAGGTAGTCCGTCAGATCTTGACCTAATGCCAAAGTTGGCAAGTAACGCCAAGTTTCACCAGCGTTGTAGAGATCCGCCT
>NZ_JAWPON010000441.1:0-646 GCF_033344315.1 Vibrio sp. 2132-1 | reverse complement strand
GGAATGCCCCCACGTTTTACGACCGCAAGGGTGTGTTCCCGTTTGTCCACTGGCTAAAATCCAACATTGCGTTTCAATTGCTCGAGCTCGCAATAATACTTCCCAGTGAGCTTGCCCAGTAACCGCAGTAAACGCGGCGGGAACAACAATGATATCCGCCCCCGCTAAACGCAGTGCTTTGTACAATTCGGGGAAACGAACGTCGTAACAAATGCTCAAGCCGACGCTGCCGATATCCGTTTCTGCCACCACAATTTGGTTGCCCGCGGTGAAAGTATCTGACTCTCGGTAGCTGCCATGGCCATCTTCTACATCGACATCAAACATATGCAGCTTGTCATAATGGGCAATGCATTTTCCGTGAGGTGGTAAAACGAGCGTCGTCGTTGTCACACCACGCGCGGTTTGAATCGGCATACTACCAACGACAAGCGTCAGTTGATGACTCTTCGCGATATTGGCTAAACGCTCTTGAATAACACCGCTACCTAACGGCTCTGCATGTTGATGGTACTCTTCTCGACTGGCAAACAACACCGCATTTTCCGGTGTGAGCACCAGCTTCACTCCTTGATTGGCCGCCAAAGTACATTGCTGGTCAATAAAGTCCAAATTCGCCTGAATATCAGGCCCCGAAGTCATTTGA
>NZ_JAWPON010000440.1:0-646 GCF_033344315.1 Vibrio sp. 2132-1 | reverse complement strand
GTTTCTGGATGATAAATTCGAGGGATACGCATGAGATTTCCAGCAAGAGAATAAACTTAGTTCCTAACATGGATGCTTTGCACCGAAAAAACAAGGGGCAAGAGACGTTTCGAATGAAGGAAACGCCTCAAACAAAGCTCGGGTGCGCTTGTGTTTTTACAGTGCGCGGCAAGCCTCTTGAACAAACGGGTTGTGGTTACCTTGTACTTTGGCGATGCGCTCGTCACGCTCACATTCCCATTTATCTACCGGATAGGTTTTGTTCCAAGCACTCATTAGCTGAGTTTGTTGCTTGGAGAGTTTGAATCCGTACTCCTTGCTCATGTACAGGTAAGTACGTGCAATCGAGCCGCGAGCTCTGTCGGGTGGCATTACTTTGCGTTGCTTGAAGTTCACTTGCATGTCGCAGCGGCCATAGCTGACACCATCCATGCCGTTCCATTGGCTGAAGTTGAAGTTAGAACGGTCACCGTTCACCTCACCAACCGCTGGGGTCAGGTTGTGTAAATCCGCCTCCATGAGTTTAAAAGCCGTGTCGTTGCGCGAACAGTTTTTGCGTCCACCGCGTTGCCAACACTGGAGCTGGTGGCCGAATTGCCAGGCAGGAACCACATGTTCCCATTCAATGCGAGCTGCACGTTTTTCT
>NZ_JAWPON010000439.1:0-646 GCF_033344315.1 Vibrio sp. 2132-1 | reverse complement strand
ACTTGGGAATGATGTTTCAAACTCTGCGTAGAGAACGTGGTCTTTGCTGTTTCTTGGCCAAAATTACAAGCTTTGAGATATTCGCTTGCCCCTTGTTTGAGATATTAAATTACACTCATAAAATATGAGTTGTACTCTGGTTTTCGTTTGGAGTGGTCATGAATGTGATTGAGGTTTTCAACGACAGTTACGAGCGTTGTGTTCTCAGTGAGCACTTTTTCGAGCGGTTTTATGCCAAGTTTTGGTCGAAAGGAGAGAGCTTTCGGCAGAAATTTGAAGGCGTAGATATGCAAAAGCAAGTTCGTATGCTCAAAGGCTCGATCGTCTTTTTTATGATGACAGACACGTCTTCTGATGCGCGAAAAATGATGGAAAAGTATGGCAAAAAGCACGGTATCGGAAACATTGGTATCAAACCCGAAGACATTGATATTTGGTTTGAAAGCTTAATGGAAACAGTACGAGAGTGTGATTATGAGTACAACTCCGACGTTGAAAAGGCATGGCGCGCTTGTTTTAAATCGGGTCTGGAAATCATGAAACGCGAATGTGGTACGCCGCCAAGTAAATCCGACACGGGTCAGTGATCGAAAGGTTTGTGATATCTAATATGAAGAAGCGGCCTTACTGTTTACACCAAACTCAA
>NZ_JAWPON010000438.1:0-647 GCF_033344315.1 Vibrio sp. 2132-1 | reverse complement strand
GTTGTAAAACTTATGTCATTGCCATTAAAAAAGCCGCTCGTTTCTCAACTGGCGGCTCATGTATTCAATGTGCTTGTATTACACAGCTTGTGCAAATAGTAGGAAGCAGCCAAACAGGAAGATCATACTCATGCCCATCACACCGCCACCAGCTTCGTAAACGCTGTTGTCTTCGACAGGTACACGGCGCACTTACATTGTCATCGACAATGGAACAAAAACTGCCAAGAACACAAGAATAATGCCTGCGTAGCTTAAAATTGCTAAGAAATGTTCCGGAGCAAATACAGCACCAAGTAGCGGCAGAATAAATGTGGTGACGAAGACCACTGGCTTGCTGGTTTTGAGCAAGTCCGCGTTTTGGTCGTAAAGCGCCATTGCCACACCCAAGAATGAAGTTAGCAACGCCAAACCAGTAAACATGGACAGAATAAACTCCAAGCCATTGTACTGTTGACCAAGAACCGAGATAAGTTCAGTGACGTTTGAGTACTGTACCAGCTCATGTGGCGGCAAATTACCCACAACCGCAAACAACCACAATAGGTAACAAACCAAAGGAATCGTAGAGCCGACAACGATCATGTTGCGCAGCTGAGTTTTGCTCGCTTCTTTGTTGTAAGTCACCAACGAAGGAATGACGACCA
>NZ_JAWPON010000043.1:0-3533 GCF_033344315.1 Vibrio sp. 2132-1 | reverse complement strand
CGCCTTACTGGATCTATGCGGTTACAGTTTTGCACCGCGATACGCGCAGTTCAGTAGTGTCATCAATGATCTGTTTGATGTGACTGAAAGTGAACAAGGCAGCACCATACTGGCGCTAAAGAAGCCTATCAGAACGAATGTTATTACAACGGGATGGCAAGATATCAGGCGTATTGTTCTGTCACTTCAGACAAAGCGGACGACACAAGCAATGCTGGTAAGAAAGTTGTCTGGTTACCCTTCTGGACACCCAATATTACAGGCTCTGACGGAGTATAATCGACTGGTTAAAGCGCAATATTTACTTGACTACATCGACGATGCCAGTTTGCGGCAGTATGTGCAACGTGCCCTGAACCGGGGAGAAGCATGGCACTTCCTTAGACGAGCCATTGCGTCGGTGAATGGTGATCAGTTCCGTGGCAAAAACGAGTCTGAAATCGCTATCTGGAATGAATGCGCAAGATTGCTTGCCAATGCGCTCATCTACTTCAACTCCGCGATACTGAGTCATCTTCTGGGACACTTTGAAGCGACAGGTGATGAAGAAAAAGCGGCTATCACTCGTGCTGTTTCGCCCGTTGCATGGCAAAATATCAACTTAAGCGGGACGTATAACTTCACCAATACCGGAAAATTGCCTGATATTAGTGAAATTACGAAGCCAATCGTGGATGATTAAGCTTGGAAACGAAAGTAACCCACAGCTGGAGGCTATATAATACAAAGCCTGTAGCATTCTATGTTACTTTAGAGGGGAAAATCCCTAGAACCCCTTCTTGGCTCATAGTTATTTCCAAGCTAAAGCTATGGATTTTATGAACGCGTCTGGGCGTAATAAGATGATTACAGGGTTGGAAAAATCAATAGAGTTGTTCAATGAGGTTGAGGACATCCTAAACCCAATCACAATGACTGTCGCAGCAAAGTATGGGTTAACCGAGGAAGTTATTGCAAATATTCAAAAACAGGCTCTGGAAGATGCGAAAACCGACCTTTAACAAACGACTATGGCGTCAATAACTAATTTTTAGCTATGTTCTAATCCTACATGATGCATCTCTTAGCATATCACAACCATCTTGCGAACACATGCAATAATAGCAAGCGTTTAAGGTTTCAAGATGCTTTTTCTAATCTGACAAAAACGTTTTAATACACAGCTCTAAAACATTTTTGTCCAGATACGTGTTCCAGCGGATGGTCAGACAACCAGTATGATACTTTTATAGTCAATTGTTGTGAGATTGAAACATGGTAGTACCAATTGGTATGAATCTTTATTTATGTCAGCGTGACATTTAGAACGGTACTGACAGGCTTACTTGAACATTTAGTATGAAACTTTATTTCTCTCCCAAATCTACGGGGACTTCAAACCATAAATATACACGGTATCCACCACCTAAACTACACCACAAGCCGCTGTTACGACACCAATAACCTTAACTACCTCACTCGCTTTAACTCGAATTAAGCGAGCTTCGCTCGCAAAGAATCAAGCTCCCTTTCGCGTCTTCGACGCTAACGAATAAGGGCTTCGCCCTAAATATTTCTACTCCTTGGTGGCTTCGCCACTGCTAAGACCCCCTGGAAAAAAGTTTGGCGTAGCCAAACATAGATATGGATAGATAAAGATAGAAATAAATCGATATGAATAGTATTTACCAATCTAAGAAGCGGCGAAGCCGCTGGTTCTCCCAGGGGGGAGAATGCTCAAGAGGCGGCGAAGCCGACCTTATAGTTACAGCACGTGCGGATGGAGCGAAGCGGTGGGGGAGAGGCACCAATGAGTACCTTAAAGTGTGGTGGATACCGTGTATAGTTGACTAATTTTTGTTCGATAGTGGTTCAAATGAGGTCCGATTTAGACCTCAATATTTGAAAACGAAGTATTAAGTTAAAGCTGATAATGGCCAAGCAAATGTACTCAATGAGTTGTCTGACTCTTTGATTTTCTCCACAAGGTCATCCGCTCCGACTTCAATACCACATTCATACAGTCCATAAACCTCTTTTACAAAGAAAGGTTCGTCCGAACTAGTGTCCTTTACCATTTTTCGATTAAGGCATTCATTAATAAATGTTCTAGAGACATGTAAGTTCTCAGGATGTTGCCTGTTCCAGGTATCGATCGTATGCATTCTGGAATCTTTGATATGAGCGAGGTGCTGACTAATTTGTCCTCCAATTATCGACACTATGACAGTAATCGAAAACAATATTACTTTTAGACTAAGACGGATCGCAGATTTCATGCAGTATTCCTATTATAGAGGGGGATTTATTCTGATTTGGTGCTTAACGAGGTTGTTTGTGAAAGCTCTATCAAGTTGTAGTTAGGTCATGACATAAAAGGAACACCAGCCTTTTCTAGGTCTTGCCATGTAAGGGGGGCGTTCTTCACTGTACGGGGTGTTTCAAAGTGAACATTTTCGGCTTCTGAAATAAACATTCCTCTATCAGGATTTAAAAGATCCATGATTAAAGTGCCATCGGGATGGACAATAAACTCCAATTGATATCCCTCCGGTACATTTGGCCATTTATAATCCTCAGGAATGATGCCTTTAAGCCTTTGCGAGACAATGGAGACTGTCAAAACTTCATCTTTATCAATTTTTATCATATCAATCATACTCTTCGTTAATATTTGTACCAAAGCTCATATGGAAACTAAGTTGATCAAATTATCAACTAGCTCAGCATGAGGTTTTCCTAACATACGTATTAAAATATATGGTAACATTAGTATTGTTTTTTATACGCGAATGACATCTATTATTCAATGTTTAGTCTAGACTGCCTAAGAATGGTTGAGGAAAAGCTAATGTTTAGAACAAAGTATTTACTGATAGCACTATCTTGTACTGCTTTGATTTGCCTGATTTTCTTTAATAGCGGAGCATACAAAGACAATTTCGAGGTGGTGGCCAAGGTATGTGGTCTACTATCACTAGCTAGCTGGCTAGAACGTACAAAGCAGATATAACAGATAGTCGTCATGTGGCCAAAACCTATACATCCATATCTACTTAAAAAGCATGCGTACAGGTGTGCTCTAGATCCATATCGACACACGTTGATGACACTCCAGAACTATGACGACCTGATAAACCTAGATCTGCAGGTGCTTGATACTCTCTATCAACTAGAACATTTGATAGTCAGTCATTTAGAAAAAATGACAAACCATCATATTAACTCAATTACTAGTGGTAAGTACCTTTTCGGCTTGAAACTAATAGAGGCGGCTATACACAGACTTCCAGTACCGACATTCGAAAATATTGAACTGACATCGCGATCAGATAACGGCGTAAGACAAATCCTCGCGATAAAAGTGTTGTAACTGAGAATATTTGAACTAGGAGACTCAAGATTGGAAAGCGCAGTAACTAAAACAAGATGTACTGCTAAGCGCAATACATCAACGAACATCGAAAGGGCATGCTCTGCTCTGAGGAATCCCCTAATGATTTTGATAAAAATCATAAATTTAAGGTAGATGCACATCTTGTCATGTGATCAAA
>NZ_JAWPON010000437.1:0-648 GCF_033344315.1 Vibrio sp. 2132-1 | reverse complement strand
GAAAACCTACCTCAAGTGGCTTCTCCACTAGAGATGGCATCAGAAGAAGAAATTCGTGAACTGATCGGTGCTGGCCCTGGTTCTCTTGGCCCTGTAGGCCTTGAACTGCCATTCATCGTTGACCGCAGCGTAGCAGTCATGAGCGACTTTGGCGCTGGCGCAAACATCGACGGTAAACACTACTTCGGTATTAACTGGGGTCGTGACGTTGAACTGGGTCAAGTAGAAGATCTGCGTAACGTAGTAGAAGGCGATCCAAGCCCATGTGGTAAAGGTACGCTAATGCTGAAACGTGGTATCGAAGTTGGTCATATCTTCCAACTTGGTAACGTTTACTCAGAAGCAATGAACTGTAGCGTTCTTGGCCCTGACGGTAAAAATGTAATCCTAGAGATGGGTTGTTACGGCATCGGTGTATCGCGTGTTGTTGCTTCTGCGATTGAACAGAACCACGACAAATACGGCATCATTTGGCCAGACGCAATTGCACCTTTCCAAGTAGCAATCGTGCCAATGAACATGCACAAATCTGAGCGCGTAAAAGAAGCAGCAGAGAAGCTATACGCGGAACTAACTGCTATGGGAATCGAAGTTCTATTTGATGACCGTAAAGAACGCCCAGGTGTAATGTTCTCTGACATCGAGTTG
>NZ_JAWPON010000436.1:0-648 GCF_033344315.1 Vibrio sp. 2132-1 | reverse complement strand
ATGTCATCAGGTTTTAGGCTGACAACGTCACTTAGAGCCATCGTTTTTTTACTCAATACCACGTTAAGACGAACTGGCGTTGATTCTAGGGAACGACAAAAAGGTTCATACAAATCCACGTCTGATTGCAGCTCAAGCTGTTCAATCAAGGTTTGGATCAGATGCGTGTCCAGTTTTAAGTACATCGACCCTTGATAACCTTCAAAGGTGATATTTAATTGGACACATAAGCCTATGCCGCGTGGAGCTTCATACTCACATGCTTCCCACATGTCTTGCGGTGCTAGCCAACCGATAATAATGCGGCTGATTTTTTCCTGTAGGCGAAGATCACTGGCAGTCAGTGTTGCGACTGAACGCTCTGTATTAGCGCCATAAAAACGGTCTGCTAATTTAACGAGAGTCTGAGTATCACCGTGAACAAATACCATGCCACCTTCTTGGTGCTTATGGGTGGATGTCTGATCTTTGTCCATCATTGCAGGAGAGAATCGATGCAGGTCTACGGAGGTTAAGCTAGCTTCCACTTTGTTTGTACTGAGCCAATTTTGTAATTCATTCGTTAGGCTTGAACAAGATTCTGAAATTAAATTTTCAAGCTTATCTCGAATGATATGAATAGGCTTGCCTAATAATTCGACATCAAGA
>NZ_JAWPON010000435.1:0-648 GCF_033344315.1 Vibrio sp. 2132-1 | reverse complement strand
AGTTCGTCGAAGTTGAATTCTTCTTCCGCTTCGGCCGTTGGTGCTGCGGCTTGAACTTCAGATTCTGGTAGCTCAGGCTCATCGGCCATTGAAGCTAACGCATCTTCTTCGTCGAACTCTGGCAGTTCCAATTCATCAAAGTTGAACTCGTCCTCATCAACGTCAGTGGACGTTGCCGCGACAGGTTCTTGTTCAAGTTTGTTTTCAGCTTCAGGCTCAACGTCGTCTAGCAACCAGTCTTCTTCTTGAGGAACGCCAAATTCATTCTCAACGGTATTCGGCGTTGGCGTGAATGCAGGTTCTTCCTCTTTACTGGTAATTTCTGGTTCAGTCTGTTCGTCGCGAAGTTGATACTCACCATTTTCAGAGGGCAGCTCTTCAGCCGATGGCATCAAATTTTCTTTGACAGATGAGTTTTCTAACTCTTCAGCAAAACCTTCTTTGCCTTCCAGAAGTGCGTCTAGCTCGGCGGCAAAATCTGCACTTTCTTGCTCAGTTTCTTCAAGAACGGTGTTGTCAGATTCAAACAGTTCATCCAGCTCAGTCATCAGAGGATCATGCTCTGGTGACATTTCCTCAAGATCACCTAAGAAGTCATTGCTATTAAACGGGACGCTTTCTTCTTGGAATGATTTCGTTAGTTCTGGT
>NZ_JAWPON010000434.1:0-648 GCF_033344315.1 Vibrio sp. 2132-1 | reverse complement strand
TTCTTATCGATTTTGTATTATTCGTAAAAATCGCATTAATTTCATGAATCTTTCGATTATTTCTTAATGTAACAATTTGATACATTAACACCTGTTGTCAGCGAGTTGCATAGCAGCTTGATTTTCATCGATTTAACTCAATGACAACCGAAATAATAAGGAGAAAAACATGGAAAGCAGAAGCTTAGGACAAGGCTTAAAAGTAGAAGAACGACGTCAGTTGCTTCATCGCGGGATAAAAGCGGCATTGATTGGTGTGCCTTTATTGGCTGTAGGTTTAACGATCAACAGTTCGGTTTTGATGACAGATGCTGGCTATAGTTATGTGCATCAAAACAACATCACTGGTGAGTTGGATGTGTTTACTGAACCTGGTATTCATTTCCGGATGCCGTTTCTATCCAAAATCACTAAGTACGATCAAGTGATCACTGTGTCTTTTGGTAACAGCAAGGGTGAAGACTTTTACCAACGTCTTGATTCGGTTCAAGTTCGTTTCGCTGATACCTATATTGGCCAAATACCAGTGACGTTCCGCTTTAAATTGAGTAACGATCCAGAAGCTCTAAAAAAGATGCATCGTGAGTTTCGCAATAACAACAACTTGATCGACGCGCTGCTTGTGAAAAATGCGCGTAACGTGACAGT
>NZ_JAWPON010000433.1:0-648 GCF_033344315.1 Vibrio sp. 2132-1 | reverse complement strand
GATATGCCGACGATGGTCAAAATCAAAGTTGAGCCGGACATGACCATTGATGTCACACCGAAGTTGGCGAAGGTGGAAGGTAATATCAATCTGCCATGGGGGCGTATCGTCATTGAGGAACTGCCACCAAGTGCGGTTGGGGTGTCGAGTGATACCGTGATTTTAAACAAGGACTTACAGCCAGTTGATGAAGTGGCGGCTATGCCATTCAACGTCGAAACGGACATCAACATCAAGATTGGTGACGACTTCCAACTTGCGGCGTTTGGCTTGAAGGGCGGCTTGAAAGGTAGCCTTAACGTGACACAAAAAGACAAAGGACCATTCATCGTTGGTGAGGTAAACATCGTTGACGGTTCTTACCGTTCATTTGGTCAAGATTTGGTGATCGAAGAAGGTAAGATCTTAATGAACGGTCCAGCGGATCAACCGTACGTATCGATCAAAGCGATTCGTAACCCTGACAATACTCAAGACGATGTGATCGCAGGTGTGCGTGTGACTGGCCCTGCTTCCGATCCGAGTGTGGAAATTTTCTCGGAGCCTGCGATGCCACAAGCCAACGCGTTGTCTTACCTGCTTCGTGGTCAAGATATTGATGGTGAGTCGGGTGGTAACGCGATGACGACCACATTAATTGGTCTGAGT
>NZ_JAWPON010000432.1:0-648 GCF_033344315.1 Vibrio sp. 2132-1 | reverse complement strand
CTCCCTCAGAAAGTACCGTACTCGCCCATTCGCTACGCGGCACCACTTGATTATTAATGGCAAAAACACAGCCCATTTCAGGCAGAGAAAACTGGGTAATGATTTGCTGTAGGTTGGCATTACACTCGACCATCTGAGCTTGGTCGTTAATAACGATAGCTATCACGTTACCTCTCTCCTTTAACAAAGGAACGCACAAACGAACTTGCTGCGAATTGATTTGAAACTGTCATGGCGGTCATCTCTTAACTGCTCACTGGAGCAAGATTATTGTCACCACAAACCTGACATTGCTTGTCTTTGGTTATAGACATGGTCTGCCAGTTCATCCGCAGCCCATCAAAGAGGTGTAACTGACCACACGCAACATGAAAGCGATCTATCGCCAACTTTTGAATAGCAGCGAGAGCTTGGTAGTTCCCCAGAGTGCCCACCACAGGGCCGATAATGCCGGTTTCGCTGCACTTCATTGTTTGCTGCAATTCATCAAACGGATACAAGCATCGATAGCAGCCTGAATTTGATGGTTTGTCTGAGTAGTCAAAAACAGCAAACTGCCCTTGCCAACCAATCGCTGCCGCCGATATCAGAGGTGTGTTTTGCTCATAACAAACTTGATTGATCTGCTGCCTCGTTGGTAGGTTGTCA
>NZ_JAWPON010000431.1:0-649 GCF_033344315.1 Vibrio sp. 2132-1 | reverse complement strand
GCAATGCGGAGGTCATGTAAAGCAATACCGTTTTGCTATCGTCGACCAATAAGATTGGTTTCATCTCTCTCCTCAACGCTGGTAGCGACTAACGAAGTACTCTGTTTATTGACTGCTCATCTCTAAAACGACTGTAGTCTTCGGCTAAAAGTTGATGTTGATAACGGGTGTAAGACAATGCTTCGTTTGAAATGACGATCTGATTTTCTTTTTCGATAAGCTGCCCGCGCAATTGCTCTATTTGATCACTTTGCTGCGTATAGTTCAGGTACATCGCAACTAAACCAAAAATAGAAACAACGAGCGAAGCAAACAGTACGTTGTTGATGGTTTTGATTTGAAGATTCATAACCTCTCCTTGTCTCTTGCCAGACATCTCTAAATGAAAAGAACGTCTACAGACTAAGAGCACTCTGCTCTAAAACGCATTGAAGCCTATTGAGGTTGTTGTATATAAAAATAATTATAGGAGATGAGTAAAAAAAAGAAGAGAAAACTTGAAGTATTTGAATACCTTTTTGTCATTGGCATTCAATACGCAGCGAGAGAGAAAACGCTCGCTGCGAAAAAATTAGCTTTGGAATGCGTCTCGGGCAGACACTTGTTCAAACCAGCGAGCGATGTTTGGGTACTTCTCGAAGACTTCAAT
>NZ_JAWPON010000430.1:0-649 GCF_033344315.1 Vibrio sp. 2132-1 | reverse complement strand
CATGCTGTCGGGTGTATGGACTGGCAATTTCGCTCTGCGCAACAATGCCACAATACGCTCAAACTGCTCTTCAGAAATCAGTCCACGCAGAAGTGACGTTTTGGCCGCCATCACCGTACCAGAAGACACCGCCTCACCATGTAACCAATTGCCGTAGCCTAATTCAGCTTCTATCGCATGACCGAAAGTGTGACCCAAATTGAGCAACGCTCGAATTCCAGACTCTTTTTCGTCTTGTGCAACCACTTCAGCTTTAATTTGGCAGCAACGTGCAATGGCATAGGTAAGCGCGTCTTCATCCAACGTGTATAAACGGTCTAAATTTTCTTCCAGCCAATCAAAGAATGCACCATCATAAATAATGCCGTATTTGATCACTTCAGCTATACCAGCAGCAAATTCACGCTCAGGTAGCGTCGATAAACAGTTGGTATCGATGATCACCGCTTTCGGTTGGTAAAATGCGCCAATCATGTTTTTACCTAGCGGATGATTGACTGCCGTTTTACCGCCAACGGAAGAATCCACTTGGGACAACAACGTCGTTGGAATTTGGATAAAGTCCACACCTCGCTGATAACAGGCTGAAGCAAAACCGACGAGATCTCCGATTACACCACCACCGAGGGCAATAATGACCACATCACGA
>NZ_JAWPON010000429.1:0-649 GCF_033344315.1 Vibrio sp. 2132-1 | reverse complement strand
GAAGCGACACTGGCGTGTGACATCGTTTTGGTAAATGGTGTGATCACCGTTAAACCTCACTGGTGTGCTTACAAAGACATCAGGGCTGACGAAGTGATTTCCACCTTACTGGTGCCTTTGCATTTGAAGGCTCTCCAGGGTAAGGCTTACATTCGCTGGGATGATGGTGAAACCGAACCTCTGTTACAAAACGACGACTATCAGGCTGAACTTGAAAATGTGTTTAGTGTTTCCAAGTACCCATCAGCCATGAGCTGGGGCGATACAGCAGACCAGAAGGTTAAGCAGTACAAGATGGACCTTGAGTGCGCCACAGATGTTGGTTGTCGAGGTGTCTCATCAGAGCAAGCATGGGATGCTTATCGAGAACTCCGTTACAATAGAACAGTGTGAAACAAGCGGCCATTGGCCGCTTTGAACTTTCACATGTGAAAGTTTTTCGCCTCCCGCTCTTATCATCTCCTCGAATAAACCTCCATAAAGTGCCCAAAATGGGCCGTAACAGCACTGTTCCTAGATTGATCAATTAAGAGACGATTACTCCGTGATGACGACAAGTTATTTGGAGGGTCTATGTCCGCACAAGCTCACGTCAGAGAAAGCGAAAGCTCATCTGGTTCATTCATCTCCTGGCAGTTCCTTGTCTGGC
>NZ_JAWPON010000428.1:0-651 GCF_033344315.1 Vibrio sp. 2132-1 | reverse complement strand
GTGGGTTATACTGCGCGTATTAAAGAGGAGCTCGGTTGTCAGAATGTCATGTTCTCTCCAGAATTTCTTCGCGAAGGCAAAGCTCTTTACGATAACCTACACCCGTCTCGCATTATCGTTGGTGAGCGTAGCGAACGTGCAGAGAAGTTCGCTAACCTTTTAGTTGAAGGTGCAGTAAAAGAAGACATCTCGGTTTTGTTTACTGACTCTACAGAAGCAGAAGCGGTTAAGTTGTTCTCAAACACATACCTAGCGATGCGCGTAGCTTACTTCAATGAATTAGATTCTTATGCTGAAGCACATAACCTTGATGCGCGCCAAATTATTGAAGGTGTAGGCTTAGATCCTCGTATTGGCAATCACTACAACAATCCGTCATTCGGTTATGGTGGTTACTGCTTACCAAAAGATACAAAGCAATTGTTAGCAAACTACCAAGAAGTTCCTAATAACATTATTGGTGCAATCGTTGATGCGAACCGCACTCGTAAAGATTTTGTCGCAGAGTCTATTCTCAAGCGAGAACCAAAAGTTGTGGGTATTTACCGCTTAATTATGAAGGCTGGCTCAGACAATTTCCGCGCTTCGTCTATTCAAGGCATTATGAAGCGTATTAAGGCAAAAGGTATCGAAGTCGTGGTGTAGGCGCCA
>NZ_JAWPON010000042.1:0-4109 GCF_033344315.1 Vibrio sp. 2132-1 | reverse complement strand
CCACCTCCGCAGCCATTTATTGGTGTGGTCTACAGAGGATTAAGTCTTTTTAGAGGGGAAAATCCCTAGAACCCCATTAAGCTAGAACGCTCTAAATCTACCACCGTCAGGCAGTCAACAAAGTCTTTGTACGCTTCGTTGTCGGAAATGCCTTGAACAACTGCTGGCCCGGTAGTTTTGAGATATTCTTTGTATAGTTTTGCACCGACGACTCCAGAGCCAGATACAGCAACGATAGCTATAATAGACCAGGGAAAGGTGCTTTTAAGTGAGTCGAACATATTATATCCGTTTTATTGTTAGTATTAGTATTAAGGTGGGGATTGTTTTGGAATATTCAATGCATGAAATACAATAATTGTATTTCATGACTAGTTATATCTAGTTTTAAATATTATTTGTTCATCAAAAAGGCTGGTTATAAAACACCCACCAGCCCTTTCAATTTGATATTTAACCTGGGTATGCTAGAACAATGTCTATGTTAAACTTAATATCTGAAAGATTTAAACGGGTCAAAATATACTCAGTCATACTCGCAAAGTCGGCTTAAAATATTTGATTTACCAAATATACAAGGCTCTTTACGGAGGTGGTAAAATTTGGGTCTCCCAGATATTTCATCATATATTTCTTCTACATTTAAAGTCTCAATTATATCAATAGAGTCTGGATTTAACACTAAATGAGAACGGCCATGATACCCACCGTCTACAAATTGTCCACTCTCAAAATCCTTTAAGATATCGATACCGTTTTCACGCAAAATATGACAACGTTTCCGTTCATTCAAATCAATTAGGTCATTGTGTATTCGATTTTCAGGTGGTTTTGCAAGTTCTGAGTACCATTCTTTACCCCTCTTAGTTGATATCCACACTGGTAATTTATCCCAATGTTGCTGTAGATATTTGGGGTGCATAGAAATGGATTTACCAATAGTTACTACTTTAGCTTGTTCCTTTATTGCGCACACATATACGGTAGGTTTACCTACCTGCCTCGCTTTATAGTCAGCGTGATAGCATGCTCCTTTCAGATTAGAAACGAAGTAAAATCCATTAGCATCATTACAGCCTTCGCCTGTACCTAGCATGCCTAACTCAAATTTATCAAACTCCTTAGCTCGTGTACCATGAAAGATGAGCTCTCTTTCCATTGTTCTTTCTAACATGCCGCTTCTCATCAGGTTATAAGTCTTAAATTGTATTATCTAAAAACTAAACAAAATTGAGCTATTACTTTTGTTGACCTCTAAACAGATCAACTAGTCCTCTCAACACAACGCCACTAATGATCAATCCTAATAGTAAACTAATTACTATTCCGTAGGGGTTTGTTGCGAAAAATGAAAAAAACTCAGGTAGTTGAGGGAAAGGTAATGCTGCAACAGTGGCCATAAATTAATCCTTCTTTAAACAGTTAGGTTATGATTTAAGGAAGCTCGAGATCTTCTTCGGTAACCCAATCCAAGTGAGTATCTTTAGATATCAATAGTGTGCCTTCAAGCCAATTTACACCTAATATCTTTTCATCATGTGAAGCGTAAAACTCCGAAAGTTTATCGACTATGTTTGTAACATTCGATATTTCTACATTTTGTAAAGGTAGCCAAAACCAGCGATTTTTTGACTCAAGTAGTGCTCTTTTCGAGTTCCAATCCAGTCCCCATAATAAATGCTCTTGATTACCATTCACGAGCCGACAGTGCATCGCTGCCTTGATCCCCAATTTTTCAAGAAAGAACAACATACTTCCTACTTTGCGTAAAAAAAAACCATATTGACACATACTAAGATGTTACCAAGTATGTATCAATTATCTTTTGTTTTTATATGGTTATGATCAAGCTTGTATCTATATGTGGCTGGCCAGCCAGGTCTTGGTAGGCACAAATTGGTCTGACACCACATTGCCATTATTTATACAGATGGGCAATACGAAGTCAGTACCACTTCCTTTTGCAAACTCCCGTACTTCTCTTAAGGTATCTTTGCTATTGCTAACTGGTACTAGTAAAGAGTGGCTAAGTTCCCTTGTTCCACGCAACTTAATATTGGGTATTGAAAAACCTCGATGTAACAGCTCCTTTGTTTTAATGATTTGCACAGAACTGAATGACTTTACGTATTGGAGTTGTGCGGTTACTAGTTCGTTATATACCGTTTTTAACTTAAACTTTGCTAGCAAATAGTCGTCTGTCAAATTACTGAGCTGATACAAAGCCTTTTTAATAATTAATGTAATTTCTGGGTTATTCAACGATGGCATCGCCAACTCTCGGTCATAGGCGTTTATTACAGCGATTTTTGGATAATGGTCCATTTCACCGACATCTGTTTCAAACTTATCCCTATCGCTTAAAATCATGTTTGTGAGTTTATCGTGTCGCTCTGTCATACCTTTAGAGCATAAAATTAAGAATCTGTTTGATGGCTTAGTTTCGCAGCTAACTAATATTGGGAGTTCATTTTTGTGGTTTGGCACAGGGATATACACCTTTCTAATATCAGAATCCTCTAATATTTCATGTGTACCACTGCCTTCCAGAAAGCTGGCTATCTTCTTCAACATCTGGCTCACGATATCATTCCTTTGTTCAATTATTATTCTACGTTTTGACATTCGTTCATCATACTCTTCTTGTTTAGACTCGATATGCCTAGTCAATTGGTCCCTGTTTAAATATGGTAGAAAATCATTGAAAGTACATTTCACGCTCATGGTGCCAGGGCGTAGCCCTAGTTTAGTTTCAATTCTGGTTGCTAACTTTTTTCCTAGCATACGGGATTTATTGGGCCCTAAATGATTGTTCAAATGACAACCTAGCTCTGAGTTCAATTTGCTAATATTGCCATTCCCTATAAGGGTCAATAGGATCTCTAAATTCCTAGATCTGGCAAGCTTGTCAATTGGGAGGTTATCATCAATTGTTGGGTCTACATTTATGGTAGAAATGGCCTCATCAAGTTGTCCAATAGGCATACCGAGCTTTGTTTCTATGTTTCTAGCTAGTCTGTGACTGATGTTCTTCTGAGGCTTGGATCTGTGGCTGAGATAACTGGCCAAGTGAGGCATATCTAAATGTCTACATAAGTTCTGAATCTTACGGTTGTAGTCTTGGTTGACTATACGCATAAGGTTTTGGTGTCGATTCTCGTGATAGATTTCAGTAGTGTCGAATTTGATATCCATTCAATCACCAATCAATAACGTATTGTTGAAATGGTGTCTTCTATCAAATCTCGTTCTATATCGCTTTCAGCTTGATTTAAATACTTCTCGAGAATATCAATATTAAGTGTACTCAAGTGTCTTCTGTAAAGCTTGCGTCTCAATTCTTTGCGTTCAGCATAAATTGGGTATAGCCCCTGGATAAGGATACCAAGAAGAAGAATTACTATATAAAGCAGATTAAAAGACTCTAATTGAGAGAATCGCCATGCAGCTAAACCTACAATTGTTAGAGAAAATGCCAATATAACTATTCTTCTGGTGAACTGCCCCCATTCTGGTGAAAATACAGAGTCTTTGTAATGCATCATATTATTACCTCCTAGATGTATAAGAAATTGTCCATTGTCCATGTGTCTGGATGTGTTGAAGGGAGTGATTGAGATTCGAATATTGCATCAATGGTTGACCAACCTAGCTCAACTCCGTCCTCAAAATGGGTAGAAAATGCAATGTACATCCAACTTGCGACAGTAAATCGTGCTGCTGCTGTAAATTCAATCTTCAACAAATCGAGTTCGCTTGAGGTACTTACCATGTAAGTATTGGTACTTCTAACGCGATAACACCCTGATAACCTGTCAAGTAGTGGTGTTAGGTTAGGTTCTTTCTTGGCGAGCTTAATCATATCTTTCAAAGACAAAATACAATTGAGCTCTTTTAAACCAACCCTAGTCCATTCTTTAACTTTGCAAATTTGTTCAATTCTGTTTCTTTCGAAAGAGATCCAGAGAGGATCATACCTTCCCATACTTTCAATTAATTTATAGGTTGAAAGTAATTCTTCTAAACTAGCAGAGCACTGAGGGATCCCCTCATAATTTCCCCAAAGCACAACCATGTTTGAATAGATTTTGAGCAAGCAGGGTTGCAGC
>NZ_JAWPON010000427.1:0-651 GCF_033344315.1 Vibrio sp. 2132-1 | reverse complement strand
AGGGCGTGACGAAAAACGCGAACTTATTGCTGAGCAGGTAACGGCGTTTCGCGCCATGCAAGCTGAGCTAAATCATTAACAAAGACAGCCAGTCGTCGCGGCTTTTACGTTCAAGAACGTGAGAAGTCGCGACCACGAACATACATAACCGAACTAGAATTCGGGACAAATAAATAGAAATAAAGTCAGGTATCAATATGGATCAACAAGTTAAACAAGAGCGTTTGCAAGGCCGCCTAGGGCCAGAGATTAAAGAATTTCGTCAGGAGCGCCGTACTTTACAGCTTGCAACGGTAGACAGCGAAGGCCGTCCGAACGTAAGTTACGCGCCTTATGTTCAGAATCAGGAAGGTTACTTCGTTTTGATCTCTCAGATTGCTCGCCATGCTCGAAATCTGCTAGAAAATCCAAACGTTTCATTGATGATGATCGAAGATGAAGATTCATCTAAACAGCTTTTTGCACGTAAGCGTCTGACGTTTGATGCGGTCGCAACGGTTGTTGAGCGTGATACTGAAATGTGGCAATTGGTCGTTGGTCAGATGAAAGCGCGTTTCGGTGACATCATCGACGGTCTAAGCCAGCTTGAAGACTTTGTACTGTTCAACCTAAAAGCTGAGAAAGGTTTGTTCGTAAAAGGGTTCGGTCAAG
>NZ_JAWPON010000426.1:0-653 GCF_033344315.1 Vibrio sp. 2132-1 | reverse complement strand
TATGATTCCTCAAAAGAACTCACAGCATCGCGCATTAATCAGGATAATTTCCAGGCGATTTTGAAGCACATTGCGAGCTTAGAAGGCATTAAAGCGGTAAAGCTTGAAATCGAACAGTTGGGAGAGCCTAATTGGATCCTTACGGAAGGGGAAGAGTGCTGCCATGATTGTGATGATGAATGTCATCCAGAACCTTTAACGTTAGATGGCGAACATCTCGGCTCTTTGTATTGGAAGGCAGGCTTACCGTGCCCGAACGAGACGCTAATTGACAACTTTGTACAAATTCTCTCGCGAGCGGTGTACTACAATCGCGCACAGCGTCAAGCAGAGCAAATTTTGTTGATGGAAGAGCGCGCGACCATTGCTCGCGAACTTCACGACTCTTTGGCTCAAGCGTTATCCTATTTGAAAATTCAGGTCGCTTTATTAAAGAGAAGCGTGAAAAATCTTCCTGACGAAAAGGCCATCGCTCAAGCCAATCAAGTGATTGCAGAGCTGGATACGGGTTTGTCGGCTGCTTATACCCAGTTACGTGAGTTGTTAACGACATTCCGTCTGACGATCAAAGAAGGCAGTTTTGGCCAAGCGCTGCAAGATATGGTTGAAACGCTTAATGAGCAAACAACGGCAGAAATTACGTTGAAAAATAG
>NZ_JAWPON010000425.1:0-653 GCF_033344315.1 Vibrio sp. 2132-1 | reverse complement strand
GATGCAAAAGAAGGTTGGCTCATACGTACTCCGGCTGCTGAACTGATGCTGTGTATTTATTTTTATACATTTGTTATCACTTTGTTACAAGTGTAATTTGTTCGAATCACCCTTATAACAGATGCTTATCTCTCTCTTTGCTGAGCAATCAAAGTTTCCATTTATGAGATATAGCTCACTGAAAGTGCAAACGCTTTCGTGGCCTTGCAACAGTTTTTGCTTTTGTTTCCCACCGTTTGTGGTTAATGTTCAAAAACGTCAAATTGCGGTCATTGCTAGGGTTTACAACTGCATGAGCAAAACAATTCATAAATGGAAGCAAATTTCTTTGGTTGAAGAAGACGTTCAGCTTCCTACTGGTCAAGTCATTTCACACACCACCATTCACCATCCAGGCGCTGCTGTAATACTGCCAATCGCTGCCAATGGCGATATAGTCTTAGTGAATCAGTTTCGACCTTCTCTCAATAAATGGCTTCTGGAGTTACCAGCAGGCACTCGTGAAGGCGACGAAGACCCGCTCTGCTGCGCGCAACGTGAGTTGGAAGAAGAAACTGGCTTCAGCGCAGAAAAATTTACCCCTCTCGGTCAAGTGACACCGCTCGCTGGGTTTTGTGATGAAATTCAGTATTTGTTTGTCGCCGAACACTTAG
>NZ_JAWPON010000424.1:0-654 GCF_033344315.1 Vibrio sp. 2132-1 | reverse complement strand
CTCTGCCGCAAAACTGCGCTATTCAGACGTTCGAGCACTCAGAATTGATATTGAGCGCATGCTTGAGCGGCGCCCAATCGAACAAAAAAAACATTGGCCGTTGTACAGCGCATTGCGTTTAGTGCAGCGCCGTCCGCTGGCTGCAGCATTATCTGCCATTCTGGTTTTATCCGGCGTGCTATTTGGTAATGCATTGATTCAAAAGAATATCCAACTGCAACAAGAGAAGAAGATTGCAGAAGATATGATGTACGAAATGACTCGCCTCATCTTCCACGCGAAGGGGCAAAATGTCGAACATCTCTCAGTGAACTCCATGATGGAGTTAACACGAAGGCGGATACTCTCTAACCCAGATATCCCCAAACATATAAAACAAAAAATGTTGTTGGCGATGATGACACCGGTGCCAGAGAAGCACCTAACTACACCAATGAGTTGTCAGCCAAATTGTGCGTCTAAGGACAGCACCAACCAATAAGGCTTAAAACAAGATGTATACACGTTCAGTGGTATTTTGGCTGTCTGCATTGACGGCTACTACGTCCACTTTGGCGGCAGATGCTTCTGCAGCCACTTCACACCCGCCAGCTTCAACCTTGAAGCAAGGCTACTTTATCGACTCTCCAGTGACTGGCCTGTATTACAAAACCA
>NZ_JAWPON010000423.1:0-655 GCF_033344315.1 Vibrio sp. 2132-1 | reverse complement strand
GGGGCAGCAAGCCATGCTCCTCAGCAAGCGATCTACGCAGCTATTAGCAAACAGCTACCAGCTTGGGCCTACCTCTACCTTGCTCCAAAATCGGTTGAGCTGGATAATGGCGAAAAAGTTGCTTTCCCTTACCTTCTTGATCAGGGAAAAGCAGAGTTATTTGTTTACCCAGAAGCGTAATCAATCTACATGAGAAAGGGGCCGAAAGGCCCCTTTTTTTATCCACCACCACCAGTTGGCGCGCCTGTTTGAGGGTCTATGCTGTTTGTCGCCTCTTTTCGCTTCGCGTCAATATCAATCCCTTCCAACCGCTCCAACGCCCTTTCCTGAGCATTCTTCCGCGTCCCGTCAATATTGAAGTCATTCCCTGCTCCAGTCAGCGAGTCGAGATTTATTGAGGCCGGATCAGGGAATTTACCGTTCTGCTGTAATATCCCAAGCCACTCATCCAAATTAATTTTGCTCCAATCAATTTCGGCAATTTTATCTAGTGGAATCCCTTCACACTGAGGATTTTTGGGGTCTCCAAAGTTCTGCCCCAATTGAGGGCGAACCTGTTCTTGTATAATACGAGAGAGCGGAGAATTGAAGCAGCAATACGCTTCTCTTTTTTCAATACAAGCGCCCAACACCTTAGATTTACAATAAGAGCCTA
>NZ_JAWPON010000422.1:0-655 GCF_033344315.1 Vibrio sp. 2132-1 | reverse complement strand
CGCACTAGGTCAGCCAGCATCGTTGACTTGGTATGATTCGGTGCAATCCTACCAAGCAACCGTGGCAGAAATCGCGCCGAAGAAACACTTGCTCAAACAAACCTATACCGTCACGCTAGACATCGATTCGATTTCCAGTGCGCTATTCAACGGTAAAGCAGTCACGGTTAATACCGCGCTCAACACCAGTCACTCAAGCCATTGCTTTCCTTACTCTGCAATTTTGGGTGAGAAACAAACTCTGCACGTGAATGTGGTTCGTGATGCGGTTATTCATTCAGAGCCGGTCAACCTTGACTCTATCGACGCATACCAAGCGTGTGTGACCGGAAGTTTTGAGCAAGGCGATTATGTGGTGATCAGCGTTAGTCATTATCTAAGCGAGGGCGATGCCGCCCCAAACCTGACCATCAAGACGTTGTAGGTGCGAATCCATGATCAATTTAGCTGAATTCGCGATTCGCCAACGTAAGTTCGTTCTGTTCTTTATCGTATTGAGCGTGATCGCTGGCATCTATTCTTACTTCGACTTAGGCAAGTTGGAAGACCCGAGCTTTACAGTAAAAACTGCGGTAGTCGTGACCCTTTATCCGGGTGCATCTGCCGAAGAAGTCGAACACCAAGTCACCGATACCGTGGAAACCAAATTGCAGGA
>NZ_JAWPON010000421.1:0-656 GCF_033344315.1 Vibrio sp. 2132-1 | reverse complement strand
ACAGTGCCTCATCTGCTTTCAAACGATTAAACTCACGCTCAATAAGATGCAGTCGCGCCAGTAAATGCCAACCATTTTTAAGCACACCTTCGTGCTGAGTTGCCATCATCATTTGAATGTAAACGCGAGCACCCCAGCTCCAACCCGTTTGGTTTTGCTCCGCCATATAAGCATTTGGATCGCTTTGTGTTCGACTGGTTTGCAACAGTTCAAACTGACCTTTGAAATCCAAGCTTTGGCAGGTTGATTCCTTACCCGTATTTTGGAAGAAACGAGACTTGCTGTAGTAAGAGTAGTAGTTGGTCGTCGAATGCCCTTCCCAACCAGCGAATCGGAATCGTCCTTTCTCTAAACCGTGGCCTAGCTCATGCAAATCACCGTGACCTAAAGGACTGAAGGCCCAATAAGCATCGTACGGGTTACCAGAGCAGCCATAACCACAAGTGGCTTGGTCAGCATTCATGTGCTTAACCATATCAATATTGGCAATTTCCCAGCCTTGGTTTTGAGCGTATTGAATAATTTCAGGTACTTCGTCTATACCCGGCCCTTGGAAACCAGCCAGAACATGCGGGTAGTTATGAACATATTCTTCCGTTGCAAGCGCCATTTCCGCAGGGGTAGACCACATTTCATCGTTGACCGACTCTAACATC
>NZ_JAWPON010000420.1:0-656 GCF_033344315.1 Vibrio sp. 2132-1 | reverse complement strand
TTTCCAATAAAGAGTGAAAAATAATCGTTCAGAATTTAGGTAGTAGTATGTCCGGAGTTTTAAATACGGTTGATCAGCGTACGAACTTAGTGGGTGAAAACCGACTGGAACTTTTGCTGTTCACGTTAAACAGTCGTCAGTTATTTGCGATTAATGTGTTCAAAGTGAAAGAGGTGATAAAGCTTCCGCCGTTGACTAAGCTGCCTGGTTCACACTACAACATCCGTGGTGTTGCTTCTCTTCGAGGTGAAGCTGTACCTGTGATTGATTTGCGTTGTTCGATTGGTTTTCCTCCTCTTCGTGGAGAAGCGGAAGAAGAAAACTTGATCGTGACGGAATATAACCGTTCGGTGCAGGGTTTCCTTGTTGGTCCGGTACGTAACATCATCAATACCGCATGGACTGAAATTCAGCCGCCGCCATCTACTTCTGGACGCTCTAACTACCTTACAGCTATCACCCAAGTGAAAGATGGTGATACTTCTCAAATCGTTGAGATTATTGACGTTGAGAAAGTGTTGGCGGAAATCGTTCATTATGATGTCACTATCTCAGAAGATATCTTAGATCACGACTTATCGCAGTCGATGGTTGGACGTAACGTTCTTATCGTAGACGACTCTTCGACAGCAAGAAACCAAGTACGTGACACCCTT
>NZ_JAWPON010000419.1:0-656 GCF_033344315.1 Vibrio sp. 2132-1 | reverse complement strand
GAGCGAAACGCTCCCACTTAGTACAGCGTGCACCTTCTGGTTTTGCGCCATGTAAGTATTTACCACTCAAACAACCAAACGCCAGAGGTGAATACGCTAACAGTTGGACACCTTCATAATGGCTGATTTCAGACAAACCCACTTCGAAGCTGCGGTTGAGTAGATTGTATGGATTTTGAATTGAAACGATACGCGGTAAATCATGCTTCTCCGCTAAACGAAGCAAAGACATCACCCCCCAAGGTGTTTCGTTAGATACGCCGATGTAACGCACTTTACCCATCTTAACCAGTTCAGTTAATGCTTCTAGGGTTTCAATTAACGTCACTTCTTCTTGCTTGTCTGGGTAAGGGTAGTTGAGTTGGCCAAAGCAGTTAGTTTGACGCTGTGGCCAGTGAAGTTGGTACAAATCTACGTAATCGGTTTGGAGTCGTTGAAGACTAGAGTCGATGGCATCATGGATATTGCGACGATTTAAACTCATGTTTTCACGGATGTGAGGCACATTGCGCGGCCCTGCCACTTTTGTCGCTAGAACGACTTTTTCTCGCTTGCCGGATTTTGTCAACCAGTTGCCGATGTATTGTTCTGTTAGGCCTTGTGTTTCTGCTTTTGGCGGAACAGGGTACATTTCTGCAGTATCAATGAAGTTCACC
>NZ_JAWPON010000418.1:0-656 GCF_033344315.1 Vibrio sp. 2132-1 | reverse complement strand
GCCTCTATTCTAATTGCACTATCCCAAGGTGCCTACGCTGAAGACCATTCAACCTTCAATGAAGTGGTCGTGACTGCGACTCGTACTAATAGCCAAATCGAAGACACTGCTGCTTCTGTTGCCGTCGTTACTGATAAGAACATCGAAGAAAGCATGGTCACTGGCTTAGATGATCTCTTTGAGTACACGCCAGGAGTCACGGTTAAGACAAACTCGCGTCAAGGTGTCCAGAGTATCAATATTCGAGGTATCGAAGGTAACCGAATTAAGGTTCTTGTGGACGGCGTATCTCAAGGTAACCAGTTCGAATCAGGGAATACGTTCATTAACTCTGCTCGCGTTAACGTGGATACCGACCTAATAAAAGCGGTTGAAATTGTAAAAGGTGCAGCGTCGTCTCTGCATGGTTCTGACGCAATTGGTGGCATTGTTGCATTTGAAACCAAAGATCCGGCTGATTTCCTTAAGGGTCGTAACTTTGGTGGCCATGCGAAGTTCAACTACTCTTCTGAAGACAATACATTCAGTGAATCTGTTGCACTAGCGAACAAAACTGGCGATTTGGAATCTTTAGTTGCCTATACGCGTCGCGACGGCAATGAACTGGATAACTTTGGAGATCTAGCAGATGCAAGTACTGAAGCGAACAACTTATT
>NZ_JAWPON010000041.1:0-4438 GCF_033344315.1 Vibrio sp. 2132-1 | reverse complement strand
TTTTTAAGCACTTATCCTTACCTAATTAGCCAGAAATCGGGCTGTAAGTTTGTGACGCTTTCAGAGCGATTTACAGGACAAAAAGTTCGCAGTTCGATTGAAACAAAAAACGCCCTCTAAGGGCGTTTTTTCTATGTTTTCATCTTATCGATGGCATCTTTGGTGATCAGCTCGTTAGCTATCTCCAAGTTCTCTTTGTACTTCTTCTCTTTGTACTTCTCATATTCAAAGCGAGATAACGAACTTCTCGGATCGTACTCGTAATGCTGACAGAATTGCTCAAAAGTAACAGCTGCACTCATAGACACCTCTTAATCTTTAAACTGAAAACTTCGCATAAAGCTCTGGCTCTTTAGAGAGTAGAGTTAGGACTTTGCTTGCTAAACCTGTCGGATTTCTCCGTCCTTGCTCCCAACTTTTCACGGTATCAATACTCACATCCATCGCTTGTGCCAACTCTTTTTGGCTGACATCCAGTTGTGCTCGGATCGCTTTAACATCGGCAATCTCATAACGAGTGACATTCGCAGGAGTCTGCTCTCCTTTTGCAATCGCTTCGGCTTGCTTCATCGATGTATAAAGTTCATCAAAAATACTATTGCTCATTGTCATACTCTCTCTTAATCGACCTCGACACTTCTTTAAGGAGATTCTTCTCTTTCTGAGTTAAAGAGTCCTTTCTCCCTTTCTTGTACAGCAACACCAAATAGACAACATCAGGTTGGATCAGTAAGTAAATCGTTCGATAACCACCACTCTTACCTGTCGATTCTCCAGCAAGGCGAACTTTTCTTAGCCCTCCCGTTCCGACAATCAACGATCCCATTTCTGGGTTTTTGATGATGTCTGACTGCAACGCTCGAAACTCTTCATCCGTGAGCATCTCTTTTCGCTGAGATTCAAACAATGGCGTTTCAATAAACTCTAATGCGTAGCTAATAACCCGATCCTCTCCCAAAAGAATAGGAGTACATTGTACTCCTGGCAAGCGTATTTTCAAATGTATTAACGATTAAATCCGAAACCTCGACCTCTGCGATTTTGTCGTGCTAACGACTGCTCTTGCTGTATTGCTTTTCCAACGACTGGAGCTGCTGCGTCAAGTTGTTTACTTGCATGGTCAAGCTGCTCACACTGCTCTGTAAGCGTTGGTTCTCCTCGCTGCTCTGCTCGAATCTTTTCTCTAAATCCTTGTAGAGCTTCACGAACTCGCTGTGCTGCTCCTTGTGCTGCCTCTCTAAAACCTCGAAGGCGTGCAAAAGTTGTTTCTCTAGCTCGGTCATTTATTTCCTCTCCAACTTGATCAGCTCGTTCTTGCCATCGTTCATTGTCCACCCCTCCAGAATCGAGTAACCCTCTGGTATCACAATAAAACGTTCCCCTTTCTGGCTCTCGTACAGAGAAAGCCCCCAAGTCTTGTTCTGGAACTGCTCTAGGATCGCTTTTTGGCGGGCTATCTTTTTCTGATTGTCTAATATCGTCTGCCCTTGATACCAAGCGATCCCGTAACTGACGATCACCAAAAATAACAGGGTCACTGGCAACCAAATCCATGTTTTCATCACCAAGAGATTCAAACGTGATTGCTGCTCTTGGATGTCGTTTATGATTTTCTGCTCGCTTGATTTCAACGCATCTTGAATACGTTGTTCGTGCCTCTCGAAGTCTTTCTTTAGCGTTTGCTCGATAGCGTTGGCTTGCTTCTTCGATTGCGAATTGAAGTCCCTCGCCATATTCAAAATCTTGCTCATACAACAAACCTTTTAATCTTATGTTTCGTTTCCCACTTTCGGGATTCTTAATGCTGATGCTTTTAGCTGTCACTCTGGCAATCTCAAATCCTTTGCTTTCAAGCGCACCAATTACCCCTTTTCGACTACGGATCGCGCCTGATTGAGCAAGATTAAGTAGACCATCGGTAAGAAGTTGCTGAATCTCTTTTGCATCGGATGGAGTGTCTTTAGCACTCACCAAGCCTTGCTGATTAGCAGGGTCATCTGGGTCATGAAGCCCTAGTTCAAGATTCTGAATGGTGCGCCAAGCATCGATACGAGGATTGTCTGCAAAGTGGTAGTAAGGTTGAAGTCGCTTGCCAGAATGAAGCTCAATATTTGGAATAACAAAGTTCAGCTCTAACCGCCCTTTATCAAGATGCTCTACCCAAAGAATGGAGTATTGGTCTTTGTCTAAGCCTGGTAACAAAGCCTTTTCAAAATCAGCCATGAGGCGATCTTTAATCTCTTGTGATAAGTCCGTTTCAGCAAAACAGAGAAAGCCCGATGTGTACTTTTTGGCGTAAGGACTCGAATCAATGAGTGATTGAACTAAATCAGGATCGCCTTGATTGAGTGTCGCCCTCTCCCGATTTCTATCTTTCCCTAAGAGATAATCAACAGGGCCACTCCCAACGCCCTTACCTCTACGAGCGAACTGAACAATCATACTGAGATCTCATACTGTGCCATTATTTGCCCAAGCTGACGCTCGATTGCTGAAAGTTGAGCCAATACTTGAACCACATTCACGACATCATAATTCTGGGTATTCACTACTCTAGTAATCTGATTCAAGTTATTCCCAAGTCCAGATAACTGGCGCAATAATGCAGGGTCTACTTTAGGAACATTGGCTCTTTTAAGAGTCCGTTCCCCAAGACAAGTCTCTCTCATCCAAGGAGCTAATTCCGCACCATCACACCGATCTTTCAGAGCTTGAAGTTCAGTCTCAGTGACTCTGATCTTGATGGACTTTTCTCGTATTACTTTCTTCTTTTCAGTCATGGCAATTCTTTAGTTTGAGTGCTTTTAACTAGGGTTAAGGGAGCGTAGCGTCCCTTACAAGGCACAATGACAACGTAACGAAGTGGAGGGGTCTTTGTGTAGCCTTGCTTATGTGCTTAACAAAAGATAGAAAGTAAGATAAAGAAATGCAAATAAGGGAAATCATGAAGTATCAAACAATGACAGTAAGAGCAAAGAGGAGGCTAGCCAAGCTAGCGCAAACCACCCTTTCGGCTGCGCCGACCCCTACCCATTTCAACTCAAATTTATGAGTGATTTGGGTATCTTTTTGGTCGCTTTCAGATTGGGTAAGTCTCTTCCCTTTCGGGCTGCCCTGCGCTGTGAGTAAGGCTTTACGCCCCCATTCCAGTCTCACAACACTAATCAATTATTCCTTTTCCGCAGTTCTCCCTCTAGCAGCTACAAGAGAGCGGTTTTATCGTGCTTTCGCAAGTTTTGATTAGTGCCTTTACCTGCCACCTTTGGAACTTCCCTTGGTCGGTGGCTGATGCGCATCGCTCTGTCCAAAACATCTTGAGTCCAAACAGAGTGCAGGAATACTTGAAGTGCTTAAATGATATGGGCTATCATGAAAGGACTTACACAGGCCGTCAAACCAGTAAGTATTCCGATCAAAGCCGACCTTGCAGGGTCGGTTTTGTCACATCTGGGGATTGAGATTACAACCAAAGAGCTGGGATCTCAACGATCCTTTTCTAAGGTAATGAACGTCCTCAAGAAAAACGCCTCCCATTGGGAGGCGTTTTTCGTATCTGCCAGATGTAAAAAAGGTCGCCGGTTTGGGCAACCTTTTGCGTTCTATCGTTCAGTTCGCACAACGAGTGTTACGTTAAATTACTCATTACTTTCTTTTAAACCAAAGCAGTCCCACTCTATCAGCAATCGACTAAAATTATTTTTTGAAAGATATTTGGCATCTACACACTTACCATCATCATCGTACAGCACAAGGAAAAAAGAACTCGATTCTAGTGTACGACCTAACGAAAGCCATTGAGCAACAATTGTCTCGTAATGTTCTTGATATGATGCGATTTCAAAGCCTTTGTTATTCGATGTTTTAAAATAAATTTTTAGTTTCACGCTTTATCCCATTTATCTCATACACATCATATTTAAGACTAGGTTTGTGTGAGCAATTGAACGTTCTTAATAGACTTAGGCCAAAAAAAACCACTATATACGCAATTGAGCACTATTATAAAGTTACATGCATATCAACACTTTGTGAGTATTGCGTTATGGCTTTGTGTAAAATAAAAAAATACGACACTTTAGTAGATGCTCATACGATTAAACTTCTCGAAAATTTAACAATGGAAATTGGAAATGAAGAAGTTGCTCTACAAGTCACTATTTTGTCATTTGAAAAACTTTGGCATCAAATGGAAATGCATGGAGAGCCCAAAAACACATTTGAATGGCTTCAAATCGAAGCAAAGAAGCTCATAATTTAAAGCAACATAACGTTGTGGTGGTGATTATTATTCCTATTACGTTAAATAGCCGACTTAGCATCTCAAAACGCCAATCTGACGCTCTCAAAACGCTCCTGGAGCGTTTTTAAGCACTTATCCTTACCTAATTAGCCAGAAATCGGGCTGTAAGTTTGTGACGCTTTCAGAGCGATTTACAGG
>NZ_JAWPON010000417.1:0-657 GCF_033344315.1 Vibrio sp. 2132-1 | reverse complement strand
AGTCGTCATACAAATCGGTGATGTGCTCTGGGCTAAACAGAGAACCCGTCGCCGCAGCATAATGCTCAGGCTTTTGTTTTGGATGAATTGGAGCCCACGCTGGATCACCAGCAACCGGATCATTTCTGCCACGCAGTGTATCAACGATGCCGCTACTCTCGTCTTTCGACTTATCGCCTTCAACCGCATCCACAACGGTAGTCGCTTGCGTCACTTCATCCGTTTCGATGGGTTCTAACATCGCACAGCCAGACATGGTTGTGATCAGCGCAAGTAAACAGATTCGTTTCATTATGAGCTCCTTAATGGCTAACTTTCGCCGTTACAACTGCTGGTTAACGAAGCTCATCATCTTATCGACAGATGAGATCACTTTAGAGTTCATTTCGTACACGCGCTGAGCTTCGATCATGTTGACCAATTCTTCTGTCACGTTTACGTTGGAGGCTTCTAGCATGGATTGGCGAATTTCACCCAAACCGTCCAAACCCGGAACACCTTCTTGCGGGTCGCCACTTGCGCCTGTTGGCAAGTAAAGGTTCTGACCGATTGGCTCTAGGCCACCTGGGTTAACAAAGTCTGTAATAGTCAACTGGCCAACGACTTGGTTATCTTGCTGACCACGTACGCGCACAGATACTTCACCGTCCGTACCGA
>NZ_JAWPON010000416.1:0-658 GCF_033344315.1 Vibrio sp. 2132-1 | reverse complement strand
GTGCTTGAGTATGGGTTGTTTTTCAGTAGCTTCAAGTAGCACTCAATCTGATTGATCAGAGAATCACGAGACAGTGCACGTTGGCGAGAAGCCAACAATGCTGTTGCACAAAGCGTTAAGGCGTTTGCCGCTGCCGCATCGTTAATGTGCGTCATCATCTTGTTCGCTAGCTCATTGACCACAGGATTCATCCACTGTGGTTTGCTACCGCCCATGCTATCGATGTCTTTTGTCCACTCTGGCGCGTGCTCGTTAAGGTATTGGTTGAGCTGAATAGGCTCACCGAAGTTCACGTAGCCCAAACCAAAGTTACGCAGTTTACGTAGAGTGCGCAGAACAAGACCTGCGTTTTCTTTCTCTTTACGTTTACCGCGCAGTTCTTTGGCGTAAGTGCCCACTTCCATTACGTGCTCGTAACCGATGTAAACCGGTACCAGCGTTACCGGACGGTTTAGACCACGCAGCATCGCTTGAATCGTCATGGCCAACATACCCGTTTTCGCTTGCAGTAAACGACCGGTACGTGAGCGACCACCTTCGCTGAAGTACTCTACCGAGTAACCTTTTGCAAACAGCTCGGCTAGATACTCACGGAAAATCGTGGAGTACAGTTTGTTGCCTTTAAAGCTACGACGAATAAAGAACGCACCACCACGAC
>NZ_JAWPON010000415.1:0-658 GCF_033344315.1 Vibrio sp. 2132-1 | reverse complement strand
TACGATATAACCAAAGCCCAGCCGCCAAACACGGCGACATTCCTATAAATATTCGTGTGCACTTCAGTATACTTTACTAATTATGTTTCGCTTCGCTATTCCTTCACCGTTGATGACTGACTGGCAACACGCTCTGCAGCAATGCTGTGATGCCACTCAAGCTCAGGGACAACTTTATACCCTGAGCTACACCAAACAATGGCTATCCAGTGAGGTATCCACCTCGCCACAAAATCACCGCGCCATTGTGGCGATGATTGAGCAAAACTGCGCGCAATTGTCCGCGCCGCACTTTGACGTAGTTTGCTCACAATTTGATGATGAAAACCTGAGCCTGTGCCCAGTATGGCTACCGAATGAGGAGCTGTTTGCCGTTGTGACGTTGACGCACTCAACGCAGCAAAAGCAAACCGTTTCTGCGTGGCTGAGCGCACTGGCAGGCCGCATCAGTTTTGATGTTAGCCAGCATTATCATCAAGAGCTCAAACGTCATCACTCACACGCCAACAAGCCACTACCAACGCTGCAAGAATTCATCGATTGTCTGGATGACCACGTCTGGATCAAAACCACCGATGGTCTGTACGCCATGACTAACCGCAGCGTAGAACAGGCGTGGAAAAAGTCTAACGATGACATTGTCGGGAAGAACGACTTT
>NZ_JAWPON010000414.1:0-660 GCF_033344315.1 Vibrio sp. 2132-1 | reverse complement strand
CTTAATTTTCCACCTAACAACTGTTTCACCCGATACATTGCGGTCTCTGATAGCGAGCGCTTATGATAGCCATACCGCTTTTTCCATTTCTTGTTGGAGCCGTAGAGCTTCTGACAACCTACTGCTAAATTGCGAGGGTGTCCTTGCTCCCAGAAAGCTGCCCCTTCTCGTGGTGGGATAAGCGGAACCGCTCGCTTGACCCGTATGGCATTATGGCAATTCCTTGTGTCATAAGCGCCATCGCCTGATATCTCGATGATTTTCCGACGTGTCTGCTTAAGCAAGTTGGGAAGTACTTCGGCATCGGTTACGTTAGATAAGCTCAGCTCTGCTGCGACTATTTCGTGGGTGCTAGTATCTACTGCGATATGCAGCTTACGCCAAACCCTACGCTTCCCGTCAGTACCATGCTTCTTGACCTTCCATTCGCCTTCGCCATAAACCTTGAGGCCAGTGGCATCAATGGCTAGGTGTTGTATCGCACCTCTGGTTTTAGTTTTAAATGAAACCTCAACTTCCTTAGCTCGACGGCTTATACAGGTGTAGTGGGGACAAACTAGCGGGATGTTAGCCAGCTTAAATACCGAGTCTAGAAATCCTTGCAGTGCTCTCAACGGCATAGAGAATATGCGTTTCACCATCAGTGCAGTAGTAATGGCT
>NZ_JAWPON010000413.1:0-660 GCF_033344315.1 Vibrio sp. 2132-1 | reverse complement strand
GGTGCAATGGCTATCTTTAGTGGCATCGCAGTAACCGCATTGATCAGTGGTGTGATTCTAATGTTATTCTCGAACACGCTTGTTCGTTGGATGCACGGTGCAGAAAACACTCACAGCACTGCAGAACAAATTGAAGAGCAACAAACACAAGTTGCTTAACATGGTTTCAAAGTTACTAAAAAGGGTCGCAATCGCGACCCTTATCTGTATTCATTCAGTACAGAAAACCAAAGCTCTACAGCTTGCTGCGTACTAGTTCTGCCATCATATCGATATGCATGTCATCGTCATTAAGGCATGGAATATAGTGGAACTGCTCACCACCCGCTTCCATAAAGATCTCTTTGTTCTCTCCAGCTATTTCTTCCAACGTTTCTAAACAATCAGATGAAAATGCAGGAGTCATGATATCAATTTTCTTCACGCCTTTACTGGTGATGGTTTCCAATGTTTTATCAGTGTAAGGCTGTAGCCACTCTTCTCGGCCAAAACGAGACTGATAAGACATACCAATCTGATCCGATGATAAACCAAGCGCCTCACCAAGCAAGCGAGTGGTCGCTTCACAATGCTGAGGATAAATGTCGCCATTGTCTGCATAACGTTTAGGAATACCGTGATATGAACACAGCAAGTAATCCCCTTTGCCATACTCTTCCC
>NZ_JAWPON010000412.1:0-661 GCF_033344315.1 Vibrio sp. 2132-1 | reverse complement strand
CAACGTCTTGCGCTGTTGGCGCCCAAAGTTTGAAGGTTGCTGCGCCGCCTTCCACAATCGCGCCGAGTTCTTGGCTAATTGCGTTACCTGCCTTGGAGTCGGCAAACACCGCATCCAAAACGCCCGGCTTTTGCACTTCAGTTGCAGAAATAACGTCGCCATTTGCGTTGTAAGCCACCATGACGATTTGTGATTTCAGAATCGTACGTAGGGTTGCATCGTCCACATCAATGCCAGCAGCTTGAAGGCTTGCAAGGTGGCGGAAACGAGATTTAAGACCGTCAGACAAATCGCCCGCTTTGGTCAGCTCAACAGCTGTACCGCCAGAGATTTGCTTGTCTTCATCCATTTTGATGTCGTTGGTCAAGCTGTAGAACAGTTTCATGGAATCAGCATTGGCTGCCGCTTCCCATGCGATAGTGTTGGCATCTAACCAATGCGCTTTTTGACCATCAATATCGACTGGACGTTCTTCGATTGGCTCGTAGTAAAGCTCGCTGCTGCCGTGGAAGCCAAATAGACCTTTAGATTCGCCAATTTTGGTCAGCTCCACTTTTGAGTTCGAGCTACCGAAGGCTTTCTCATCGCCTTTGTGCAGAATGAAGTTCATACATTCGTGCGGATCAGACGCATCTGGGTTCACTTTCAGTACGTAGTAAGC
>NZ_JAWPON010000411.1:0-661 GCF_033344315.1 Vibrio sp. 2132-1 | reverse complement strand
AAATCTCGTTTCGGTTTTGCTAGCGCCCTTTCCACATCCTGCGCCGTTTTGGCATAAATCGACATGGATATGTCATCCCAATCGAGCTGCTGAAAGCGATCATAAAAGCTCATATTGAACCCTCACTTCTACAGTTCATCGAGAAAAGCCGTTAGCGGACTCGAAGCAACGGCATGAGAAACTTTCCCTGCAAGCCCAGCTTCATAAGCCATACGACCTGACTCGACTGCCATCTTGAACGCTTTCGCCATCGCAACGGGATTACTTGCAGCAGCGATCGCCGTATTGACCAACACGGCATCCGCGCCCATTTCCATCGCTCTTGCCGCATGTGAAGGCGCACCAATTCCCGCATCCACGACAACAGGTACGTTCGCTTGGTCAATAATGATTTCTAGAAAATCGTGCGAAGCGATACCTTTGTTCGAACCAATCGGCGCACCCAATGGCATCACCGCAGCACAGCCAACTTCTTCCAGCCGTTTACATAACACCGGATCAGCATGGCAATATGGCAAAACAATAAAGCCATCTCGCACGAGCTGTTCGGCAGCGGCTAAGGTTTCTATGGGGTCAGGCATTAAGTATTTCGGGTCGGGATGGATCTCCAGTTTGACCCAATTTGTGCCCAACGCTTCGCGAGCAAGCTGCGCAGCAAAAA
>NZ_JAWPON010000410.1:0-661 GCF_033344315.1 Vibrio sp. 2132-1 | reverse complement strand
ACTCGATTGCCGGAATAAAGTGCCCCCACAGCCAGCTTTTATCGACCATCGAAATGCATTTCACCACCAATATCGTGTATACACAAAACGCCCAAAACGAGCTGCCCATGCCGATGTCGGCCAGAGACGCAATTTTAATTAAGCTCACCAATACGCCAATTAAAAACACATCGACCATTAACCACGGTTCAACTCGAAACAGAATTCGGCAAAGTACTTTGGCCATACGCTGCTGCTTTTTAGACGGCGGATGGTTGCGAACTTTTAACGCCTCAAGGTGCAGAAAAAGGATCAAACCCACATAGATAGCTGGCAAAACGACGACCGTCGCGAGCAGAAGCGCACCAAGAAGGGCGTTTTGAAATTCAGCCAGCATTTTGGCTGCGTGAAGCAGAGTGATCTCTTGCGACAACCCTTGCACGCTGAATGACATGAATGGGAAAGAGATACTGAGCACCAGCATGATCAAACACGCAGACGATACCGCAATCACGCTTTGATAAGGCTTGGCGTTAATTTTTGTAAGTGAATGCGAACATCGAGGGCATTGAGCTTTTTGCCCTTGCTCGATTTCCGGAATGCGGACGACAAGGCCACATTCTTCGCAAGAAATTAACTGACGTGAATTAGGTTGAATACTCATTGGGTAGGTTTTGAATTC
>NZ_JAWPON010000409.1:0-662 GCF_033344315.1 Vibrio sp. 2132-1 | reverse complement strand
CGAGCTGGTGGTACTAAGCGTGATGAAGGTAAGCTGACGGGCGGTCAATCACCGGAAACCTCGACACAAAGCAATCAGTCCGCAGAGTCAGACATGCAACAGCAGCAGTCTGAAGAGATGTCACAAGAGATGGAAACCTTGATGGAGAGCATCAAGAAGGCGCTCGAACGTGAAATCGAACAAGGCGCGATTGAAGTGGAGAACCTCGGTCAGCAAATCGTTATACGAATGCGAGAGAAAGGCGCATTCCCAGAAGGTTCTGCATTCCTGCAACCGAAGTTCAGACCATTAGTGCGACAGATTGCTGAGCTAGTGAAAGATGTGCCAGGTATTGTCCGAATCTCTGGTCACACAGACAATCAGCGTTTGGATTCTGAGCTGTATCGCTCGAATTGGGACTTGTCATCGCAGCGTGCAGTGTCGGTCGCTCAAGAGATGGAAAAGGTCAGAGGTTTCTCGCATCAGCGTCTTCGTGTGCGAGGTATGGCGGATACCGAGCCTTTGGTGCCGAATGATTCTGATGAAAACCGCGCACTTAACCGTCGTGTTGAAATCAGTATCATGCAAGGTGAACCTTTATACAGTGAAGAAGTGCCCGTTATTCAATAACAAAGCGCGTCTATAAATAGTTCAGAAGATAAAAAGCGAGCAGAGTGCTCGCT
>NZ_JAWPON010000408.1:0-663 GCF_033344315.1 Vibrio sp. 2132-1 | reverse complement strand
CGCCTTGCAGGAAAATAACGCAATGGCGATTATTGATCCACAAAGCCAATCGGTAGAAAAAATTGTCGCTTTAGGGGAAAAGTCTTGGTCAAATTCAAAGCTGGACGCCTCAAATAAAGATAAGATCATCGGCAATTTGAAAAGCTATCCGCAGTTGGTTGGCTTGTACATGCCCGACACGCTAGACAGTTACTCTGTCAACGGCCAAACCTACATTGTTTCAGCCAACGAAGGGGATGGTCGCGAATATGGTTTTAAAACCACTCAAGCTGAATGTGATCAAGCAGGATTCAAGTGGGATGAGGATGACTATCAAGGTACGCCAGATTACACCAATGTCAAAGGCTCCTGTTTGAGCCATATCGACGAAGTCCGTGGCAAAAAACTCAAAGTTACGACCGACCACCCTCTTGCTGGAGCTCTGAAAGACAACAAACAGCTAGCTAGACTCAAAGTTATCAAACCAAACCACACATTAAACGCAGAAGAAAACGTTCAAGCATTTGGCGCGCGTTCATTCTCAATTTGGAATGAAAATGGTGAGCTAGTTTTTGATAGTGGAGACGATTTCGCAACAGTTGCCCTCTTGAACGAAGGTAAACACTTCAACAGCACAAACGACAGCAACAGTAGCGGTGATGACAGAAGTGATGATAAAGGCAT
>NZ_JAWPON010000040.1:0-4953 GCF_033344315.1 Vibrio sp. 2132-1 | reverse complement strand
ACCCACCTCCGCAGCCATTTATTGGTGTGGTCTACAGAGGATTAAGTCTTTTTAGAGGGGAAAATCCCTAGAACCCCCATGTCGCTGGCAAGGAACGCCACGGCGAGTCAATCGCCCACTCAAACAAACGGTTACGAACGCCACCAACCCGACCAGACGCTGCTCTACCAGCTGGTTGAGCAGCACTACCCAGCCTTCAAAGCCTCACTCGAAGCCCAAGGTCAACACCTGCCTCGCTACATCCAACAAGAATTCAACGACCTCCTCCAATGTGGCCGTCTGGAGTATGGTTTCATGCGGGTTCGCTGCGAGGATTGTCATCACGAGCGTCTGGTCGCCTTCAGCTGTAAACGACGCGGCTTTTGCCCTAGCTGCGGTGCCCGCCGGATGGCCGAGAGTGCGGCGCTGCTGATAGACGAAGTCTTCCCCAAGGAGCCCATTCGCCAGTGGGTGCTCAGCTTTCCTTTCCAGCTACGCTTTTTGCTGGCTCGCCATCCCCAGCTGATGGGCCAGGTCTTGAGTATCGTCTATCGTACACTCTCAACTCATCTGATCAAAAAAGCCGGTTACACCAAAGCCTCTGCACAAACTGGCTCAGTGACTCTTATCCAACGCTTTGGCTCCGCGCTAAATCTCAATGTCCACTACCACATGCTGTTTCTCGATGGTGTCTATGCCGAAGATGACTATGGCAAGCAACGCTTCCATCGTGTCAAGGCACCCACTTACGATGAGCTGAATACGCTCGCTCACACCCTCAGCCATCGCATCGCTCGCTGCATGGAAAAGCGTGGGATTTTGGAGCGTGATGCCGAGAATACGTGGTTGACACTGGAAGAGGGCGAAGACGATACGCTGACTCAATTACATGGTGCTTCGGTTACGTATCGCATTGCCGTCGGCCCCCAGCAAGGGCGCAAAGTCTTCACCCTGCAAACCTTGCCAGGGCGTGAGGATAAAGCCGACTCAAGCAGTCGAGTAGCCAACCATGCTGGTTTCTCGCTACACGCCGGTGTGATGGCCGAAGCGCATCAGCGGGATAAGCTTGAGCGCTTGTGTCGCTACATTAGTCGGCCAGCGGTTTCAGAAAAACGTCTGGCATTAACCGCCAATGGGCAGGTGCGTTACGAGCTCAAAACTCCGTACCGCAATGGCACCACCCATGTGATCTTCGAGCCGCTGGACTTCATCGCCAAACTCGCTGCGTTGGTACCTAAGCCGCGAGTCAACCTCACACGCTTCCACGGCGTCTTTGCACCGAACAGCAAACACCGAGTTCAAGTAACACCCGCCAAGCGGGGCAAGAAGCCCGACAAATCGGAAGGTCTCGATACTAACTGGCGTGACAAGAGTCCTGCAGAGCGCCACCGCGCCATGACCTGGATGCAACGCCTCAAGCGAGTCTTCAATATTGATATTGAAGTCTGCGAACACTGCGGCGGTCACGTCAAAGTGATTGCCAGCATCGAAGATCCGAAGGTCATTGAGCAGATTCTCAAGCATCTGAAACAGAAAACAGCCAAGGCGAATGCCGCCAAGCAGCGTGAGCTGCCACCAGAACGAGCGCCGCCACTGACTCCCAGCCTGTTCGATCCATCACAGAGTCGTCTCTTTGACTGACGACCCCAAATCCAACACTGCTCAACACTGCCAACTTTTAAACGGGGCGGTGGGGCAGTTTGTATCTCTCGAGCTATCAGGCTAGAGATTTTACCGCCAAATCGAACCTTATTAGAGCGGTTTAGGCTGGACCGGCAGTTAAAATTGGGGCTTGAGCGGTAAACGAGTGAGGGAATTTCAGGTAAGATACTTCGGATGAGGAGCAAAAAGGTGGTTTATACTTCCTATACCCAAATTGCTTAATTAATGTTAAAGCTTCTCCAGCAATTCCCCTGCCTTGAGCACTTTGCTTAATCATGTAACCTACTTCGGCTATTCGCGCCTTGTGATTAATGACCTTCAATCCAATACTGCCCAGCTTTTCTCCTGATGATATGTCCTCAATACCAAATGAAAGCCAGTGATCACTTTCAAACTGCCAAGATTGAGATTTTAACTCAAACGCTGCCACAGCTTCTTGATAAGTTAGAGGCTCATACACATGCTCCATCATAATGGGGCACATTGATATTTCTATGAACAACTGTCTATCTGAACTATCAAATGGTGATAGTTTTATTCTACTACCTCTTAGCTCCACTATTTTTCCTTTGCTTTATTTGTCTATTTGTCAGAAGTCTTATCGGATGATGCTAATTTTTGTGTATGAAGGAGTAAACTAACGTCTCCAACCTGACCATGCCCAGGCACTACAGTGACTATATCTGGATAGCGTTGCAGCACTCTTTGAATAGAGTTCGACCATTCGCCTATATTTGCATCTCCAGTGTAACCTAGACTTTTATTACGGAGGCTTTTAACAAAGCAACCGCCAAATAATAGCTTTTCATTCGGTAACCAAACAACGATGTTATCTTCAGTATGGCCTGGGCCAGGATAATACACTGTCGCAATGCCGTTGAAAATTTTGAGTTCATTGCTCGATATTTCAGTATTCGAAATTTCTTTGTTATTGAGTTTAAGAAGTTGATTAGTGAGTGAAGTGGCATAAGTGTTAACTTTTAAATCATTTAAAAGTGGTAAATCACCACTCGCATCTTCATGAAAGTGAGTTACTATTGCGCTTTTTAGTACGAGACCTCTATCTTCAATCCATTCAATAAGTTGATTGGTTGCTTTGGTCGTCCAAGGAGTGTCAATCAGGTATGCCGCATCTCCATCGACTACAATTAAGCCAGACGCGCCAATAAACCCCCAAGGCTCAACATGTTTATATGAGATATGCTGATAGATATTATCGGTTAATTGTTTAACCTCCAGCGTTTTAGTGTCTGTATTGTTTGCTGCTGTTACAAAAGGAACAAAAAGAGTAATGAGCAGAATATTTTTTATCAGAAAATTCATTATTGACGACCTCTGAACGTCATTAAAAATGTGCAATTATGAGCTTGTAACGTCTATTACATTGAATCAAATTAAGTTGTTCATAGCGACTAAGTAGAGACATTTATCTTAAGTAACCTTATATGCGTTTGTAATCTTTTAATGCATTGAGACATGGAGCAAATGCTAAGAATAGCGTATCTTTTATGCTTTTGCAAGTAGTTCAAAGTTTCGGCAAGTTGAACAAGACGTTAAGGCAATTGAAGTTTCTCTTTCTGCTCGTATAGGTGTTTCCGTTCTTGATACTCAAAATGGAGAATACTGGGATTACAATGGCAATCAGCGCTTCCCGTTGACAAGTACTTTTAAAACAATAGCTTGCGCTAAATTACTATATGATGCTGAGCAAGGAAAAGTTAATCCCAATAGTACAGTCGAGATTAAGAAAGCAGATCTTGTGACCTATTCCCCTGTAATAGAAAAGCAAGTAGGGCAGGCAATCACACTCGATGATGCGTGCTTCGCAACTATGACTACAAGTGATAATACTGCGGCAAATATCATCCTAAGTGCTGTAGGTGGCTCCAAAGGCGTTACTGATTTTTTAAGACAAATTGGGGACAAAGAGACTCGTCTAGACCGTATTGAGCCTGATTTAAATGAAGGTAAGCTCGGTGATTTGAGGGATACGACAACTCCTAAGGCAATAGCCAGTACTTTGAATAAATTTTTATTTGGTTCAGCGCTATCTGAAATGAACAAAAAAAAATTAGAGTCTTGGATGGTGAACAATCAAGTCACTGGTAATTTACTACGTTCAGTATTGCCGGCGGGATGGAACATTGCGGATCGTTCAGGTGCTGGCGGATTTGGTGCTCGGAGTATTACAGCAGTTGTGTGGAGTGAGCATCAAGCCCCAATTATTGTGAGCATCTATCTAGCTCAAACACAGGCTTCAATGGCAGAGCGAAATGATGCGATTGTTAAAATTGGTCGTTCAATTTTTGACGTTTATACATCACAGTCGCGCTGATAAGGCTAACAAGGCCATCAAGTTGACGGCTTTTCCGTCGCTTGTTTTGTGGCTTAACGCTACGCTACCACAAAACAATCAACTACAAAGCCGCAACTTATGGCGGCGTTAAACATCATGAGGGAAGCGGTGATCGCCGAAGTATCGACTCAACTATCAGAGGTAGTTGGCGTCATCGAGCGCCATCTCGAACCGACGTTGCTGGCCGTACATTTGTACGGCTCCGCAGTGGATGGCGGCCTGAAGCCACACAGTGATATTGATTTGCTGGTTACGGTGACCGTAAGGCTTGATGAAACAACGCGGCGAGCTTTGATCAACGACCTTTTGGAAACTTCGGCTTCCCCTGGAGAGAGCGAGATTCTCCGCGCTGTAGAAGTCACCATTGTTGTGCACGACGACATCATTCCGTGGCGTTATCCAGCTAAGCGCGAACTGCAATTTGGAGAATGGCAGCGCAATGACATTCTTGCAGGTATCTTCGAGCCAGCCACGATCGACATTGATCTGGCTATCTTGCTGACAAAAGCAAGAGAACATAGCGTTGCCTTGGTAGGTCCAGCGGCGGAGGAACTCTTTGATCCGGTTCCTGAACAGGATCTATTTGAGGCGCTAAATGAAACCTTAACGCTATGGAACTCGCCGCCCGACTGGGCTGGCGATGAGCGAAATGTAGTGCTTACGTTGTCCCGCATTTGGTACAGCGCAGTAACCGGCAAAATCGCGCCGAAGGATGTCGCTGCCGACTGGGCAATGGAGCGCCTGCCGGCCCAGTATCAGCCCGTCATACTTGAAGCTAGACAGGCTTATCTTGGACAAGAAGAAGATCGCTTGGCCTCCCGCGCAGATCAGTTGGAAGAATTTGTTCACTACGTGAAAGGCGAGATCACCAAGGTAGTCGGGGTTCTAGGGATTTTCCCCTCTAAAAAGACATAATCCTCTGTAGACCACACCAATAAATGGCTGCGGAGGTGGTT
>NZ_JAWPON010000407.1:0-663 GCF_033344315.1 Vibrio sp. 2132-1 | reverse complement strand
ATGGTTTAAATAGGCAACGGGATGCAAGGACAAGGCGATTTATTTGAAAGTACGGATTGGCAAGAGGTACGCCAAGGTAAGCTCTTTTATCAGCCAAACTTTCTTTCTCAGCAAGAAGCGGATACGTACTTTTCAACGCTTAGGAGTACCTTGCCTTGGCAACAAGAACGCATAACCATTTTCGGGAAATCGGTACTTCAACCTCGTTTGCAGACTTGGCATGGTGATGCGCCTTACACCTATTCGGGTTTAACCATGGCACCTCTCCCTTGGACGTCTGAGCTTTTATCACTCAAGGCTCGCTGTGAAAGCCTTGCCAACACCCCGTTCAACTCTGTATTGGCGAATCTGTATCGCGACGGTCAGGACTCTATGGGATGGCACCAAGATAATGAACCAGAGCTGGGCCGAAATCCGGTGATCGCCTCGTTGAACTTAGGTGATACGCGCCGATTTGTGCTACGAAATTTACATTGTAAAACTCAAATAGAATATGAGCTCGGCCACGGCGCATTATTGATCATGGCTGGGGAGCTTCAGCACCATTGGAGACACTGCGTTCCCAAAACAGCCAAACCAAAAGGAGAACGTATCAACCTGACTTTTAGACATATTTTGAACTATTGACTCAGGTTTTACATTCTTAACAAACATTGATGATAA
>NZ_JAWPON010000406.1:0-663 GCF_033344315.1 Vibrio sp. 2132-1 | reverse complement strand
TGTGCCAACAAGTAGTTCAAGTTGGTCGAATCCAACAAGGACTTGAAACTCTGACCACTGCCCAATGTGACATCACCGTTATCAACGTCGCCGGTTGTTTTGATGTCGACAATGCGGTTGTTTCCAACCGATACACCCGCGCGCCAATCCACACCGAGCTGACGTAAATCGTTTGCGCTAATGTCCACAATAGATAACGCAACCTCGATACGAGATTGTGGCTGATCGAGTTGAGCGACCAGCTTGCGATATAACGGCAGTCTTGCTTGGGTATCACGAACGATGATCGCATTCAGCCCCGGCTCCGCTTCTACAGTTGCACCGCCGTGCACAGACGCAGTTTTGCCGCGAGGTTTCGCTGCTTCTGCGGGTAATCCGTTTACAGGCGATGTTTGTACAGACGCAGAATCCGTAATTTGAGTTTGAACACCGCCAACCACACGGCTCAATACCGAAGCAATCCCCGGAACGGTAATGCTTTGGTCGCGATACGAGATACTTCTGTCCGTTGCTGAGGCATATTTAAGCGGAATGAGTTCCACAAACAGCTCATCCGTCGAATTGGACTTTTGCAGCAATCGGCTCTCTAACGCTTCTGCGGTTTGCACCACCAACTCAACGTAACGCGGCGGCCCAGCTAGATATACCAGCCCTTTGTTCTCG
>NZ_JAWPON010000405.1:0-664 GCF_033344315.1 Vibrio sp. 2132-1 | reverse complement strand
ATCAAGCTTAAAGTTACAAATCAGCTGCTTAACGACTTCACGACGGAGCAAGTCATCCGAATCGAGTGAGACACCTTTCCACAATGCGTGGCGAAGGTCATTTACTTGAGCGTAGTACTTCTTGAGCTCTTTTTGGTTTTGCGCGTACGCATCACCAATCATTGAAATGGCAGAAACACCAAAGCCTACCAAGTCACATTCACCTTGAGTGGTGTAGCCTTGGAAGTTGTGATGCAACACACCTTCGCGCTGCGCAACGGCGAGTTCGTCGTCAGGCATCGCAAAATGGTCCATGCCGATGAACTGGTAGCCAGCACCCGTCAAAGTTGCGATCGTGTCTTGGAGAATTGCCATTTTCTCTTCTGCTTTTGGCAAATCTTCGTCTTTAATCTTACGCTGCGCAGCAAACAATTGCGGCATGTGTGCGTAGTTAAAGACCGACAGACGACCCGGCTGCATTTCCAACACTTGTTCTAACGTCTTCGCAAAAGATGCTTTGGTCTGCTTCGGCAAACCGTAGATCAAATCGAGGTTGGTCGAACGGAAACCCAACTCTTTCGCACGTGCCACCATCGCAAAGATGAATTCTTCATCTTGTTCACGGTTCACCAGTTTTTGCACTTCTTTGTTGAAGTCCTGAACGCCGATGCTCAGGCGGTTGAAG
>NZ_JAWPON010000404.1:0-664 GCF_033344315.1 Vibrio sp. 2132-1 | reverse complement strand
TTTTCTAGCGTTACATCTAGACCAAGTGTTTTCTTCCACATAGAGCCTAGAGCAACCGCAATTTTCTTGTGGTTCTCAGACGTGTTGTAAAGAAGGTTAAACTTAAGTGGATTATCTGCGCCGTAGCCTGCTTCTTCCAATAAACGTGCCGCTTCTGCGTTACGCTCTTCTTGCGTCATTTTGCCGTATGCAGGAATTTCTGGGTTGAAACCTGCTGTGATTTCTGGCGTTAGGAAGTAAGCTGGTTTTTGACCTTGAGCTAAAATCGCATCAGTTACGATGTTACGATCAATCGCGTAAGAGATAGCTTGACGAACACGTACATCATCAAACGGAGCTTTCTTCGTGTTGAAGATGTAGTAGTAAGTACATAGGTTACCCGTCACAGATACTTCTTGTGGGTGCTCTTTCTTCAGACGCTTGAAGTGCTCTGTTGGCAGTTCGTTCGTGAAGTCGATTTCACCCGCTAGGAAGCGGTTCATTTCTGCAACTTGGTTTTCAATCGGTAGGAAAGTAACTTTCTCTAGTGTGGTGTTTTCGTTGTCCCAGTATTGCTCGTTACGCTTCAATACTAGACGCTCGTTCACAACCCAGTTGTCAACAACATAAGCACCGTTACCAACAAAGTTCTCTGGCTTCGTCCATTGATCGCCGAACTTCTCTA
>NZ_JAWPON010000403.1:0-666 GCF_033344315.1 Vibrio sp. 2132-1 | reverse complement strand
TCTTGACGTCACTCAGCGCCCCAAGGCCAGTAATTTTAGAGGTGCTGGAAAATGAATAAGTTTAGGTTGGTCAATTCATGCTTACTTATTGCGATGCTGGTGGCGTGCACCTTTGCCTACATGGCTCACATTAACTCCAAGAGTACGCAACAACTTCATAGCGCGCTTTCTGAGGTCGGCCATCAGCTGATTGAAGAACGCGATGTGATTGGGAATCAGTATCCCATCAAGGCGCGACAGAACTTCGAGCTCACTAAATCCTTGGTTGCTATTGAAGTGGAAGCGGAAAAACAGGCTGATCCCTTCGATAACGCCGTTTGGTTTCCCATCTCACCCAACCGCCAGAAAATACAACAGACGTTAGCCAAGTTTGAGCAACGGGTTATTCAAACCACTTCGCAATTAGACACGTTGATTGGGGTACAAGTCGAAAATCAATACGCTTTGCTGATGCTGTTGGACATCTATGAAGAGGAGTTTTCGACGCACATTGGTGAAACGCAATTAGATAAACATTACGTCGAGTTTTTTAGCCGCGACTTAGTGAATCAAAGTGGGGAGCAAAGCGAAAGTGGCGCGAACTTTTTGGGGCGCTTACATGAAAGCGATAAAAAAATCGAGCTGTTGACCAATGAGCTACTGGATCACAATTACTTTGTGTTTGTG
>NZ_JAWPON010000402.1:0-666 GCF_033344315.1 Vibrio sp. 2132-1 | reverse complement strand
CAACCACGGCATATAACCGAATATCCACCCCACTATCACCCAAGGGGTGTAAAAAAAAGCCAGCTCCCAGGCCAGCTTTTTCCACGTTAATCTTTCAACCACTCATTACTCCAGAAATGGCATTGATAAGCTGCGTAAAAATCTAAGCCTTTGTTGAGAAGCGGTAACCAGCGCCACGAACGGTTTGAATCAGTTTGTCGTGACCGGCAGCTTCCAGTGCTTTACGAAGACGACGGATATGAACGTCAACAGTACGGTCTTCAACATAAACATTGGTGCCCCACACGTTGTTTAGCAGCTGCTCACGGCTGTAAACACGCTCTTGATGGGTCATAAAGAAGTGCAGCATCTTGAACTCGGTAGGCCCCATATCAACCGCTTCATCATTCGCAGTAACACGGTGAGAAACAGGATCGAGTTTGAGACCTTGAACATCAATCACATCTTCTAATGCGGTCGGCGTAACACGGCGAATAACCGCTTTAAGGCGAGCAACTAACTCTTTAGGTGAAAACGGTTTGGTAATGTAGTCATCTGCACCAACCTCTAAACCGCGAACTTTATCTTCTTCTTCACCGCGAGCAGTCAGCATCACAACAGGAATGTTGCGTGTAAGCTCTTCACGTTTCATGTGTTTGATAAAATTAATGCCACTACCGCCAGGTA
>NZ_JAWPON010000401.1:0-667 GCF_033344315.1 Vibrio sp. 2132-1 | reverse complement strand
GCCAATCTAACACGGTAACCACGTTCTTCAAGATAAAGCACTTTGTCTAATGCGAGCCAGATCTCCAAAGGTCGCTGAAAAACCAGTTGCACTAAGCTCATTCTTTCCATATGCCAAAAACGTTTTATTGCCCGCTTTTCAAACTCGGCAAAGTCAATCGCTTGGTTAATCTCGATACCTTTTTCTTTCGCAGCCCAGAGACACAATGCCTCAAAACCATCACTTAACTGTGATTTTCGAATGCTTGGCACGGGTTGATACTCATCAACTCCCAAAATCTCACGTGTCAGTAAATCAAAACCAAGCCTGAATACCATCTCTTGTTGACGATGGCGACGCACACGTTCACCGCCTGTCACCGTCTGTTGCAATGGAATGCGCAGTTCATGCTTAGACAAAATGAGTTCAGACGCTCGCACTGATTGGGATAACGCTTGGTAAGTCTCGCTTTGAATCAAATGATAACAGCAAGGTGAAATCGTCATCGCCTCGATGCCGGCTTCACTTCCATATTCCATCAACCGAACATGAAGGTCACCACAAGCATGCAGTGCGACAGCATGTTGCGTCGGTTTGAATACTGCCTTGGTTTGAGGATCAAACGCGTCACCTTGGATAAAGGTCATTTTCCAATGATGTTCATTCGCGGCTTGTTGGCCGGAGTCGC
>NZ_JAWPON010000400.1:0-667 GCF_033344315.1 Vibrio sp. 2132-1 | reverse complement strand
AGCAATACCATCCATTGCACCCGCAATTTGTTCAACATCATCACCAACGCCGTTAATAGCATTGGTATTTTTGTTTACCGCTGTTGTTATGTCAGCATTGGCCTGTTGAATTAGAGACTTTGTTTTACGATAGATTTCATTGTCGTTAGCTTGCTGTTTTTGAATGGCCTGCGTATTGGTAACAACTGAAGCATTAAGCGCAATGATTTGATTCTGAACGTCAGCACTTGCCTGATTTATGTCGATGGTCATCTCATTGAGCGCCTTGTTTACATCCTTATTCATTCCCGTTATTGCGCTAACAACTGCCGTATCTGTTGATTCATCTGTTGGAGGGTCTTCAACATCAGGTTCATCTGTTGGAGGGTCAGGAACGACAACATCATTGTCTGAATCTGGTAAAACGCTAGGGTCTTCGATGTCGCCGCCTGTTGGGTCGTCTGGGTCATGGGTTGGGTCTGTATCTGGTTTTTCATCTGAATCTGGGTCTTTATAGTTTTTACACTCGGGGTCCGAACAGAAAGATGGACCGCTAGGCACGTTGCACTCAGGGCCGATAACCGTGTAACTCGCGTAGCACCAACCAGACTCACCGCACCAAGAGCTAGAACGATCAATGGCGGCACCACAACCGCCACCAATAGAAGAGCAAAGATAAGAAGAAGGC
>NZ_JAWPON010000399.1:0-668 GCF_033344315.1 Vibrio sp. 2132-1 | reverse complement strand
CAGCAACGCGTCACAACTTCCTTACCGACTGTGCTGCTGAACTGCACCAACGAAGAACACACCGAAACGCCAAGTATTTTGCCGGCCGATATGATTGGAGCTTACAAAGCAGTTTCCCACCTCACAGCGCAAGGTTATCGTCGCATTGCCATGCTGTCTGGTGAAAGTTGGATGCTAGCCAGTAAGCAACGTGCCGATGGTTATCGTCAGGCTCTCATTGATGCAGACATCATTCCTAACTCAGAGTATTTAGTCGATGCAAACTGGTCGCTAAAAGAAGCGCACCAGCAAACACTGACACTACTGAATATGGAGCAGCCACCAGAAGCGATTTTCTGTGGCAGCGACTATATGGCAATGGGGTGCTACCAAGCGATAGCGGAGTTGGGGTTGAAGATTCCTCAGGATGTTGCCGTTGTCGGTTACGATAATCAGCAAATCGCCTCTGAAAGCTTCCCAGCATTAACGTCGGTTGAACTGCCCTACTCAGACATGGGTAAACTCGCAATCGAATCGTTGATGGCACTGATTGAAGGGCAACCGTTGCTTTCTAACAAACGCAAAGTAGAGGGTGAACTCATCGTTCGAACCTCTTCGACAAAAACAAAAAAGGTGGGCATGTAGCCCACCATAACACCCAAAGTCGTTGGAGTTGCAGCATCGCTGCC
>NZ_JAWPON010000398.1:432-668 GCF_033344315.1 Vibrio sp. 2132-1 | reverse complement strand
GATGTGTTCATACTTAAGCTGGTGTATCCCAACCCAAGTAATAAGAGCGCACCAAATGGATCACCGGCTAATTCACCGCAGATGCACACTGGCACATGATATTTATCGCACACGTCATGAATCTGTTTGAGTGCTAACAGCACTGCCGGATGCATGGATTCATAGACATCAGCGACGCGGGAATTGTTCCGATCCACCGCCAGTAAATACTGAGTTAAGTCGTTAGTACCAACAGA
>NZ_JAWPON010000398.1:0-422 GCF_033344315.1 Vibrio sp. 2132-1 | reverse complement strand
ATCCACTCGATGCGCGATGGCAGGAAGCAGATATACCATCGATGGTACTTCGATCATCACCCCGACCTTTGGAGCCTGGATACGCTCATCAAGCAAGACAACTTCGCTGTAGGCTTGGTTGATCAGCGTCATCGCATCATCCAGCTCTTTAATACCAGATACCATGGGTAACAAGATACTTAAATTACCACTTTCAGCACTGGCTCTTAGCATCGCACGCAATTGAATCAAAAAGATATCAGGATGATCTAACGTAAAGCGAATCCCGCGCCAACCGAAAAACGGATTGTCCTCTTCGATTGGCAGGTATGGCAATGGTTTATCACCACCGATGTCTAGAGTACGCATCACCACGCGTTGGCTCGAGTAGCTGTTTAATATTGCTCGATCTTGATGATACTGCTCATCTTCCGATGGAAAGT